>NZ_VWWO01000003.1:900000-1195223 GCF_011752935.1 Chitinophaga sp. Cy-1792
CGTTTGCAGCAGGTACAGCGCGACATTCCTGCCGGCGTTGGAGCGCCTGAAATGGCGCCGGTTACTACCGGGCTGGGAGAGATCTACCAGTATGTATTACGTCCTAAGCCAGGCTATGAAAGCAAATATGGCCCTATGGAGCTGCGTACCCTGCAGGACTGGGTAGTGCGCCGCCAGCTGCTGGGAACGCCGGGTGTAGCCGATGTAAGCAGCTTCGGTGGCCGCCTGAAGCAATATGAAGTGGCCGTGAAGCCCGACCAGTTAAAGGCCGCCAATGTAACCATCGCCGATGTATTCGACGCCCTGGCCAGGAACAATGAAAATACCGGTGGCGCCTATATTGAAAAGGGCCCTACGGTATTGTATATACGCAGTGAAGGCCTTACCCGCAGCATCGAAGATATCGGGAAAATAGTAGTGAAAACGCTGAATAACGGCATCCCCGTACTCATCAGGGACGTGGCCGACGTGCGCTTCGGCTCCGCTATCCGCTATGGCGCCATGTGTTATAACGACAAAGGAGAAGTAGCCGGCGCCGTGGTCATGATGCTGAAAGGAGATAACTCTTCTGCCGTTATCAAACGCGTAAAAGAAAAAGTCGCGGAAATACAGAAGTCATTACCCGAAGGGGTGGTCATAGAGCCCTTCCTCGACAGGACCAAAATGGTGAATAATGCCATCAGCACCGTAGAAACCAACCTGGTAGAAGGGGCGTTGATCGTGGTGTTTGTACTGGTATTCTTCCTGGGCAACCTACGGGCCGGACTGATCGTATCGAGTGTGATACCGCTGTCGATGCTGTTTGCCATCATATTGATGAACAAATTCGGCGTAGGTGGTAACCTGATGTCGCTGGGCGCCATCGACTTCGGACTGATCGTGGATGGTACGGTGATTATCGTGGAAGCGATCCTGCACCGGTTTACACATTCCAAAATATTCAGTAAGGTGACACAGATAGACCAGGCCACCATGGATAGCGAAGTAAACGCCAGCGCCGGCTCCATGATTAAATCTGCTGTTTTCAGCCAGATCATTATCCTGATCGTATACATCCCGATTTTATCCCTACAGGGCATTGAAGGGAAGATGTTTAAGCCAATGGCCTTAACCGTGGCTTTCGCCATTCTGGGGGCCTTTATACTATCGGTTACCTATGTACCGATGATGAGCGCTTTGTTCCTCAGCAAAAAAATAAGTCATAAGCCTTCCCTGGCAGACAGGATGATGGCATGGCTGGAGCGGAAATACCAGCCATTGCTGGGAAAAGTGATGTATTACCCTAAAACCATTATTGCTACCACATTGGTACTGTTTGGTATCGCTGTAATCATCCTGGGAAGAATGGGGGGAGAATTTATCCCGCAGCTGGAAGAAGGAGATTTTGCTGCAGATACCCGCCTGTTGACAGGTAGTAATCTGAATACCACCATAGAAGCCACACAACAGTGTTCTAAAATCCTGTTGAAGCAGTTTCCGGAAGTGGAAAAAGTAGTGACCAAAATAGGCAGTGCGGAAATTCCTACAGACCCAATGCCGCTGGAAGCCAGTGATATGATGGTCATCCTGAAACCTAAGAAACAATGGACTTCCGCCCATTCCTTCGATGAATTATCGGAGAAGATGACCAAAGCATTATCTGTAGTACCGGGCGTGAGCGTAGGTTTTCAATTTCCGGTGCAGATGCGTTTCAATGAGCTGATGACCGGCGCGAGACAGGATGTTGTTTGTAAGATTTTTGGAGAAGATTTAGATACGCTGGCCCATTATGCAAACAGATTGGGAGAGATTATAAAAACTGTAAATGGCGCCACTAACCTGTACGTAGAAACGGTGACAGGTATGCCGCAGCTGGTCATCACCTATAACCGTGATGCCATGGCCCAATACGGCCTCAATGTGAGCGATATCAACCGCGTGGTAAATACGGCCTTCGCCGGACAAGCGACCGGTCTCGTATACGAAGGGGAAAAACGCTTCGACATGGTCGTTAGGCTGGCAGATGATGTGCGTAAGAACACCAACGATGTACGTAACCTGCTCATTCCCACCAGGCAGGGAACGCAGATACCTTTATCACAGGTAGCCGCGATAGAGGAAACCGAAGGTCCCAACCAGATACAGCGTGAAAACACACACCGCAGGATTATTGTAGGCTTCAACGTGGCCGGCAGGGATGTACAGACCATCGTGAAAGAACTACAGGGAAAAGTAGCTGCAAAGCTGAAACTCCCTAAAGAATATAACATCGTATACGGTGGCTCTTTCGATAACCTGACCGCAGCCAAACAGCGTTTATCCGTGGTAGTGCCGGTGGCACTGCTGCTGATCTTCCTGCTGCTGTATTTCGCTTTTAACTCTGTGAAGCAGGGACTGCTGATTTATACCGCCATTCCGTTGTCGGCCATTGGTGGCATCCTTGCATTGTGGATGCGCGATATGCCTTTTAGTATATCCGCCGGCGTTGGATTTATCGCATTGTTTGGTGTAGCGGTACTGAATGGTATTTTGCTCGTCACGGAGTTTAATCACCTGCGAAAAGAAGGTTGGGATGATCCGCGAAAGATTATTATTCATGGCACTAAAGTCAAGCTGCGTGCAGTGTTGATGACTGCCCTGGTGCCGTCCCTGGGCTTTATCCCGATGGCCATCAGCAAGGGCGCCGGCGCGGAAGTACAGAAGCCGCTGGCAACAGTTGTAATCGGAGGTTTAATTATATCTACCATGCTATCTTTATTTGTATTACCGGTATTCTATATCCTTTTCGATAAAGGGTTCGGATATTTTAAAGGTAAACGTGTAATAACGGTGGTGGCTATACTTATTTTAAGTATACCAGCTACTTTGCACGCGCAGCAAAAGATCGGACTCGATGAGTCGTTGCAGCGTGCCCTGAAAAACAACCTGAATATCCAGGCGTCCAGGCTGGGAGAACAATACTATCAGTCGCTGAAGAAAAGCAGCCTGGATATAGATAAAACCAACGTCGCATTTGAGTACGGCAAGATCAACAGCGCTGCCAACGACAACCGCTTCAGTGTTTCCCAGGGCGTACAGTTTCCGACGGTATATAAACGTCAGCGTTCCCTGAACATGACCAATATTGAACTGAGCAAAACCAATACGCTGCAACGCGAACAGGACGTGAAGGCCATGGTGAAGCAGCTGTATTATGCCATACTGGTGATGCAGCACAGGGAGCAGTTGTTATTGCAGGCAGATAGTATGTATGCTGTTTTTTTACAGAAGGCTTCGCTTCGTTTTAAAGTAGGAGATACGGATATCCTGGAGAAATCCACTGCCGAAAACCAGCGCCAGCAGATCGCCAATCAGCTGACCGCATTACGTACCGATTATGCCGTGGCATTGAACCAGTTCCGTATGCTGTTGAATGAACCGGTGGTGGTAGTACCTGAACAGGACACCATCATCTATCATTTACCACAGCTGCCTGATTCCAGCGCCGTCGCCCATACGCCGCAGATGCAGCTACAGGAGAAACTGGTAACGCGCAGTGAGCAGGAATATAAGCTGGAGAAAAGTAAAATGCTGCCTAACCTGAACCTGGGATATAATAACATGTCTATCATCGGTTACCAGGATGTCAGCGGCCAGAACAAATATTTCGGTAGTGGCGACCGCTTTTCTTCTTTCAGTGTAGGCGTTGGCGTGCCGTTGCTTACCATTGGTCAGCGTAGCCGTATCAAGGCTTCCAACATCATGATGCAGCAGCAGCAACGGGAAATGGATGCCACCCGTATGTTGCTCAGTACCGAATTGCAGAATGCGTTGGAACAATACAACCGCAATACGGAGCTGCTGAAAAGCTATGAACAGGTGACCCTTAAAAATGCAGAACAGATCATCGCAGCGGCCTATAAAAGAATGCTGACAGGTGAAATCGGTTACCTGGACTGGGTGATCCTGATCAACCAGGCACTGGATATGAAAGGAAATTACTTCAATACAATCGAACAGCTGAATAATGCAGCATTTACTGTGGAAAGGCTGAGTGGAACCATTTAATAAACTGATCCCGATGAAAAATACATTGGTTGTAATATATAGTCTGAGTGTACTGTTGCTGGCCTGTAAAAATGGTAAGCAGGAAGCGGCTACACAGGAGAATAAGACTGTTGTGGCAGATACATTGACGAACGAAGTAGAGCTGACAGCAGCGCAAATCAAAAATGGCGGTATCGAAGTAGGTGCTGCCACCATGCAAACGATGCATTCCCTGCTGCGTTTGAATGGTGTAATAGATGTACCACCGCAGAACGTGGTATCTGTTAGTATGCCACTCGGCGGCTACCTGAAAACATTGCCATTGCTGCCGGGAATGCCGGTAAACAGGGGACAGGTGCTGGCCACGCTGGAAGATCCGCAGTACATACAGCTACAGCAGGATTACCTCATGGCTAAAAGTAAACTCCATTACCTGGAGGCCGACTATCAGCGCCAGAAAGAGCTGAACGAGTCTAAAGCCAACAGCGATAAGGTTTTCCAGCAGGCGAAAGCAGAGTACGAAGGACAACGCGTTACTTTAAGCGCCTTGCGAGAAAAGCTGTTGCTGATCAATATCAACCCTGATAAACTGAGCGATGGCAACATCACCCGTACAGCGAATATCTATGCGCCTATCAGTGGTTTTGTTACAAAGGTGAACGGGAATGCCGGCAGGTATGTAAGCCCGACGGATGTACTGTTTGAACTCATCAATCCTGCGGACCTGCACCTGAGTCTGACCGTATTTGAAAAAGATATCGATCATATTGCAGATGGCCAGGCGATTGTATGTTATACTACCAGCAATCCCGGGGAGAAATATACCGGTAAAGTACACCTGGTTACCCGTAATGTAGATGAGAACCGCGCCGGAGAAGTACATTGTCATTTTGATAAGTACGATAAGCGACTGGTACCGGGCATGTTTATGACGGCGGAGATCGAACTGAATAACGTCAATGTACAGGCGGTTCCTGATGATGCCGTAGTAAGATGGCAGAATAAGTACTATGTTTTTGTATCGGATGGTAAGGATAAATTTACTATGCTGCCGGTAGAAACGGGAACTAACTATAACGGTTATACGGAAATAAAAACAGATTTATCTAAGCAGCAACTGGTATTAAAAAATGCATATGCTTTGCTGATGAAGATGAAGAATTCCGGAGAAGAAGATTAATAAAACAGCGCTGCTGTTTAAGAGGCGAAAGCTTCTCCCGCCGCAGGCGGGAGAAGCTTTCGCTTTTTTATAACGAAGCCTCCGGCTTCGTTATAAAAAAGCGAAATAAAACATATAATTAATGAAAGCATAATACTACCGATACTTTTTTATCCAATCTTTTTCACGACCAGGAAACTTCGTCAGACTTCGTTTTAATCATCGTTAATCCTTGGTAAATTCAGATTGCCTGTGATACTGGTCCGCGTTATTGGGGGGCATCGACTTTCGATCTCTAAACCCAAATTTGAATAATGAAAAAAAATCACCTCCACCAGTTCTCTCTGCCCTTACTGGTAGCCCTTTTTGGTGTCAGCTGCTCAAAAAACCTGGCTGACAACTCATTGCAGCAAATCAACGGCATAAAAGCCGGTATCGCCTCCACTACTCCAGGTGTCGACAGCGCTAACATCTCGCTCAACTGGAGTCAGGGTTATCAGCAGATTGATGGCTTTGGCGCTTTTGCTGGCCGTGCCACCCCTTTCTTCCAGTCGCTGAAACGTGATAGCGCCATGGAATCATTATGGGGTAATACCGGCCTGCAGTTAAACATGATCCGCGGCGAAGTGATGTACACTTTTCCGTTTAACAAATCTACCGGCGCAGTAACCGTTAAACCTGCCGGTGTTGATATCGATGTGGATATTAACAGTGCCGCCTATACGTCGCTGACCGACGATCAGAAGGCGCAGATCTCACAGCTGTGGATACTTAAAACAGTGAAGCAACGTTACCAGACACCGATTATGTTTGCCAGTGCCTGGACACCACCCCTCAGCATGAAAACCAATACCGGCAATGTAAGTGGTACCGGTTTTAACAGTCTGAACTACAACACCAGCTCCACCGACTTCGCTAACTACATCGCTGGTTTTGCCAAATCCTATCAGAACGAAGGGGTTAACTTCTATGCAGTATCGCCGAGCAATGAGCCGGAAAACGTTTTCTCCAGCTGGCCTGCCTGCTACTGGACATCCGGACATCTCGGACAATTCGTAAGTAATAACCTGCGTCCTGCATTGAATGCACAGGGACTCAATTCCGTGAAAATCATCTCTTCTGAAAATGCCGCCTGGGGCACTGCCAACAGCTTCCTCAGCAGCATGGACAAAAGCAATGTGGATATCCTCGCAGGTCATGGTTATGTAGAAATCGGACAGGTCATTTTAGGTAACAAGGGATTGAACCAAAGCCCGGCCATCTGGAATTATGCTACCGCCAACAAACCGGTATGGATGACAGAAGCCAGTGATGACAGTGGTAACTACGATGCCTCTATGGCAGAAGGAATGAAGCTGGCAACCAGCATGCATAAATTCTTCGCGGAATGTAACGTGAACGCCTATGTGTATTGGCTGGGTATGCTGGACTTCCAGAATAACGAAGCGCTGGTATGTACCAAAAGCGATGGCAGCCTGGAGTTTCCTAAAACCTACGATGTATTCGGCCAATTCTCCCGTTTTATACATCCGGGTTATTTCCGCTTTGCGGCTACTGTTTCCAACAACAGCAATATCAAAGTTTCGGCTTACAAAAAACCTGCTACCGGTGAATACAGCGTGGTAGTGATTAACACGGGCACTGTACCAGTTAATTTACAACTGGGACTTACCGGGTTCTCCTCTTCTTCTATTACTTCCTATACTACCTCTGCTGCCAGCAGTGCGCATTGGGCACAAGGTACGCCTGTGGCGCCTGGTACCGGTGGTGCATTCAGCGTGCAGGTACCGGCAAGTAGTGTAGTTACATTTACGGGTACATCTATTTAATCTTATACCAACTTTAAAATAAAAAGGGTGCCTCTACTTTTGTAGAGACACCCTTTTCTGTATTGCTGAGGGTATTACTGTGCAGGAGTGATGCTGATAGCATAACCGCCGCCTGGCGCGCAATTCGTAGAGAGTTTGGTTTTGCTGGTAACAGCAACTTTACGGATCGTATATGCCTGCGGGTTAGTTTTATAATGTGCACCTTTTGCATCTGCGTAGATGGTAGCAGTGTACTTTTTACCAGCTTCGAGGAAGTCGAGGCTGATATTGGAAGTACGTGCATTGTCGCCCTGAACGCTGCCTACAAACCAGTTACCGGTACCTTTCGCTTTACGTGCTACCGTGATATACTGGCCTGGTTCTGCTTCCAGGTATTTGCTGTCGTCCCAGTCTACGGCTACATCTTTAATGAACTGGAATGCATCTTTAAAGCGCATGTAGTTCTCAGGAATATCCGCTGCCATCTGCAATGGGCTGTACATGGTAACATACAGTGCCAGCTGGTTGGCGAGGGTGCTGTTTACGTGAGAGTGGTTGTCAGGATTCATTTTGCTGATATCCATTTCGAAGATACCAGGCGTATAGTCCATCGGACCACCGATCAGGCGGGTGAAAGGCAGTACAGTTACGTGATTGGGTTTATTACCGCCGAAGGATTGGTATTCGGTACCTCTGGCAGACTCATTACCGATCATATTAGGGTAGGTACGTGCAATACCGGTAGGGCGAACCGCTTCGTGAGCATTAACCATGATCTGGTAGTCGGCTGCTTTTTCAACGGCATACAGGTAGTGGTTCAGCATCCATTGGCTGTAGTGGTGTTCGCCGCGTGGGAGCATATTGCCAACATAGCCGCTTTTTACTGCATCATAGCCATTTTCTTTCATGAACTTATAGGCAGTATCCATGTGACGTTCGTAGTTCCTTACAGAGCCGGACGTTTCGTGGTGCATGATGATTTTCACGCCTTTGGATTTAGCGTAGGCTTCCAGGCCTTTTACATCAAAGTCAGGATATGGTGTAACGAAGTCAAAAACATAGTCTTTGGAATTGCCGAACCAGTCTTCCCAGCCTACATTCCATCCTTCTACCAGTACCGCGTCGAAGCCGTTTTCAGCAGCGAAGTCGATATATTTTTTCACATTAGCAGTGTTGGCGCCATGTTTACCGTTAGGAACAGCTTTCGCATAGTCGGTAGTGCCGAGCTGAACAGTGGAGAATTGGTCTGTATAAGCCCAGGTGCTTCTGCCAGTGATCATTTCCCACCATACGCCTACGTATTTGGTAGGTTTGATCCAGGAGGTATTGGAAATTTTAGAAGGATCGTTCAGGTTATAGGTCATTTTGCTGGCGAGGATATCGCGGGCATCATCAGAAACGATGATGGTGCGCCATGGCGATTTGCAGGGCGCCTGCAGGTGACCTTTATTGCCTTGTGCATCAGGTGTCAGCCAGGATTGGAACACGAAGTTTTTGTCGTCCAGGTTGAGGTGCATGCAGGAGTAGTCGATGAGTGCCGCCTCATGCAGGTTGATGTAGATGCCATCGGCTGTTTTCATCATTAAAGATGTTTGTACACCGGTAGGAGAGAAGGTGGTCTGGGATACGTTAGGCGTTACCGCTTTAGGCATCAGGCCACGGATTTCACTCAGTTTGGAAGTGGTGTAGTCGTATTCCTGGGTGTCGTAGTCACCAGGGATCCAGAAGGCAGTATGGTCGCCGGTCATGGCAAACTGTGTATGCTCTTCTTTAATGATGAAGTAGGTCAGATTTTTCTGAGCCGGGAATTCGTAACGGAATCCGAGACCGTCGTTGAAGAGGCGGAAGCGGATGATGATTTGTCTGTCGGTGCCTTGTTGCTGAAGGGTTACCGCCATTTCATTGTACTGGTTGCGGATGGATTTCACTTCACCCCATACCGGGTTCCAGGTTTCGTCGAAAGTGGTGTTTTTCGTATCAGTTACGGAAAAGTTATGCAGCAGGGATTGCGCATCGTCTTTAAGTTCCAGTCCGAGTTCGCTCTGTTTGATTACTTCTTTACCTTTGAAAGTCAGCTCATAGGTAGGAGTGCCGTCTTTCAGCAGGGCGAAGTTCATGACAAATTTTTGATCGGGAGATTTAAGCTGCTGTGCTTTTGCAGCGATACAACACACTAGCCACGTGGAAATCAGAAAAATGTACTTCTTCATATGAATACTTGGATATTTTTTCAGCTGGTCATAGGCCTGCAGGCAGGCTTTTTCTAAACCGGCAAACTACTATAAGTTGAATTTTTGGAAGATGTTGTGTGTATAAGAATTAATGGCGTTCGTATAAAAAAAGCCGCTGTCTCTATCAGGAAAAGAGACAGCGGCCAATTATTCAGGTGGTAAACAGCTGGTTATAAGCATTTCGGATAACCTGCTGTTTATTTTATGTAGATGATTTTATATTATTTATGTATGTAGATAATTATTTATTTATATGTAGCCTTTATATCCTGGCTTTGTTGCAGGGCCTTATCAATGGCAGGGATAATTTCAGCTGCGAAATGCATGGCGGAGCCCTTGGGGTCGATACCGCCTCCCATGCTTATCAGCACGATATTGCCACTGGCATCTAAAATAATATTTTTTGGATAACCACCACCAAAGGCAAGTTTGTTGCATGCTGCTTCGGAGATATGTTTGGGGATGAATGAAAGGTTATATTTCTCCTGGAACTGCTGGATGACCGGATTATTTTCAAATGTCAGCGACAGGAGGGTGAAATTTTCAGCAGCATATTTTTTTGTCAGGTTGGCAAGTTCCGGGAATTCCGCAACGCATGGGGCGCACCCGGCAAACCAGAAACTAAGCATACAGGCACCGTGGGGGCGCGCTATACCGGCGGCTTGGAATATGGAATCCGCATTTGTCAGTTCATAATAGTTCTTTCCCTCGGCCGCTTTGAATTGTGCCTGCCTTAATGCCCATGCTGATGTGGCCGGATCGGTATTTTTAGCGGGAGGGTTGGTTTGTGAAAAAGCTGTAGCACTAAGCAATAGCAGCAGTACAAAAGGGATTATTTTCATAAATGGCAGGGATAGGTTTAATAATTCAATTAAAGTTAGCGGCTTATTCAGTGACTATATCAGGAATCTTTTACATGATAAATATTGTGTCCGGCAGGCTGTTATACGAGAAAGGACGCCCTTTACGGGGGCGTCCTCATTGATTTACAGTAATAGAAACATTTTACTTTGCAGGGCTTCCATCGGGGTTATAAAATAGCTTTTTCTGATCAGTACCGTTGCCAATGGTCACCCGGTAGTACGACTTACGGGAGCTTTCATTGACAAGCTGTGTATACTTGTCAGATTCAATTTGATACCCTTTATATTTTTTCCCTATAGCTTTTACGATTTTATCAGGCAGGGGTACGTCGTGCATTTTCACCTGGGAGGCGAGTTTGGCGCCTGTTTTATCGTACAAAGCGTAATAGGTGTTACCGTCTTTTTCGATACTAATGGAATAATAATCGGCATTGTTGCTGCCATCAGAGGAGATCATCCAGTCTTCCTGGGTGAATTGGGCCGGTACCGCGAAGTATTCCTGTATACTGCCATCGGGGTAATCCCTTTCGGCTGCATCTACTACTACAGCGGGAACGGTAGTTTTATCTACCCGGCGGAAATTGAAGTTTTCAACGGTTTGGGAATAACCAACAATAGAAGCAAAGGCCAGCGTGCACATAAATAGTACCTTTTTCATATGTTATCTTTTTAGGTTACGGGCAATGAGTACTAATCATTGTTATGCGCAGGAAGCAATGAGTAATAAGGAACAGGTAAGAGGCACGGATTGTTCAGAAAATCAGAAAGGGAATTTCCGGGTGTACCGTACCTGGAAATAAGGAGAAATTTTTTATATTATTTTTATTTTCAATGAATTGCCGCGTGTCGTTATTCTTTTCGTCTTAAAATGGGATAGCTGACCGGACCTGTTTTTTCGTATAGTGGTGAACGTAAGGCAATTTTGTGTTGCAGAGCATAATATTAATTTGGTGGATTGATCAGCTGGTTTTACCAATTTCAAATATACGGAACCGTGTGCAGGAGTAGCTTTGGAGTCAAATAAAAGTATTTGCAATGAACAGTATTAAAATGAATTTTTTCCGGCCGTTATTAATATGGTTTTACTGGCTGGTGGCTATCATTCCCATATATGCATTTATAGCATGGGCAACACAGTACGTATCCCCTGTCAGGGAGGATAATGTAGATGATTATTTCATAATGCTGCGGAAGGTTTGGGCGCTGGCAGCCATCCATGTAACGCTGTCCAGGCTGGCATATGTTGCCGGTAAATCTGTTTTTCTTACCATTGTCAATAAAGCGCCGCGATGGACAGCAGTGGTGAATGTAGCTATTGCATTGGCAGCACCTTTCCTCGTAGCACTATTAGTAGCCCGCATTTTCTTTCTGGGTGCTTTAATGCTGGGTTATATTGGTATCCTTGGCTACATCCTGATAGTTCCTTTTGCCATATTTGGTGTGGGCATGGGTATCCGTATCAATTGGCGGGAAGCAAAACAGCAATTGCTACAGGCCGAAAAGCTGAATGCCGTCACGCAGATGGAGTTGCTGAAAGCACAGACAAGTCCGCATTTCCTTTTTAATACCATCAACAACATCGATGCGCTCATCCTGAAAGACCCGGAAAAAGCTTCTGTTTACCTGAATAAACTATCCGGGCTATTGCGTTTTATGTTGTATGAATCTGCCACAGACCGTGTGCCACTGGCCACTGAGATCAGGTACATAGCAGAATATATCGGGCTGCAGCAGATACGCTCATTGAACCCGGACTTTGTGCAATTACACACCACAGGGCAAATGGAACAGCTGTCTATCGCCCCGATGATCTTCCTGCCGATAATAGAAAATGCATTTAAACATCTCCCCGGAAAAACATTAACCAATGCGATTGCTATCCATGTAAACATGACGGCTAATGAAATTGAGTTTGTATGCCGTAATATTTACCAGCCCGGAAAGACCGTTGCTACTGAGTCTGGCGGCATTGGTATGCGGCTCATCACACAACGGCTGGATCTCATCTATCCGCAAAAACATGAACTGAAAATCGATAAAGATGATCAGTACTTTACCGTACAGCTTAAAATGAAACTCGATGCAGCTTAATTGTATCATAGTAGAAGATGAGCCACTGGCAGCAGAAAAAACTGCTGCCTTTGTGGCGCGTGTACCTTACCTCCGTTTGCTGGAAGTCTTCAACGACAGTATCTCCGCCTGGCAATACCTGAAAACACAGCAGCCGGATATCGTTTTCCTGGATATTGAAATGGAGGGAATGACGGGCATTGAAATCATCTCCCTACTACAAAAATATCCGCATATCATCATTACTTCTGCCTATGAAAAATATGCCCTGAAAGGTTATGAGCTGAATGTTACGGACTACCTGCTCAAGCCTTTCGACTTCTCCCGTTTCCTGAAAGCGGTAGAAAAGGTAAGCCAGCAATACCAGGATCAGCCTGCGTTTGCGCGGGATTATTTCTTTGTACATACCGGTTACAAAACACAAAAAATCTTTTATAAAGATGTGCTGTATATAGAAGGTATGCGTGATTACCGTTGCGTACATACCTTACAGGATAAAATACTTACCCTGCAAACATTCACCGAATTTGAACAGCTGTTGCCGCCGGGAAAAATCTGCCGTATCCATAAATCCTATATGGTGGCCACAGATAAGGTTACCCATATAGAAAAAGGACAGGTAGGGATAAAAGATAAAATACTACCGGTAAGCGAAACCTACAAGCAGGTGTTTTATAACGCAATTGGTTTTAAGGAAAGATAAATCTTGCAGAATTTTTAATACTTGAAAAGTTATTTATTAAAGCAACATTTTTCGGTGAATTGTTGTATATTTGAATGGAATCTGAACCAGGCAGAGGCTTGTAGTAGGATTCCCCCGGCGGCGTTAGCTGCCTTTTTTTTGCCTATAACTCAACGACCCCGTAGTTATTCTTATTCGTAATTTTTATTAAGGAACATTTCGTTAATCTTTTATAAAAATTATGAGCTGTCTTTTTCTTTACATAAGCATTCGGCTCATACATTTGCCTGGCAAAGTAGGCCGTAACATCATTCATCTGGTGAATCAATGAATGCTTGGAATCTCGTAAAATTGGATCTTCAATTACATAATTCAATTTCATATTTCTGGCTCCCGGTTGATTCATATTTGGAATAGTATTAAAATGCCTCATTTTGCGTACGAGTTTTCGGAGCTTTTCTCCTTCTGTATTGTCTGAGATAACAATTCCCATATCCTTACTACTTCCAACTCCGGGAAAGTTGCCATAAGATAAAGTGTTCTCAAATCGCATGAGTAAAACATTCCAGGCATATTCAAAAATATCCCGGTTTGGGTTCTGCTGCTTATTTATGCTTACCGAAAAAACACTTATGTATGGCTCGTCGTTGACCCAATCAATACACTTATTAAGGATATCTAACCGATCATTTCTTTTAATTCTGACCAATGGCCCAGGTTTATTAATAAATTCACTGCAATGGATTTCTTCGCCTACAAATAGTCCCTTGTTAACCTTAAGAGATCTTCTGAATTTTACCAAACTTTCAAGTGTAGAACGCCATCTGCTTTCATGGATTACTATTGCGGAGAGTACGAAGAAGTTTGTTGGAGAA
The DNA here is from genome assembly GCF_011752935.1 of Chitinophaga sp. Cy-1792. Classification (NCBI taxonomy): domain Bacteria; kingdom Pseudomonadati; phylum Bacteroidota; class Chitinophagia; order Chitinophagales; family Chitinophagaceae; genus Chitinophaga; species Chitinophaga sp. Cy-1792. The sequence continues at coordinate 913,694 of NZ_VWWO01000003.1, forward strand.
TTGTTTAAGCCACAATCCCCGCTTTCGTCAATATACATCAAGTACATAGATAATGATATGGTATGGAGATTAACTATTTTATGTTCACATATATGTGTCACTATTTTTATTTTAATAACAATGGAGTAATGTAATGTGCAATAATGGGAATAACATTCACAACAAACCTTAAAGTATATACTCACATAGCAAAACGGAGCGTACAGTACAAATTACATGTATTGTAAAGTACTAATTATTTTAGTATTTTAAAAAAATAAAAACCATTAATCTTAAATGTTGCCTGACGACCACAGATAAAATTATTTATAACGCAATTGGTTTTAAGGAAAGATAAATCTTGCAGAATTTTTAAAATAATTGTTATCTTGACATTTAAATAACATGTTTGAGGAGTCAGGGCTTTGTCCTGGATGAAGTAATTGCATTTTAATATTCCGCGTTATAAATGAGTTTCGATGGGTGCAATCCACAAATATTGGGCTGTCTGCACTTGAAAAGTATAGGCATTGGCCGGGTCATACACCTTCACCGGTGAAATAATGCAGTACCAGCTCATCTGCCGCCCGGGGATATCTACCGGTGGCGCATATACCAGCGTAATAAAATACAGCTATTTACAGACAAAAATTCCTTTCTTCCACGTAGTAGTACTAACTTTACGGTAACACGTTATCGGGGATAAATACTATAACTTTATTGCATGAAGAAATATTCGCAGCAAACAAGGATACTGCTTGCAGTTGATTGTATCATATTTGGTTTTGACGGACAGGAATTAAAAGTACTGTTAATTAAACGTGGCTTTGAACCTTTCAAAGGCCAGTGGAGCCTGCTGGGGGGCTTTGTGCAGGCAAATGAAAGCGCCGAAGATGCGGCGGCGCGCCAGCTAAAAGCCCTCAGCGGACTCGATGGGGTTTATATGGAGCAGTTGCATATTTTCAGTGACCCCAACCGCGATACGGTAGAACGCACGGTGTCCGTTGCCTTTACCGCTTTAATTGATATCAAAAAGTATAAAGCACAGATCCACGACGATTTCCATGCAGAATGGTTCCCGCTGAACCAGCATCCGGAGCTGATCTTCGACCATCAGACGATGGTAAACAAAGCGAAAGACCTCTTACGTTATAAGGCTACCCTGCAGCCTATTCTGCTGGAGCTCATGCCGGTGCGCTTTACGTTGACCCAACTGCAATGCCTCTACGAATCGGTATTCGATCAGCAGTTCGACAAAGGTAATTTCAGCCGTAAACTGTTGTCTACCGCCTTGCTGGTGAAACTAACGGACAAGGATAAACTCAATTCCAAGAAAGGAGCTTTCTATTACAGAATAGACAAAAAGAATTATAAACGCGCCATGATGGCGAGTCAGCTACCTGGGATGTAATTTTTTTCAGCTGCGTAATGCCATTTGATTGGTAGGCGAGGCATAGTATTTCAATTCTATAATCCCATTAGGTACAGGCTTGCTGTTCCACGATTTATGAATGGCCATGGCAGCACCCATTGCTGTGGCCTGGGCCATAGAAGCGGCATAAACTTCTATTCCTTCAAACAACAGCGCCAGCAGGTTCATATACACCTGATTTTTACTGAATCCGCCATCTACAAAGATTCTGCGCACCTGGTTATCGTTCATGACCAGTTGGGTAGATTTATATTGTTGTGTTGCCAGGTCATAGATGAGCTGGTGATAGGCAGTGGCGTCATTGGCAAAAAGGTGCAGGTCGCGCTGGGAGAAGTTGCCGGCAGGTAGTAAAGGCAGGGTAGGATCAAAGTCCATATGCCTGTATTTTACAGCTCCCTGGCCGAAATGTGCGGCAATTCTTTTTATCTGCTGTTCATGTTCATAACCGGCAAACAACCGGGAAGCCTTGATGGGATTGCCCTGATAGGTAAGATAGCAGAGGCAGTCCTGCTGCAGTTCTTCGATGGTCAGCGGTGTATTGTTAAAGGGATTGAGGCTGATGCACCAGGTGCCGGTACTTAACAATATAAACGGCTCGTGGAAGCATACCAGGTAAGGGATCAGCGCGGCGGAGCTATCGTGCAGGCCGGCGCCTATATGGTAGCTGCTACCCGGAAACAGCGGTGGTAACACTTCGGCGGCATTCATGACAGGCGCCAGTTTTTCGTATATGCCTTCCTGATGTACCCACTGATGGTACTGTTGTTTGGTAAAATCCCACAGGTTGGTATGGCAACCAATGCTGGTGATATCGCTGCAGGGGATGCCGGTGAGCAGGTAGCTCATGTACTGTGGCAGGTGCAGCGCGTGTCTGGTTGCAGCGAAAATCTCGGGGTGCTGGTATTTCAGCCGGTAAAGTTGCATACCTGAGTTGAGACTACCCAGCACCGGAGACGCGGCTTGTAGCGGAAACGATCCGGTGCCACCATACTGATGGTAGAATTGTTCCTGTAGTTCAGGAGGATATGGTTTCAGATAGTTATAAAGGGGCGTTAATGGATGACCATCATTGTCGATATAGACAAAGCTGGCGCCATAGGTAGAGAAATTGATAGCTTTAACGGCCAGGTTTTTCTTTCTGAACACTTCGCGGAGCGAGTCGAAAACAGAAAGGCGAAGACTTTCCAGGTTTTCGCAGGGATCGCCATCTTCATCGGTGATCTCGTTGAATTTAGCAGTCCTTTCAAAGAGAATGCGATATTGTTCATCAAAGATGAACAGTTTTTTGTTGGTTTTTCCAACGTCGAATATTACTATGACTGGTGTTGGGTTCATGATACATCCAGCGTAATTAGCCATTTGGTTGATAAAAAAGTAAGTTGGGGGCAACAACACAGATGGCTGAAAGCAAGCAAATCAGCCCTACAATCCTGTAGCGACAGATACGCTGCCTCTTTCGCTGATAAGATTTTTCCTTATTTCGGCTGCGCGGTAGCTGGCGAGTGGTTTCAGGGCGCCGCCGTCTCTCAGCCTTGCTTCGGCTACGAGTGGTCTGACGTCTGTTCTGAAGGCCTGCTGCAGCATTTCCTGTGCGCGTACTACGTCATTCATTTTTTGTGCTTCAGCCAGTTGTTTACGATCGATGAGCAATGCCTGTGCGTAAGCGATCATGATGGCCTCCACGGATTGGAGGAGGTCTTCCAGGGGATCTTTTACGTTATGGGAGGCATCTATCATCCATCCGAGATCGGTGGCGTGCTCCATACCGTTAGCGTCCATACCGTCTATCAGTTCATTGAAGATAAGAAAAAGCTGGTAGGGTTTGATGCTGCCTACGGTAAGGTCATCGTCGCCGTATTTGGAGTCGTTGAAGTGGAATCCGCCGAGTTTGCCTTCCATGAGCAGGAGTGAAACGATCTGTTCGATGTTGGCGTTGGGGAGGTGGTGTCCGAGGTCAACGAGTGTATAGGCTTTAGGGCCTAGTTTGTTGGCGTAGAGGAGTGATTGGCCCCAGTCGCCGACGGTGGTGGAATAGAAGTTTGGTTCGAAGGCTTTGTATTCGACGAACATTTTCCAGTTTTCCGGGAGTGCTTTATAAATTTCCTGAAGGCCAGCCAGCGTATGCTGAAAGGCCTTCCTGAAATTCAGCTGGCCGGGAAAGCAGGAGCCGTCCGCGAGCCAGACACTGAGGGATTGGGAGCCTAATTCGATACCGTAGTTAATTACTTCAATATTATGATCAATGGCTTGATTTCTTGTATGGGCTTCTACATGTTGCAGGGAGCCGAATTTGTAGCTGTGTGCTTGTCCAGGCTGGTCCTGGAAGGTATTGGAATTCATTGCATCGAAGGTGATACCCAGTTGTGCTGCCACCGCTTTAAGGTGTGCAGGGTTGGTGGGGATATCCCAGGGGATATGCAGTGAAATGGCGCCGGAAGATCTGTTGAGTGCATGGAGCAGACCGACGTCCATAATTTTTTCTTCCAGGTTACGTGGTTCACCGCCGATGCCGAATCTGGCGAACCTGGTACCGCCGGCGCCGAGTGCCCAGGAGGGTATGGCGATCTGGAAGGCGCGCAGTTTTTCGATGATGGCCTCGGTGTTGGGAATGGTAGAAGCGATATAATTAAAACCTTTCTGGTGAAGGTCCAGCAATGGTTCGTTGAATGCGGCTATCTGGTATTTTTCTAAGTGCATAACGGGCGGTTTTGACTATATAAAATACTGCTTTTTAATGATATTATCGGCATCACAGCGGGCTGTGATGCCGAAATAGTTTTATCAGGATGGATTACAGGTATTACCGTACGAATGCGTTGGCGATGCCGCCGTCTACATTGAGTACGTTACCTGTTGATTTACTGAGCATTCCGCCTACGAATACGAAGCATGCGTTGGCGATATCTTCGGGGAGTATGATTTCATTGAGGAGTGTTCTGCCGGCGTAGTAGGCGGGTAGTTCTTCCACTTTGATACCATAGGCTTTGGCTCTGCCTTCGGCCCATGCACCTTCCCATATTTTGGAATCGGATATAACGGCATCGGGGTTTACCACGTTGACGCGTATACGATCTTTGCCCAGTTCCGCTGCATTGAGTCGGCTGAGGTGTAGCTGAGCCGCCTTTGCTGACCCATATGCAGCGTTGTTTGGACCTGATACCAGGGCGTTTTTGCTGACGATATTGATGATGTCGCCGCCGGTATTTTGTTTCCGCATTATTTGTATTCCGTGCTGAGTCATCAGGAACTGGCCTTTTACGAGTACATCGTAGAGCAGGTCCCAGTCCTGTTCGGTATGGTCTTCAAGGGGTTTGGATATGGAGAGGCCGGCGCAGTTGACGATAATGTCGGCACCTCCGAAGTGGAGGGCTGCGGCCTCAAAGATTTCCCGGATGCTGTTGTTGTCGGTAACATCCAGGACGCCAGCGATGAAGGCGTCTTTTCCGAAGAGGGTTTCAAAAGAGGTTTTAGCGGTTTCGAGTCTGTTGGTATCATTATCGGAGATAATAACGGCAGCTCCTTCAGCTGCGAATTTTTGCGCGATGGCTTTGCCTATACCACCCGCACTGCCGGTGATGATGGCGATGCGTCCGGATAGTGGTTTAGGTTTAGGCATTCGTTGGAGCTTAGCTTCTTCGAGTAACCAGTATTCGATGTCGAAAGCTTCCTGCCTGGGGAGGGCGACATAAGTAGAAATGGCCTCAGCCCCTCGCATCACGTTAATAGCGTTGATATAGAATTCTGCCGCTACTCTCGCCGTTTGTTTGTCTTTGGCAAAGGTGAACATACCTACTCCCGGGTAGAGAATTACGACGGGGTTAGGGTCACGCATTGCCGGACTGTTGTCTCTGGCGCACTGTTGATAGTATGCCGTATACATGTTACGGTAGGCTTCGAACTGTGGTGCCAGTTTTGCATTCAGTGCAGTTGAATCGCGGAGGTTTTCGTCTGGAGCAAGGCGGAGTACCAGCGGACTAATTTTTGTCCGCAGGAAATGGTCCGGGCAACTTGTTCCCATTGGGGCTAACGTGTCGATATCTTTGGAGTTAACAAATTCCAGTACACGGTGATCGTCTGTGAAGTGCCCGATCATTTTCGTGTATCCGGAACAGTAGCCTCTCAGGATGGGTGCTATTGCAGCTGCCTGGCGTAGCCGTTCTGCAGGGGCTAGCGGGGTGGTACGCTGTCCGCCGAATGGAGCAGGGAGGGCATTGATTTTTTCTGCTACATAAGCGGCGCTGCGTTCGATCACCTCCAGGGTGTTGAGGTAGCTGTCGTAGGAGGTGTCGCCCCAGGTAAACAGGCCATGCGATCCCAGGATAATGCCTCTTATACCTGGATTTTCTTCCAGGCACTGACTTAATTTAAGGCCGAGATCAAAGCCGGGGCGCTGCCAGTCAACCCATCCGATGGTGCCGTCAAACAGGGTTTCAGTAATCTTTTTTCCATCTTTGGATGCCGCGATGGCTATCACTGCATCCGGGTGAAGATGATCTATATGTTTGAAGGGAAGGAAAGCATGCAGGGTGGTATCGATACTGGGTGCTTTGGATTGCAGGTCATAAATGCAATGGTTCACCAGTTCCACCATATCATCTTCCTGAGATATCCCTTTATAGCGTGTTTTAAGCTGATGTAGTTTGTTGAGGTACAATCCTGCCAGGCCGCTGCGTTTCAGGGTGCCAAGGTCCCCGCCGGAACCTTTTACATACATCACGGTCGTGTCTTCACCGGTGAGCGGGTCAGGACTGGTTGTTTTGCAGGAGGTGTTGCCACCGCCGTAGTTGGTCAGCCGGAGATCAGCTCCGAGCAGATTGGAGCGATAGATAAGCAAGGCTACTTCATCACCTTCCAGGGACGCTGCTTTTTCGTGGTCCCAGAGATAGCTTACATATTTAAAAGGTGTTACTGTATCGTTGTTAAAGGACATATTGGACATTTATCTGAAAATCAATTATTTAATGAATTGCCATACCCTACCAGCATTACAGAGATAATGATGACGGTGATACCCAGCAGGATGGTACGTAATGTTCTTTTGCTGACACCTTTCCATTCTTTCAATGCAAAGCCCCACATACTGGAAATCAGGATGATAAAGGCCATATGCAGTATCCAGGAGCTGGGCGCATTATCCAGTTTACTTTCTCCCATACCATAGAAGAAGAACTGTAGAAACCAGGTCGTGCCTGCGATGGCGGCAAACAGGTAATTGCTTACCAGTGGTGTTTTGCGGTTGACATAATCTCCAAAGCTCCTGTTACGTGAGTTGAGGATCATACACCATACGAAGTTGGTGGTCAGTCCGCCTAACATTATAACTACAAAAATGACGTTGTTCCTGAATAGCGGATTGGCCTGGTTGGCGACTGCTTCGCGGGCCATCGGCTCACCGGCTGCTATGGCGAAACTCATACAGGCGCTGAGTATACCGGAGATAATCGCTACGGTCAGCCCTTTCTTCAGGTCAAACTCACGGATAGACTCCTGCTGCTGTGCTGCCGGTAAATCTTTCTCTTTATACATACCTGCCCTGCCACAAATCGCTATACCCACTAAGCAGACAGTAACGCCCAGCAATACAAAATGGCCGCTGCCGTGCTGCAACATATTTGAAAAGGTGGCGCCGCCGTCACCAAAAAATTCACGATATACCGGTGGGATCAAAGCACCGAAGGCGGAACAGAATCCCAACGCTACTGCCATACCTAAAGACATGCCCAGGTAACGCATAGATAACCCGAACGTTAATCCGCCTATTCCCCACAAAACACCCAGGATATAAGTCCAGAACAATGTCAGTAAGGAAGTATGCGAAATGATACTCATAAACGATGGCACAGTCAGCCAGGCTGCAAAAAGAGGGATGATCAGCCAGGAAAATATTCCTCCGGTAATCCAGTAGCTTTCCCAGCTCCATCCTTTTACTTTTTTGTAAGGAATGTAAAAACTACCGCTGGCGAACCCTCCTATAAAGTGAAATAAGACGCCTAATATTGCTTGCATAAGTGGAATGTTGCTAAAGTTGTTAGCTTAATACTACCAAAAGTACCGCAAGCCTTCCGGCTAACTGTCATGCACTGTCATGCTCCCAACTGGAAGATTTTCTGTATCTTGTTTTTTTGCAGACATAATTCAACAGCCAAGGTGATTAGACAACATCCGGTATTCAAGTATTTATATATTGATGATTTTTCTGCCACACCAAAATATTTCCAGCTGGCCAATGCTATCATCAAAGCGATTGCAGACGGAAAACTGCAACAGGATGATGTAATGCCCTCCATTAATGAAGTCAGTGCCGCCTTCGACGTGGCCCGCGATACGGTGGAAAAAGCCTATAAACACCTGAAAAGCATCGGTATCCTGGCCTCCGTACCAGGAAAAGGTTACTTTATTAAACATACCAACCTCGGACAACGATTTAAAATCCTCCTGCTATTCAATAAATTAAGTGAGCATAAAAAGATTATCTACGATTCCTTTGCCGCCAGATTAGGAGATAGCGCCAGCATAGACTTCTACGTTTATAACAGCGATTTCAGCCTCTTCCGTAAGCTGCTCTCCCAAAACCTGGACGACTATACGCACATTGTCATCCTCCCGCATTTCCGCGAACGCTGGGACCATGTAGACGACGTGATCAACACCCTCCCGAAAGAAAAACTGGTGCTGCTGGATAAAAATCTCAGCCGCGTTAACGGCAACTTCAGCGCCATCTATGAAAACTTTCAGCAGGATATCGTCAGCGCCCTGCTACAGGCAAAAGAAAGACTACTCCATTATCAGACCCTGAAAATCATCTTCCCCGAAAACAGTTATTACCCGGAAGAGATTATTACAGGATTCACGGAATTTTGCCGCGATAATGGCTTTAATGGTAAAATTGTAGAGCATATCGAGTCAGAAATAATTAATAAAGGAGATGTGTTTATCAATATCAGGGAAAGTGACCTGGTATCCCTGATAGAAAAAATAAATGACCTACATCTCTCCATAGGAAAAGATGTTGGTATCATCTCCTATAATGAAACTCCACTGAAAAAATTTATCCTCAACGGACTTACTACCATCTCTACCGATTTTGTTTTTATGGGAGAAATGGCGGCAAGACAGATTCTTGAAAAAACAACGGATAAGATTGAAGTACCGTTCTATCTCACGCTGAGACCTTCTTTATAAAGATGATGTTTTGTTATAGTGCCCTTTTCTGTAGATGCCTGCGGCATCTACAGAAAAGGGATTCTACGCCTCGCCACAGGCGAAGCGTAGAATCCCGGAATACACCAGCAAGTGCTTTCCGGAGAGAAGGGGCAGGCGGCGGAAATCCATATGCCTCAAATTACTTTTCTGGGAACGATTGCGTAAATAAATCCCCTCAAACTGTTGGACGTGTTAAAATTAGGGAGTAAACTTGTTTACAGAAGCACAAACCTGCTCTTTAGCATAATAGACACCAACTAAAGCACGTTAGCGAACTAAGAGTATATTCAAAACAGCTGAAAAGCTGATTCTATCAACCTAAAATCTTACAGACAGAAAGTTCTCATAGGACATTAAACTTTTTATTTCCACTTATGAAAAGAATTCTTCTTTTAATTGCCATACTGTATGGTAGTGTGACTGGTTTTGCCCAATCCCGGCAGGTAAAGGGTTCCGTCACAAACAAAGATGCAGGCGATGCCTTGCCTGGTGTTACTGTCAGGATAAAAAATACTTCCACAGGTGTAAACACTGATGTGAATGGCCGCTTTGTCATTAACCTGCCTGATGATAAAGGCGCCGAATTACAGTTCTCCTACATCGGTTATACCACAAAAGTAATCCCTGTAAAACCGGGACAGAACATTACGGTTACCCTGGAACCTACCAACAACAACATGAACGAAGTGGTAGTGGTAGGTTACGGAACGGTTACCCGTGGCGAGTTTACAGGAGCTGCATCCAGTATCAACGCCGCTAAGGAACTGAAGGATATCCCCGCAAATACAGTGGCAGAAGCACTTGCCGGCCGCCTCGCCGGTGTGCAGGTAACGACCACGGAAGGTCGCCCGGGCGCAGAAATCCTCGTACGTGTACGCGGCGGCGGATCTATCACACAGGATAACTCCCCGCTCTATATCGTGGATGGTATCCAGGTGGAAAATGCGCTGTCCTTATTATCGCCGCAGGAAATCCAGAGCATCGACGTACTCAAGGATGCTGCGTCCACAGCTATCTACGGTGCACGCGGCGCCAACGGCGTTGTGATCATCACCACCAAAGGTGGTAAAGACATGAAAACACGCGTGAGCTACGATGGCTACTTCGGTAACCGTAACATCGTGAATAAACTGGATGTGCTGCATCCTTACGACTATGTGAAATACCAGTACAAAGTATATAACTACAATACAGATGATGCCACTGCCACTGCTTTCCGTGATAAGTACGGCCGCTGGCAGGACCTCGATATCTATAAATCCATGCCTTTCACCGACTGGCAGAATGAAGTATTTGGCCGCGATGCTCAGAATCTTACCAACAACGTATCCGTTACCGGTGGTAATAAAAATTCCAGCTTCAACCTTACTCTCAATAATGTAAAGGAAGATGGTATCATGCTGAATTCAGGCTACCGTCGTACGATGGCTGCATTCAAGTTTGACCACAATGCATCCGACAAGCTGAAAGTGGGTATCACCGCACGTTATGGCCGTGGGCGTATCGATGGGGTAGGTACTTCCGCTACCGGCTCTCAGGGTACCAACCGACTCCGTAACTCCGTTCGTTACAAACCATTTGTTGCACCTGGTGACCAGGATGTGGTGGATGTATTCGATCCTGAATATGCTAATCTCACCAACCTCACCAGCCCCGTGCTGCTGGCAAATAACGAGTTGAAATATGATTACCGCAATGATGGTAACTTCAGTGGTTATGCCAGCTATGATATCACGCCCAAGCTGACATTTAAAAGTGTTGCCGGTATCACGGTGAACAACGCCCGTGCCAATACCTATAATGGCGCCGTTACCAGCGTGGCCCGCTCCAATGCGAATATGCCGGTAATCAACATCACCACCGGTGAAACCATGACACTGACCAATTCCAATACACTGAACTATAGAAATACTTTCGGAGGAAAACATAATGTGAACCTCCTCGCAGGACAGGAAATCTACCAGACCAACGCGCAGACTTTCAACAGCACCGTGAAATGGATGCCGGTAGATCTTACGCCGGAACAGGCCTTTGCTGGTATTCAGAAAGCCACGCCACCATCCGGCCAGATACAGGACCCTCCAACTACTTCACAGGCTAAGTCGACACTGGCTTCCTTCTTCGCAAGAGCAAACTACTCTTACGACAGCAGGTACATGCTGACGCTGACCAGCCGCTACGATGGCTCTTCCAAATTCAATTACGAAAATGGTTTTGCCTTCTTCCCCTCTGCCGCTGCTGCCTGGAGAATTGCAGAAGAGAACTTCTTTAAAGCTGCCAATATCTCCTGGTTGTCTGACCTGAAAATCCGTGCGAGTCTGGGTACTTCTGGTAATAACCGTATCGATAATGATATGTTCCGTACGGTATATGTTACCAATACTTCCAGCTATGCATTTGAATCGGCGGTAACGCCGGGTGTTGCACCTAATTCCTTAGCCAACCCTGGCCTGAAATGGGAAACTACCGTGGCCCGTAACTTAGGCCTGGATGTAAGTTTCCTGAATAGCAGGATTAACGCAACGGTGGACTTCTATAAAAATAATACCCGCGACCTGTTGTTAAGCGTACAGATACCACCTACCAACGGTTATACTTCGCAGATACAGAACGTAGGTAAAACACAGAATACCGGTGTGGAAGTACAGATCAATGCACAGGTAATTGCGAAAAAGGCATTTAACTGGAATGTCTCCTTTAACGTGGCTACCAATCAGAACAAGATTATCAGCTTAGGTACAGATGCTTCCGGTAATCCGCTGAAATCCTACCAGGTGGCTTCCGGATGGGTAAACAGTCTGAACGACTTTATGGCCGAAGTGGGACAACCTATTGGTCAGTTCTATGGCTATGTTACCGATGGTTACTACACCGTGAATGACTTCGATTATAATGCCGGCACTGGTAAGTATGTACTGAAATCTGATGTACCGAATGATGGTGCGGTGGCTTTAGGTAATAAAGATCCCCAGCCTGGTGACCTGAAACTGAAAAAGCTGACAGACGATAAAAACATGACCATCGGCCTGAACGACAGAAAAGTGCTGGGAAATGCACAGCCTAAGTTCTATGGTGGTATCAATCAGCAGTTCAGCTACAAAGGGTTTGATATGAGCATCTTCATGAACTTCAGCTATGGCAACAAAGTATATAATGCCAATAAGATCGAGTTCACTACCCAGTACCTCTATAAAGACAATAACATGCTGGCCATGATGAAAGATTCCTGGAAATGGTATGATGAAAATGGAGCCAAGGTGACAGATCCGGCGGCATTGACAGCCTTGAACAAAGACACCAAATACTGGACGGCGCCAGGCGGTAACTACTTCCTGCACAGCTTCGCCATTGAAGACGGTTCTTTCCTGCGTATCAGCAACGTAACCCTGGGTTATTCTCTCCCTGATAAATTACTGAAACGCACACACGTATTTAGCCGTTTACGTGTATACGCTACCGTTAACAATCTCTATACATTCACCAAATACAGTGGTTATGACCCAGAGGCCAATACCAGACGCAGCAACCCGCTGACTCCGGGTGTAGACTATGCCGCGTATCCGCGTAGCCGCTTTATGCTGGCAGGTATCAATGCTTCCTTTTAAGAACTAATCACGACCAACATGCGTAAAAACTCTTTATATACAATCCTGCTGGCTGCCGGTATCCTGAGTGCCCCGGCCTGCAAAAAATATCTCACTGTCAACTCACCCTCCAACATCTCACAGGGTGAGGTATTTAGCAGTGTATCCAATACCAACTCAGCAGTGGTAGGTGTGTATGCCATGCTGATCGGCGACAACGGTTATGGTAACCGTATCTCCTGCCTCTTCCCGCAGTCTGGCGATGATTTCAGGACTTCCGGCGACTACAGTGCAGACGACCGCCGAGGTATCAGCTGTTATGGCGCGAGTCCGGGCAACAGCGACCTGATAAACCCTTTCAATCAGCTGTTCAGTGGTATTGAACGTGCCAATGTCTGCATAAAATATATCCCGCTCTCCGCGAAATATACCAGCGGCACGGAGGCAGATAAAGCATCGATGCGCCGTTATTACGGAGAGGCGTTGACGTTAAGGGCACAGTTTTATTTTGAAGCGGTGCGCAACTGGGGAGATTTACCATTGCAGTTTGTTCCTGCCGCTGATCAGGTAGATTTGTACCAGACAAGAATGGATAAGGATACTATCCTGGATCGTATCATCGCCGACCTGGCAGTAGCCGAAACCATGGTGCCATGGCGTACGGAATCGCCGGACCAGAACGTACGCCTGACGAAAGGCGCCGTGAAAGGTCTGCGTGCGAGAATTGCGCTGGCCCGTGGAGGTTACTCCCTGCGTACAGCCACGCATATGATGGAGCGTAGAGATGATTACAAAAAATACTATCAGATTGCCATGGATGAGTGTAAGGATATCATGGACCATCCTGAGCAACATACACTGAATCCCGTATACGAAAATATATTCAAAACAATGCATACGGCTACCCGTATGGACGACGCGCATGAGCTGATCTTCGAAGTGGGCGCCTATGGCGGTAACGCCAGCACCGACAGTAAGCTGGGCTACTACAATGGCTTGCGTCACAACGCCTCTTCCCGTTTTGGTTCAGGTGGTGGCGGTATCAATGCGCTCCCTACCTACTTCTATGAATTTGATTCTATAGGAGATTGCAGAAGAGATGTTACCATCAACTGTTTTGAGATTGACGCCAATAGCCAGAAGATCATGAACACCGCCACCACCATGACAGATGGTAAGTTCAGACGCTCCTGGACAAGCATCACCGGTACTTCACAGAACCTGGCTATCCACTGGCCTATCCTGCGTTTTTCTGATGTGCTGCTGATGTATGCAGAGGCAGACAATGAAATCAACAACGGCCCTTCTGCCGCTGCACAGGATGCCCTGCTGCGCGTTCAGAAACGAGCCTTTGTGGGCTATGAAAGCAGGATACCTGCCATGCCGGCTGATAAGGATGGATTCTTTAAAGCACTGGTACAGGAACGTTTGCTGGAGTTTGGAGGAGAAGGTATCCGCAAGTATGACCTGATACGCTGGAACCTGATCGCCACGAAGTTTGCAGAAACGAAAGCCAAGCTACGCTCCTTTATGGTAGGAGAAGGCCGCTACGCCAATCTGCCGCTGTACGTATATACGAAACCTGCCAATTACAACCTGGTTGCTTCTGTACAGGAAGTGGCTACACTGGATACCTATGGTGGGGTTGTATCGCAAACCCTGTTTCAGCCAGGACTGGGTACCAGCTCGGCACCTACCGGCTATACTTCAAAAGCATGGCGCTTCGCGGTAACGGAAGATTACCTGACCAACGACAGAAAAGGTTACGTGTATTATTTCGAAGCCAACAAAAAAGAACTGTTCCCTATTCCTACTGCGGTGTTGAATACCAACGCTAAACTCGCGCAGAATTACGGTTACTGATAAACTGTTTAATCATGAGTAACAAAATATATCAATATACAATCGGCATACTGCTTTGCGGTCTCCTGGGACTGGTGGCCTGTAACCGTGATAAAGACGTCATGAACCTCTCCCGTATGTTCATGCCCAGCGGCGACATCAAAGTAACCAGCGGCGAAACTTCCGCATTCATCACCTGGAAGGCAGCCATCAATACCACCAAGGCTACCTATACCGTGCAGCTCTCCAAAGACTCTACCTTCGGCTCTTTCGAGAAATCGTTTACAACAGATACCAGTGGTATCACCATCACAGATGATAACCTGGCTGTAAGAACGAAATACTATGTACGTGTGCGCACTAACGGTGCCGACAGTACGAAAAATTCCTACTGGCTCAGAAGTGGCGCCTTCAGTATTACCGGTGAACAATGGCTGCTGACAATCGGTTCTACTGATGTTATCGATACGGCCGCTATTATCAAATGGAAAGGCGGCGCCAATATGGTGAAGCTGGTATTCAGCGCAAAAGGTGCTACCGATATCATCGCTACCATCGATGCAAGTGATAATACCGCCAACCAGAAAGTGGTCAACACACTGGTGCCTTCTTCTACCTATACAGTGGAAGTATATGATAATAACAACAAAAGTAAAGGTATCCTGACCTTCACCACGAAAAACAGGGTGCCATTCAATAACCTCCGTATAGACCTGACAGGCTTTACCGGCAGACCAGGTGTATTAACAGATACTATTCCGACTGTTCCTGCGGGCAGCACCATCATCCTGAAACGGGGAGAGAGCTATAATGTTGCTGCGGAACTGGCCATAGGTAAGTCTTTGACGATCATTGCCGAAAACAGTTTCAATACCACCTTACCTACCATCAACTTCACTTCCAACCTGAACTTTGTTGCAGGTACAAGTATCGATAGTATTGTATTCAAAGATCTGTACCTCAAGGGTGCTTCTTATGGAGCTTCTTACCTGCTTAATGCAGACAAGGCGGCCACTTTGAATAAGCTGAGCTTTGAAGCATGTAAGATAGAGATCATGCGTGGTGTGGTGAGGCTGAAGTCGAGCACGGTAGGTACTACTGTCAATAACACCAGCTTTAATAACTGTATCATCGATAGTATTGCGGATTATGGTGTGGTGAATGGTAATGCCTCGGCAGCTTTCCTGAACGTAAGCATCACCAACAGCACCATTTATAAAGCGCAGAAAGTGGTAGTAGGTGGTTTGCTGAGTAATTCAGTAGTGATCAGCGACTGTACATTCAATGAGGCGCCACTGGGAGGAAGTAAGGCTTACCTGGTCGACTATGCTGCTGCCAATGTAACAAATGGTATTAAGCTGACCAATGTGCTGATGGGAGTGGGAGGTAGTAGCTCAGGTAATGTAACCGTGTTAGGTTACAGGGCAGGAACAGGTACCAGTATATCAGCTTCCAATACCTATTCATTAGGGGATTATGTGACCAGTAGTGCAGCGATTCCGGGTGTGATTGCGTATAGCGGATTATCTACCGCTGTGTTTACAGACCCGGCAAAAGGTAACTTCCTGATCAAAGACGCCATTTTTGCAGGTAGGAGCACATCAGGAGATCCGCGCTGGAGAAAATAGCAGCAAGACATTAATCAGGTATTTATAATAAGATGAGACAATCTTTTTTCTGGCATATGATGATAACGGGGTGTCTGCTGGCTGTTGCCGCCGAAGCGCAGCAGCAGGCCTTTCCCGGAGCCGAAGGATATGGCAAATATACCTCCGGCGGCCGTGGTGGCCGTGTATTGCAGGTAACCAACCTGGACGACAGCGGCCCTGGCAGTTTACGCAGCGCCATTGAAGCAAAAGGCCCGCGTACGGTAGTGTTTACCGTTTCCGGAACAGTAGCGCTGAAATCTCCCTTAAACATAAGGGAAGGAGATCTGACGCTTGCCGGTCAATCCGCTCCCGGCGCTGGTATCTGCGTAAGCAATTACCAGACAGATGTGCAGGCAGATAATGTAATTATCCGGTATATGCGTTTCCGTCTGGGCGATTTATCGAAGCATGAAGCTGATGCGCTGGGTGGCCGCCGCCATAACAAAGTGCTGATCGATCATTGCTCTGTAAGCTGGGCCATCGATGAATGTGCATCTTTCTATTATAACAGCAATTTTACCATGCAATGGTGCCTCATTTATGAAGCGCTGAATGAATCTTTCCATACCAAAGGCGCTCATGGCTACGGTGGTATCTGGGGCGGACAAAAAGCCTCCTTCCATCATAACCTGCTGGCCAGCAATAATAGCCGTAACCCGCGTTTCAGCGGTTCTTCCACTACGCAGAATACCGCTGATGAACTGGTCGACTTCAGAAATAATGTAATTTATAACTGGGGCTTCAACAGCGCTTATGGCGGCGAGAACGGTAAATACAATATGGTAAATAACTACTATAAGCCAGGACCCGCTACCAAATCGGGTGTTCGCAGCAGGATCATCAATCCTTCTGAACCTTATGGTCAGTTTTATGTAAATGGTAATTTCATGGCCGGCGACAGCCGTGTAACCGCCAACAACAGCCAGGGTGTGCAGTGTAAAGACCCGCAGGCGGCCATCGTGGCAACAGCCTTTGACGTGGAAGCCGTGAATACCACCGATGCTGTTACTGCCTATGAGGCGGTGCTGAAAGGCGCCGGCGCCAGCATGTACCGCGATGCACAGGACACGCGCATCATCGCGGAAGTACGGAGCGGAAAATCATCTTCCGGAAAAAATAACAATGGCATTATTGACAGCCAGACGGATGTTGGCGGATGGCCTGAACTGAAATCACTCCCTGCACCTAAAGATGCGGACAGTGATGGCATCCCGGACGAATGGGAGAAAGCACATGGCCTGAATCCCAATGTGGCGGATAATAATGGCCATCAGCTGGACAAAGATTATACTAACCTGGAAGTATATCTGAATTCGCTGGTAAAGTAGATTGAATGCGAGTCTGAGTATAAACAAACGAAAAAATCCGTCTCTACCTGTAGAGACGGATTTTTCATTTAAGACCGGTGCACTAAACATTTTCATATCCATTTATTATTTTTAGCCCAAAATAAGTGCGGTGCCTGCATTAAACGCTATACAAGAGGAAAGGGATATCCTGGCGCGTATTTCCAGGAGCGACGAAGCGGCATTCGGGCAGTTATTTGATCATTACCGCGACCGTGTATACGGTCTGGCATTGAAGCTGACCGAGTCCGAACAGCTGGCCGAAGAAATTGTGCTGGATGTATTTTTAAAGATCTGGCTAAAGAAAGATATGTTACCGGAAATAGAACATTTCACGGCATATCTCTATACGACTACCCGTAACCATGTATTTAGTACGCTTAAGCAGCTTTCTGTCAGAAGAAATGCGGAAGATGCGGTAAGGGTAGAAGAATATCTCCTGCACAGCAGCCAGACGGATTATGCTGTCATGGACAAACAATACCGGGAGATACTGGAACAGGCGGTAAGTCAGCTTTCCCCGCGTCAGCGGGAAGTATACCGGCTGATCAAGGAACAGGGCCTGAAAAGGGAAGAGGCGGCGGCACAGCTGGCGCTTTCCCCGGAAACCGTTAAAAGGCATCTTGCCGAAGCCATGTATGCCATCAGGGTGTATTGCCTTGCCCGACTGGATGTGGTAGCCGTCATTATGATTCTCCAAAGATTGCATTAACCCCTGCGTTGTTATCCTTCCTGTCCCCTGTTATTTTTTCCCGTAGGGAGATGATCTGTATAGTCTGATCTACTGGGAAATGATTGTCATTATAAATTCCGGAAAAAAATTTTGAAAACTACTGACCCAAAGTTTTTTTGGAGCAGTCTCATTAATTGTAGCGGATGTAAATATTGCTATGCCTAAAGATTTCGCATGGAGAGACTGGAATATCTGTTTAATAAATATTTACAGAAAAAACATACAGCGGCAGAGAAGGAAGAACTGTTTGAGCTGATCGCCCGGGCAGAACACGATACTGCGCTGAAATACCTGATAGACGAGGCTTTGCTGCATGCCGACCTGGAAATGGCCATGCCGGCGGCAAAGGCACAGGATATCTATTCCCTGATCGTGCAAACAGCAGCTCCGGTAAAAGTGGTGCCTATGCATCGTGGCCGCTGGAAATACGCTGCAGCAGCGGCGGTACTGCTGGCCATTGTTGGCAGTACTTATTTATTCCGCAGCAGGGAACCTGTGCCGCCGAAAAATACCGGTATGCAATACGCCATGGATGTTGCTGCCGCAAAACAAGGCGCCATACTTACCCTGGCTGATGGCTCACAGGTAACGCTGGACAGCGCCGGCAACGGCCTTATTGCCATGCAGCAGGGAAAGAAAGTAGTCCTGGATAATGGAGAAATAAAATATGATGGTAATGCCAGCGGCGCCACAGTGGCATGGAACCAGATGACAACTCCCCGTGGCCGCCAGTTCAGGCTGGTACTGCCTGATGGAACTAAAGTATGGATGAACGCTGCATCTTCTTTAAAATATCCGACAGAATTCAGCGGCAACGAGCGCCTTGTGGAAGCTAGCGGTGAAGTATACTTCGAAGTGGCGAAAATGGCTGCGCAGCCATTTCGTGTAAAGCTGGCAGATAGCAGCCAGGTACAGGTTTTAGGGACTGCCTTTAACATACATAATTATAAAGAAGAACCAACTACGCGTATAACACTGCTGGAAGGAAGTGTACTGGTGAATAATGCCGGCCAGCGCCAACTGCTTAAACCAGGCCAGCAGGCTACTGTTTCACAAGGTACTATGCAACTGGTGGCTGCCGATACCAGCCAGGTAGTAGCCTGGAAAAACGGCGACTTCGACTTTAACGACATGGACCTGCCATATGTCCTGAATGAGATTTCCAGATGGTATGATGTTGAAATCATCTATGAAGGTAAAATGCCTGTCCGCAAATTTGGCGGTGGCATGCAACGGAATTTAAGCCTGCAGCAGGTATTGAACCTCCTGGAAAAAGCACAGGTGAATTTCAGATTAACGAAAGACAGAAAATTAATCATTATGTAAGGGGACAGCCTGCCAGAAAAAAACCGCTCTACGTGGGGTAGAACGGTTTACAGTAAGGTTATCAATAAAATCGTCTTTAGCGGGACATCATTTACTAATCAACCAAACCAGTACAAAAGTATGAATTTTAATGCTTTTTGTAGCCGGAATGCTATTGCCCTATGCCAACGGGGCCGGAGCCGGTTACTTGTCCAAACACTACGTGTTATGCGATTATCAACCATTATCCTGATCATTGGCTGTCTGCAGCTGAGTGCTAAAACTTATTCACAGACCATCACCTACTCCATCAAAAATGGTACAGTAGAAAAGGTTTTCAACGAAATTAAAAAGCAAACGGGGTACCGTGTGTTTTATGATAAATCTGTTTTTACAGATGATAAAACCATCAACCTCGATGCCAAAGGACAACCTTTGGAAGCAGTCATGAATGAAGTATTGAAAGGTGAAAACCTGGAATATTCTTTCGAAGACAAAACCATCGTCATCAGTCCAAAAACCAGGAGCCTGCTTAATCTGCCGGTGGCGCCACGGGCGGTTACCGGGTCATTGAAAGATGAGCGGGGCCTGCCTATTGCCAATGCCTCCGTGATGTTGTTGCCGCTGCGCCTTACCGCTACTACCAACGAAGCCGGTTACTTTTTTATCAACAATGTTATACCGGGAACGTATACACTGGAAGTATCGCATGTGAGCTTTCAGCGCGTTACACAGCGTATTACCGTAGGTACAAACGCCAACCTGAATGTAAGTATTACCATGCGTGTATCCCGTATGGAACTGGAAGGAGTAAGCATCAGCACTGGTTATCAGAAGATAGATAAATCTGTTACCACTGGTTCGTATGCTGTTGTTACTGCCAGAGACCTGGAGAAAAGTCCTGCCCTGAATATTATGGAACGCCTGGAAGGAACGGTGCCGGGCGTGGTTTTCGACCTGAAAACAAATAAGATCATGGTCAGAACGCCCAATAACTACGGCGGCTATGAACAGCCACTGATCGTTATCGACGGGTTCCCGGCTATTGAAAGCGGACTGGTAGCCAATCCGGGTACAAGTCTTAGCAGAACGTCTCCTGTTTCCAACAATGGTATTCTCAGTGCCTATAACCCGAATGATATTGAAAGCATTACTTTCCTGAAAGATGCGGCAGCATCAGCGATCTGGGGCTCCCGTGCAGCCAATGGCGTTATCGTGATTGAAACAAAGAAAGGTAAGCCGGGACTCGTACAGGCAACATTTTCCTCTACGCTGAGTATTGCCCCTCCGGCAGATCTGGCCGATCGTCACTTTATGAACAGTGCACAATACATCGACCTGGAAAAAGAACTCTTTGGCTATAACTGGTACCAGGACCCCTCCGCTGGCTGGAAGTCTTCCCCTGTTAGTCCGGCTATACAAATGATGTTTGACCAGAAGAATGGTAAAATCACTGCTGATCAGCTGAGCAGCGGCCTTGCCGCACTGGCAAGGAAAAGTAACCTGAAGGAACTGGCAGATAATTTTCTGCAGAATGCCGGCACACAACAATATAATTTCTCCGTATCAGGAGGAAGCGGCAACAGCAATTATTATGTTTCCGGTAACTATAGTAAAGATAAACCAGTGTTTGTGAGAAACAGTGCGGAGTCGTACTTCGTGAATGCTTCCTTCTCCACCAGCATGGCCAATAATAAACTGAACCTGACCACAGGACTCAACCATAATTATTCTACCAGTAATGTCAATGGTATTGCTTTGCAGGCTATTTCGCCCGGACAATACGGACTGCTGCCTTATGAGTCGTTGTATGATGATAATGGTAACAGGGCGCAGAAAGATGTGTATTATACCCGTTCTACGACAGACTCATTGAAAAAACTTGGTTACCTGCCATGGACATATAATGCACTCGATCAGCTGGATGCAGGTTATACTACCTACCGTAAAAATGCTACCCGTATCAATGCGCGTCTGCAAGGGAAAGTTACCAGTTGGTTAAACCTGGAGGCTTCCGGTATGATGCAGCGCTCCAATAATATGACAGATTACCTGCAACGCCAGACAGCGATCGATATGGTTTCGAAAATTAACAGGGGTACCTATATCGATCCTGTTTCTAAAAAAGTGACCTATGGTTATCCTAAAGGCGCTTCTTTATTTACCGCCAATACCGTAGGTGAAGACTGGTCGCTTAGGCTGCAGTTCAATGTCAATAAACGTTTTGGCCAATACCATCAGCTGAGTTTCCTCGGTGGTAATGAGTTCAGACAAAGCAGTGTGCAGGGATATTCCAATACCTACCTGGGTTACGATGAAGTAGCCAGCATTGGTGTAGTATATAATCCTACCACTACCTATAAAGATATGGAAGGGAATCCGCAAACAATAGGTTACAGGGATAATGTGATCAACAGGTCTCAAACCCGTTATCTATCTTATTTCTCCAACCTGAACTATTCCTTCAAAAGCAAGCTGCATTTGAGTGGAAGCCTCCGTTTCGACGACTATACGCAGCTGGGACTGGAAAGAAGAAAACGTGCAAGGCCGTTCTGGTCTACCGGTGCGAAGTGGGACATCATGCAGGAACCATTTGCAAAAAATCTCCGTGTAATAGATGGTTTATCCTTGCGTAGTTCCATCGGTATAGGAGGTAAAGTGCCATCGGGCGGTAATGCCATCAGTATTTACCAGTATTCCGGAATTGATGCCATCACCGGATTACCTAATGGTACCATCGGTGTGCCCGGAAACCCTGACCTGCGCTGGGAAACAACCAGAACATGGAATATGGGGGCTGATGTTTCCCTGTTGAGAAACAGGCTGACTTTCTCCCTGGATGTATATCGTAAATACTCCTTTGATATCATCGGTACCTTCCCGATCAATCCTGCGCTGGGATGGTCATCGTATACCTATAATACTTCTGATATGAAGAGTAATGGTATAGAATTGAATATCTCCGGTTATATCCTCAGGAGTAAGACCTGGACCTGGAATGGCAACTTCAACATCTCCCATACCAATACCCTTGTTACAGATGACCGCTTTGGTACCAAAGGGATGAATACACCGGATGCGATCAATACGCTGACTGGTTATCCTATTGACCGTGTATTTGCCTACAAATGGGCCGGGCTCGATGATAAAGGACAATCGCAGGTATATAACGCCAAAGGCGAATTGATAAACAATACATCTACCTATGTATTTAACATCAACGATTTTGTAATGATGGGACGCAGCATGCCGCCTACTACCGGCGGTATGACACAGAGTGTACGTTATAAACAACTGACGCTGACAGCGCGGTTTGTGTATTACCTGGGCAACGTCATTAAGTACGACCCTATCAATATCATGAGTGTACCAAATGGTTCAGCAGGCGGATATGTAAGTGCTGCCGCCGCACTGGACAACCGCTGGCGTAAACCGGGTGATGAAAAAAATACCAATATCCCGGGTTTGTTTAATATGAATATTAAGTCAAGAGATTTTTATCGTCTGGCAGATTTCAATTTTATACCGGGAGATAATATCCGCTTCCAGCAGCTGTCGCTCAATTACCAGTTTACGCCGGAAGTGCTGCGTCATACGAGGTTCCTGAAGTCGGCTTCGCTGGGAGGTACGGTGAGCAACCTGGGCGTGATATGGAAGAAGAATAAAGTTGGTGTAGATCCGCAGTATATTTTCGATGGATCTTATACCAGTCTGCGTCCGCGCCCGAGTTATACCATGAACCTGAATCTCACCTTCTAATTATTACTGATCATGAAGAAATCTATATATACAAGTGCATTAGCGCTTTTATTACTGGCAGGTAGCGGTTGCAGGAAATTTGTGGAGATAGACCAGCCAGGTACGCGTCCCTTGAAGAATACGGCCGACTTTGATGCATTGCTGAACAGCAGCTATAACATGACTACCACCTTCAGTTATCCGTGGGCAGCCTGCGACGATATTGATGTAACAGATGCAAGTGTGCAGGGGAGAATCACCAATGTAATGAAACAGGCTTATATCTGGGCCGATTATATTGTGGGCGATGATGCCAATGATGGCGACTGGGACCGCATTTACAAGCAGGTATATGTATGTAACCAGATCGTTGATGCGGTGATGACCAGTATAGGCGGTACCGACCAGCAGAAACGCCTGATCCTGGCTAAGGCTAAGATGTTCAGGGCCATGGCCTATATGGACCTTGTCAATGTATATGCAAAGCATTATGATCCGGCTACTGCCGCCACCGATCCTGGTGTGCCACTGGTTTTGCGTGCAGCCGTAGAAGGTGTATCACTGGTGCGTGTACCTGTAAAACAGGTGTATGAACAGATCACCAAAGATTTGCTGGAATCAGTTCCTGATTTGCAGGGCATGGCAGGTACTACTGTAGAAGCCAGTCAGGGCGCCGCTTTTGCGCTGCTGGCCCGCGAAAATCTGTATATGGCCAATTATGCAGATGCAGCCAGGTATGCAGATAGCGCTTTGGCAAGAAACAATAAACTGATAGATCTGGCAGCATACCCGAATGGTGTCGGTTTCCCGGATAAAATGTCGAATCCGGAAATGTACCTCTTCCGTGTAATAGGTTCGTCGAACCTGGTATTTTACCCGATGGCAGCAGATTTGCAGGCATTGTTTGCCACCAATGATCTGCGCTGGTCAATATATACCATAGATGGAAAAGATTTCAGCGTTCCATTTTCAGGGAGAGCCTTCCGGAAGTACCGTCTGACCATAGACGGTGCCTTCTGCGGACTCGATGTACCGGAAGTATTGCTCACAAAAGCAGAAGGACTGGCACGCACCAATCAGCCGCAGGCTGCCATGGACGTCGTGAATACATTGAGAAAGAAAAGATTCCTCGCAGCAGACTATCAGCCGCTTACCGCCGCTGATGCCACCAGTGCCCTTAAAATAGTGCTGGAAGAGAGAAGAAGAGAGCTGATGGGAAGAGGAATACGTTTGTTTGATCAGAAAAGATTAAACAGAGAACCACAATTTGCCAAAACCGTCACCAGGACTTTATTAGGTACGACCTACGTATTGGAGCCTAACAGCAACAAATACGTATTTCCAATTGCATCGAAATATGTCAGCTTAAATCCTGAAATAGTTCAGAATCCAAGATAATACTATGGCGGGGCCGCCAGGTTTTTAGCGGCCCCGTTTTTCCAACTTTTTAATTCAACAATCATGTTAAAACGAAAAATTTCATTTTTCGCACTGGCCTTGTCATGCGCAATGGTCGGCACCAGCAGCAGCAGTTTTGCGCAGGGTAAGAAAAAAGACAATGAAAAGCCGGCAGCTCCGGTAACCGCACCTGCCGCGGATTCTGCAAAGAAAGATGCACCCGTAAAGCTCAAAAAGTACGAAGACGTAATCACCAAAGGTACCACCTCCGTACAGGGTTTTCTGACCGTGCATAAGAAAGAAGATAAATATTATTTTGAGATTCCTTTCAGCTTATTCAAGCGCGAGATCATGGCGGTAAACCGTATCTCCAAAGCCTCTGTAGACATGCGTAACGGCATGTGGGGACTGGCAGGAGATCAGATCGGTGAATCTGTTTATGCCTTCGAAAGAGCCGCAGGGAATAAGCTCTTCCTGCGCCAGCTGTCGTACACAGAATATGTAACCGATTCTACCAGCGAACTGGCTACCGCCATCACCAATAATAACGTACAGGCCATCGTGTCCGCATTCCCGATCGTTGCCTTCAACCACGACAGCACCACTGCCGTTATTGACGTCACCGAATTCCTGAACAGCGACAACAATGTGCTATACTTCGAAAACGCCGCGCTGAAACAGCGTGCCGGCATGGGCGCACAACAAAACGACAGAAGCTACATCGACTACGTACACGCCTACCCGACAAACCTCGAAGTGAAAGCCGTGAAAACCTATGCTGCCGGCATCAATCCCGCACATCCTTTTTATACGGTAGAATTAAACGCTTCCCTGCTACTGCTGCCCGAAAAAAGAATGCAGCCACGTATCATGGATGAAAGAGTAGGTTACTTTACCAGCACCCACAGGGATTTTGAAGCAGAGCCGCAAGGCGTACGCAACACCAGCTATGCACGCAGATGGAGACTGGAACCTAAACCGGAAGATGAACAACGTTACCTGAAAGGCGAATTGGTGGAACCTAAACAGCCAATCGTATTTTATATCGATCCTGCTACCCCTAAGAAATGGGTGCCTTACCTGATCGCCGGTATCAACGACTGGAACAAAGCCTTTGAACATGCAGGCTTCAAAAATGCCATCATCGGTAAAGAAGCACCTACCAAAGAACAGGATAGCACCTGGAGTCTGGACGATGCACGTCATTCTGCCATCATCTACCGCCCTTCAGTGATTCCTAATGCCATGGGACCTAACGTAGCCGACCCGCGTAGTGGTGAAATACTGGAGAGCCATATCTTCTGGTACCACAACGTCATGCAGCTGCTACAGAAATGGTACCTGGTACAATGCGGCGCCACCGATCCGCGTGCTACCAAACCAGTTATCGATGACCAGCTGATGGGTGAACTGATCAGGTTTGTTTCATCCCATGAAGTGGGCCATACGCTTGGTTTACGTCATAACTTTGGCGCCAGCTACAACACACCGGTTGAAAAACTTCGTGATAAAAACTGGCTGAAAGAACACGGTCATACTACTTCTATCATGGACTACGCACGTTTCAACTACGTAGCCCAACCGGAAGATAATGTAGGAACCGAAGGACTCTACCCACGTATCAACGATTATGATAAATGGGCAATTGAATGGGGCTACAGATGGCGCCCTTCCTATAAAAATGAATGGGAAGAGCAGAAAGCATTGTCCAATATCGTTTCAGACTCACTCCTGAAAAATCCGAGACTGACCTTTGGTGGCGAAATGGAGGTCTTTGACCCACGTGCACAAAACGAAGACCTCGGTGATGATGCGATGAAAGCCAGTGAATATGGCATCCGTAACCTGAAGCGCATCGTTCCGCAGCTGGTTACCTGGACGCGCATCCCTGCCGCTGATTACCAGGAGCTGGGAGAAACCTTTAAAGAAGTTTTCGGTCAGTACAGCAGGTATCTTGGACACGTAATGAAAAATGTGGGCGGCATCTACCATGAGCTTAAATTAAGTACAGACGCGGGTCCTGTTTATACCTACGTGGAATACGACAAGCAGAAGAGAGCGGTGAAATTTCTCTCTGATAACCTGTTTACCACCCCTGAATGGTTAAACAACAGGGAAATCTTTACCCGACTGCCTTACTCCTTCGGAGAAGAATTTGGTAAGCTGCAGCAGGATGCGCTGGAAGTGCTCATTACCAGGAGAAGAATGAGTGTGCTGATGAATACGAAATTGGAGTCTAAAGAGAAAGCATATTCCCTGGATGAAATGTTCAGTGACCTCGATCGCTATATTTTCACAGAATTGTATAGCGGTAAGAATGTAGACTTCTACCGCAGGAACTTACAGAAAGCATATGTCAGCAGGCTGATACAGCAGGCATTTGCCCAGGAGAATCCCGGTGAGATTGCCGTTATGTCTTACAAATTCTATATGTCGGATATGCAGGGCATCATGCGTGATGAGCTGAAAAAGCTGCAGCAGTTATGCAAAAAGGCACTGGCTAACCCTGCTACAGACAAGGATACAAAAATCCATTGCCAGGAGCTGGTGGCTAAAATCGATCTCAATTTTAAAAATAAAAACTAATTCAACGGGGTTGCTGGCAGATGGAAACATGTGTCAGCTGTCCCTTTGTTAATCCCATTTCTCATAAGCAAATTAGTAGTGGCTCCGATCTCCATCGGAGCTTTATTTTTTTGCTGCGATGATTAGAAAGGGTGGGATTTGTTTGAAATGTGGGGTTTTGTGCCGGAAAAGCTGATTTTTTAAAAAGAAAACCGGGACAGTCGACACTGTCCCGGTTTGTATTTATGAGTACTGTTCGTTGTATTTTTATATATAACAGAATTATCAATCGTTTTGTTCAGATTTTTTCTTCGCTACTTCTTCGAGTAGTTTCAGACCCAGCAAACCGGAGATAGGACCGTTGGAGCCATCACCGTTGCTGCCACCGATGAGGATATCCGGCATGATGCGGATTTTCTGTTCACCGATAGCTTCCATTACTTTCAGCTGCGTGAAGTTATCGCCACCCATGGCCTCTACTGCCAGTTTATAGGCTTCGGCGCTGGACTGACCAATAGCGAGGATTTTCTCTGCCTCTGCTTTACCGGTGAGGGCGATTTTTTCTGCATCTGCTTTTGCTATCCACTCTGTTTTTTCAGCTTCTGCTTTTGCGAGCAGTCTTACTTTTTCTGCCTCACCGGCTGCCAGCAGTTTCATACGATCACTTTCCGCGTTTGCCTGGAGACGAACACTGTTGGCGTCACCGGTAGCTTTTTTCACGGAGGCATCCGCCAGTCTTTCCGCGATCCAGACACCCTGGTCAGCTTTTACGATCTCTTTCTGCATCTCCGCGATAGCGGTTTCTTTTTCCAGCTTCTGACGGGTTTCCTGTGCCAGTCTTTCTGTATCGTAGGTCACCTTTTGTTCTTCGGCTATTTTACGGTCGGTCAGGGTTTTCATCAGTGTTTCAGGCGGTACGATGTCACCGATCAGGGTATCTACACCGAATACGTTGTATTGGTCCAGTACGCGGCCGATGTGTTCCTTGGCTGATTCCTGTCTTTCCTTACGGCTGGTCAGGAACCCGATTACATCGGAGCCCTGGGCAGAGTTACGGAAGTAGTTACCGATGGTAGGCTCCAGTACCTGTGTTACCAGGTTGCTCATATTTCCGAAGCGTGCAATTACTTTAGGTGCTTCGTTGGTAGGGATATGAATGATCTGTGCAACATCGAGGTTAAAAGTAAAACCATCTTTACTTCTCACGGTGATGGTAGAAAGGTTTTTATCCAGCTGGTGAGCTTCACTGCGTGCGGAAGCCCAGTTAAGTACCAGGTTGGTGGTAGGTACCAGCTCTACTTTCATAATGTAAGGGTTGATAGGGTATTTGCCGGGGCCTAACGGTTCCGCCCATACGCCTTTTTGCCCTTTTGTTACGATGTTACCATGTTTGAATTCGGCGCCGCTGATATCTTCTCCGTCTTTACCTACGAAGGAGATCACCACACCTACGTGTCCGATGGCGATTTCCGTCATTTTCACGAGTTCCAGTCTGGCAAACCATGGGTTGATAAAGTAAGAACCGGCCAGGATGACCTGTTCCTGTAATCCTTTGTAGCCGCCGCCTAGCAGGAAGGCATCTACATCCTGGAAGTTGTTGTGGCTGTCGATCAGTTTACCGGCGATAGAACCGGTTTCGATGGCTTTACCTTCCAGGGTGGTAATGATACCTACTGCGTTTTCCGGTACAGTTACATAATCAGTTATTTCTACTTCAAATAAGAAGGTGTTGATACGATAGGACCCCGGCGTAATAATGGCCGTCTGACGGCCTTTACGGCCACCATTTTTCAAAAATGCGGCAGCATCCTGGAAGGAGTCGCAAGGTACTCTGCGGGCGAGGATGGCGCCTGTTTCCAGCTCTGCACCATCTTTAGATAATACCAGCCCGATTTTGCCGGTCGGGATAATGGTAAATGGCTGATAGGCAACACTGTATTGCCAGAGCCACTTCCAGAAATAGATACCTGGCGCAAGTGTCTGTGCCTGAAAACCGGCTTCACCGTTGGTAGCAATGATACGGCCTTCGGGTAATTCCTGCTTGCCCAGCAGTACCCATTTTTTCGTAACCAGACCGATACGGTCTTCCGGTACGATGACTACGCCAAAGCATATACGAAGAATGACCCTGTAAAAAATGAGGCATAGTATAGGCACGCCAATAACCAGCACCCATGTGAGAATAGATGAATTTTCCATGATAGGGGATATTTAAGAAATGTATTAGAGAGATTTGAATGCGTTGGTATAGGATTTACGAAGACATTTTTTTCGATTTGGTGCAGGTATATCCAAAAGGTATGCCAGAGATAAAGTTACTGTAGTGCAGCCGCATTGCCGGGTTAAAAAAGTGAACATATTTAAGCGGCGTGTAACAGCTGATATAATCGTGTAATCATCTGCGTTATACAGGTTATAAAAAAAGATCTCAGCGTACTGCTGAGATCTTTTTAACTATTATTATCAGTTATTATTGAATTTTATTGATTTCTTCTACTACACCTGCCACCAGGTATTCGTCGAATGGATCATCTGTAGCGTTGATGACTTTTTTGGCAACAGCTTGCGCTTTAGGGTCACCTTGTAACAGTGCCAGGAATTGTTTACGTTTTAAAGGTACTTTCTGCAGGGTGCCGTTTGTTTTCAGGTATAAGGTATTCTTATGCACAAATTCATTGTAGTTTTTACCTGTCTGTACAAATCCTTTATCAACATAATCGGCTCTTTCGTAAACTATCTGTTTATCTACCAACAGGGTATATTTACCGCTGGTAGAAAGTTGTTCTACAAATTTTGAAACGCCTTCGATATTTTCTTTTACAAATACGAGGGAGGTATCACCACTTTGAATATGGAATCCCTGGATATTATCGGTGGTAGGGGTAAATGCGGTGCCGTCACCACTTTTAACGATTACCTGATTTTTCTGTAAATCTATATTTGCCTGGTAGGTAATAGATTTTTTTACTGGTTGATTATCTACAGAGTCTAAAGATAATTTCCCCCATTTCTGGAATAAATAAGGTGATCCGACGGTACCAACCGGTGAAGTAAATGTATTGACTACAAATGTATTAAAACCGCCTGGACGGGTAAATGATTCCACTACATTGTGGATCTGCGTATTGCGGGTAGCACCTGTAGAATCGATACTTTGGGCTGATGCTGAATAGGAGAAAACAACAAACGCTGTGAATAATAATGGCGCAACTTTCATAAGCTAGCTTGTTTTTGATAAAGTTAAAAAGAATTTGCCAAAAATGAAGCGCTGAAAAGCAGTGGGGGCAACCGTTTATGTAAATTTCAGGGAAGTTATCATGTCGGGGTAAAGGATAATTTCCTGCGGCAGCCTGACAGCAAAGGTTTTGACAGTTTGCTGCCGCAGGAATCCTAATTTTTATTGGTACATAGCAAACTCATTCTGTGCCTGTTCCTGGAACTGCGGATTTATCAAGTCCGCAATAAATTCATCGATAATGGCTTTGGTGATACCCGGCATACAGATCAGGTGTGACCAGTCGCCCTGGGTAGCCAGCTGCCATTTATAGCAGATTTTAGGAGAAGGTGTACGGAATACCACTGTTAATGCATGTGGGTTACGCCAGCTGTCGATGCCGGCTGCCTGTAACTGTTCCAGGGCATAGGCGGCAACGTCCATTGCATCTGTAGCTCTTTTGAGCAATCCTTCTCTACCTATCTTATTAATAATATACCAGAGAAATACCGGTGTAACGGCACTTCTGGAACCGGTAATCGTTGTGTCCAGGTTGCCGATATACGGGATGGAACGACCGATACGATCTTTATAGTTTTTCTTTACGATTACTACTCCGCAAGGGATAGGCGAACCGATAAATTTATGGCCGCTCACAGAGATACTGTCGGCGCCGGCAGCAAAGTCAAAGCGGCATTTGTCCAGCAGCGCGAGGTAAGTACCTGCCAGTGCTGCATCGCAATGGATATAGTGCTGGGTAATGGCGTAGGATTTGAGAATTTCCTTGATGCGTCCCACGTCATCTTTGGCCTCTGTCATGGTGGTACCGATATTGGCCACAATGATGGTAGGCTGGTGCCTGTTGAGCTTCACGGTTTCTGCCAGGTCGTCATAATCCATTTCCCCATTCTCCTTACTACGGATCACTATACTGGACATGCCCAGCAGGTGAATATTCTTCTGAATGCTGTAATGGGTAGATTCGGAATAATATACAATACCTTTTGGATACAATTCTCTGGCCAGGTAAAGGCTGTAGAGATTTCCCTCGGTGCCGCCACTGCCTACATATCCCCACCAGTTATCGCGGGGCGCCTTAAACAGGCTGGCGAAAAATGCCAGCACATCCCGCTCAAATTCACGGGAATGCATGTCGCAATGTGAGTCTACAAAAGGATCTCCGATATTGTTAAGATTATATTCCAGCAGAGGATAGAGTTCAGAGTACTCAAAATCAATTCCTGCGGGATACCCGATAAAATGTTTGGACCTTTCCTGAATCGTTTTCAGGTAGTTTTCAAATTTTTCCATTTCCTGCTGATTACTGTTGGCGTATTCACTGCTGCAATCGCTGCGGCAGTCATTTTTAATGGTTGTTGGTTTAGCTTTGTTGTGAATTACTGCTCAAAGATAATTACAAGCCATCTATTCCAACGCGAACAGCAAAAATATTATGCAGGTAATACCACTTCTCCTTTGTCATTCAGCTCCCAGAAAGGATTATAGGCTACCTCAAAGAGATGCCCGTCCGGATCAGCAAAATAGCCGCTATAACCGCCCCAGAATACCTCTTCTGCCGGTTTTATCAGCTGACCCCCGGCTTTGGCTGCCAATGCCAGTACCTCGTCTGTTTCGGCCTTGCTGCGGGTATTGCAGGCCAGACTGATCCCCCTGAACCCAGTACCTGCTGCCGGTAGCTTCGCATCGTCGGCAAGGTCATCCCAGCCAAACAGCGATAATACCAATGCGCCTACCTGGAAAAATGCCACCGCTTCCTGACTGCTGGCAGAACGCTTCCAGCCCAGCCCTTCTTCATAAAATTTAATGGATCGTTGCAGATCTCTTACGCCTAAGGTTATCACATTCAATCTTGGTTCCATGTATAATATTTTGAATAAGCAAGGTAGTGCAGGTACGTATACCGCTGTTTGTAAAAAAACGACAAAGATCAGCGATGCCGGAACTGCTCCGGACTCACGCCGGCAAACTGCCTGAACTCATGTGTCAGGTGCGCATGATCGTAGTAACCCATGTCCAGCGCAAGCGCCAGCAGATGGCCTGTATAACCCTTGCGCAGCAGTTGCTCCAGCCGCATAAAACGTACTATCCTGGAAAAGGTTTTGGCAGAAACACCGGTATGGTCGAGGAACTGTCTTTCGAAATTACGCAGGCCCGTATTGGTTTTATCTGCCAGCATAGCAGTGGTGATGCTGCCGCCTGCATTCCGAATCAGCGAAGTAGCATATAGTATCCTGCTGGTGTTGATATTATTTCCAGGTAGATGTTGTAGGAGTAGATTTTCCAGTGATTTTATTTTTCCGGAGAGATTTTTTTCGGGAGATAATAGTGCGGGGAGCTGCTGCTGCCATTTCGGGGCGATATCCTGCAGGGAGGCATGCTGATCTGTAATCAGTTGTAAAGGTAGTCCGGTAAAGGCTTTCAGGCCGGCGGCATTGAAACGTATGCCTATCAGCAGGCTGCCGGCGGCATGTTCTGTCTCGCTGCTGCTGGTCATGGTACCTACTACAAAAGCCTCCAGGGGTACAGTGCGCGCATGGCTGCCGGTATATATTTCCGTTGTTCCTGCATTGATGATAATATCAGCACAGGTATCCGGCAAGATACGTACCCGGCCACTATGCGCGCTACTGCTCACCCAGTAGGCATCGATATATGGCTGTAACAGCTGATGTGGTGTTATCGTACAATACATCAGCCAATTTAATCATTATCTTCCGATCATGCCGTAACGGCTACTGCTTCCTCTGCTTCATGAATGGCACGGAGGGTTTTGGTAACGGCATCCGGTGTAACGGAGATACTATCAATTCCTAAGCTCACCAGCATTTTGGTGAATTCCGGAAAATCGGAAGGTCCCTGTCCGCAGATACCAACTTTCACACCGAGGCGCTTGGCGGTTTTGATCAGGTGTGCAATCATACGCTGCACGGCGGGGTTCATCTCATTGTAAAGGTGTGCTACAATGGAAGAATCCCTGTCGAGGCCCAGCGTCAGCTGTGTCAGGTCGTTGGAGCCGATGGAAAAACCATCTATATAAGCGGCAAATTCTTCTGCCATAATAATATTGGAAGGCAGTTCTGCCATCAGGTAAACCTGTAATCCATTGTCGCCGCGCTTCAGGCCAAATTCTTCCATGACGGTCAATACCATCTGTAATTCTTCTACTGTTCTGCAGAACGGTATCATTACTACCACATTGGATAAGCCCATTTGTTCCCTTACCTTTTTGATGGCGGCACATTCCAGCCGGAATGCGGGTTTGTAGTCATCTGCATAATAGCGGGAAGCACCTCTCCATCCGATCATCGGATTTTCTTCTTCGGGCTCAAAGTATTTACCACCGAGGAGATTGAAGTATTCATTGCTTTTGAAATCGGAGAAGCGAACGATTACTTTTTCGGGGTAGCTGGCGGCGGCGATTTTGCCAATACCATAGGCCAGCTGGTTGATGAAGTAATCAGCTTCGTCTTTGTGGCCACGGATCAGCTTTGTGATCTGTGCGCTCAGTGCCGGATCGTTTAATTCTTTATGCTTCAGCAACGCCAGCGGGTGTGCTTTGATGTAGTTGTTGATAATGAACTCTTCGCGTGCCAGGCCAACACCTTTGTTGGGCAGGTGTGAGTAGTGGAAGGCCATGGCAGGAGCGCCTACGTTGAGCATCAGTGGCGTATTGACGGCAGGGAGCTGTGAAAGGTCCAGCTGCTCTTCAATAATAGGCAGTATACCTTTATAGATCACGCCTTCGGTGCCTTCTGCGCAGCTGACGGTAATTTCCTGTCCGGCGTTGAGTACATCGGTCGCATTGCCACAGCCTACGATGGCCGGGATACCCATTTCACGGGCTACAATGGCGGCATGGCAGGTACGTCCGCCTTTGTTGGTAACGATTGCTGACGCCATTTTCATGATGGGTTCCCAATCGGGATCGGTCATGTCGGTTACCAATACATCCCCTGGTTTGAAGGACTGGCCAGCGTTTACGCGGTTGTCCAGGGAGTAGAGGATGTTAACGGCGCCGGCGGCGATCTTATCACCTACGGCAATACCGTGGAGGAGTACTTCCTTCGGATCTGCTGTCAGGCCTATGCTGTAGGAGATTACTTTGCTGTGGTCTTTCCTGGAATGTATGGTCTCCGGCCTTGCCTGCACGATGAACAATTCGCCTGTAAGTCCGTCTACGGCCCATTCTATATCCATCGGGCACCACTGGCCTTTTTTCTCTGAATAGTATTTTTCGATGCACTGTACCCAGGTGGCGAGTAGCATGATTTGTTTATCGGTTAAACAAAACGCTTGCTGCTGTTGCTTTTCAACAGGGATGATGCGTGTTCTTTCGTCACTGCTTTCGCCGTAGACCATTTTCTTGTCTTTGGCGCCGGGTTTTTTTTCAATAATGGGTGTAAAGCCGGATTGTATCAATGGTTTGTATACGATGAATTCATCAGGAGAAACGGCGCCCTGTACTACCATTTCGCCGAGTCCCCAGGAACCGTTGATTAGCACTACATCTTTGAAGCCTGATTCGGTATCGAGGGAGAAGGCTACGCCGGAAGCGCCCAGGTCGGAGCGAACCATTTTCTGCACACAAACAGACAGTCCAATACTGAAATGGTCGTAGCCGAAGTTTTCGCGGTAGCTGATGGCGCGGTCGGTAAACAGGGATGCGAAGCAGTTTCTGACTGCATCTATCAGTGCAACGGGACCTCTTACATTCAGGTAGGTTTCCTGCTGACCGGCGAAGCTGGCATCTGGCAGGTCTTCTGCGGTAGCAGACGAACGAACGGCAACGTCTGTCTGGTCCTGCCCGTATTCGCGGGAGAGCTGGTTATAGGCTGCTATGATTTCCGTACTGAGCTCCTGCGGAAAGCGGGTGCTGCTGACCGCCTGCCGTATCCTGGTGCCGGCACGACGAAGCGAGGTGATATCATTGAAATCGATATTGGCGATCTGTTCTTTGATATAATCTTCCAGCCCGCTATGGTGCAGGAAATCGTAATATGCTTTGGTGGTGATGGCAAAGCCGGTAGGGATTTTCACGCCAACCTGGGTCAGGCTGGATATCATTTCACCCAGTGAGGCGGACTTACCGCCTACCAGGGCTATGGAGTCGAGACTAACTTTCTCTAACGGCAGGATGATCTGTTCTTTCATACGCGATTGATGTTTGAAGTGGAAAGGTATCCCCATCGGCCGGACTGGAAGATGATCGTTCGTCCAAACCGAAAACAAAACGGTATTGGCCACTTATAACCGAATATTTTTCAGGATTTGTACCCATATACCTATTTTTGAAGTAAATCAAAGGATTAGCATTACATGGCATTCATTCCCGACATGTTAGATATGTGTATTTTGGACATACTTCAACAGGATGCCCGCACTACCAATAAGGAGATTGCGGCAAAGCTGGGGAAGTCGGTTACTGCCATATTTGAGCGGGTGAAGCGCCTGGAAGCGGAAGGGTACATCCTGGGGTATACTGCTGTGCTCAACAAGCATAAACTGGGTAATGCACTGGTAGCATACACCAGCGTTACGTTGGAAACGCACGGCCACGACCGGCTGTCACTTTTCGAAAAGAGCATGGAAGGATTCCCTGAAGTGATGGAATGTTATAAGATGAGTGGTCAGTTTGATTATTTGCTGAAAGTGGTAGTGGCGGATATGGAAGCCTATGATCAGTTCTATTCAGGACGCCTGTCCAAGTTGGATAATATACGTAAGATCCGCAGCCTGTTTGTTTTAGCGGAGACCAAACATGAGTTTGGGTTGCATCTCAAAATGGATTTTATCAATAAGATTGAGAATCGTACAAAATAATTTTCTTTTATAAAGATGAGTTTTTGCTGGTGTTCTTTTTGAGCATGCCTTCGGCATGCTCAAAAAGAGCGGGGGTTTTTATCCCTGCCTTCGGCAGGGATAAAAACCCCTCGACCCCAGATTAAGGTAGATCAGTGACTGCATAGGCAGCATGAATATTATTGAGCGCGTTGCGATCGAGAATGTAAGTAATAGGTGCGCCGGTAGCAATTTCGCGGGTAATGATTTCTTCCCGGCTCAGATTTTCCAGGAACATGATAAGCGCACGCAGGCTGTTGCCATGTGCTACAATCAATACATTTTCGGCGGCTTCCAGGTGTGGTACGATGGTATGACGGAAGTAGGGGATGACTCTGTCGTAGGTATCTTTGAGGCTTTCACCGCCGGGAGGCCTTACATCAAAGGACCGGCGCCAGATATGTACCTGTTCTTCCCCGTATTTTTTGGCGGTATCAGCTTTGTTGAGGCCTTCCAGGTCGCCATAGGCGCGTTCATTGAGGGCCTTGTCCCGGATGATGGGGATACCGCTTTCGCCGCAGGCTTGTAATACCAGTTCCAGTGTATGTTCTGCCCTGATAAGCACGGAGGTGAAAGCGATATCTATTTCTTCGCCGCGTAACTCGAGCCCCGCAGCGATAGCTTCTTCTTTGCCTTGCTCAGTAAGATCTATATCTTTCCAGCCGGTAAACCTGTTTTCCAGGTTCCATTGTGATTGCCCATGCCTGATGAGGAAGAGTTTTACACTCATGATGCTTAGTATTACTGTTAAGAAAAAATTTCGTTCTGGTAATACACATATTAAGCCATTTTGTTAGGCCTGCTCCGATTTATTTTTCTTCATAACCGCATAACAGATACCTAAGAACAATACCCACACTGGTATCAGGGCTACCTGCACCATCATACCAGTGATCGACATCATCAACAATATACCGGTCAGGAATATTAAACAGATATAGTTAGATACCGGGTAGATAAAAGAAGGAAATTTAGTAGTAAGATTTTCCATTTGTTTTGCCTTTCTGAATTTCAGGTGCACGACGCTGATCATAATCCAGTTGATAATTAAGGCAGAAACAACAAGGGTCATCATTATTTTCAATGCTTTCTGCGGTATCATGATATTAACGATGATACAGATAGCTGCAAAAAGTCCGGATACAAGGATGGCTTTTACCGGTACATGACTTTTATTTACCTGCTGGAGGAATTTAGGTGCATTGCCCTGGTTGGCCAGGCCGTATAACATCCTGCTATTGCTGTATACGCAGCTGTTATAAACGGATAATGCTGCTGTCAGTACGATGAGATTGAGGACATTGGCAATGAGCCTGCTGAAATTAATCGTCATACCAGCCAGGTCAAACTTAAATCCTTCCAACGTATTAAATACGGCCACAAACGGGCTGCTTTTTACGGTAATGCCTCTCCATGGCGACAATGCAAAGAGGATGATGAGCGCGCCAACATAGAATATCAGGATACGATAAATAACCTGGTTGGTAGCCCGCGGAATGGTTTTTTCCGGATTGTCGGCTTCGGCAGCGGTGATACCGATGAGTTCCAATCCACCGAAGGAGAACATAATCATGGCCACCGCCGCTAACAGCCCCTGATAGTTGCCTTCGCTATCCTGCTGGAGCAAGCCTTTAGGGAAAAATCCGCCATCATTCCAGAGATTACGGATAGAAGCCTGTGGCCCGCCGGTACCGCTGACAAGAAGATAGGTACCAAAAACAATTACTGCTACGATCGCCACTACCTTGATGATAGAGAACCAAAACTCTGCTTCTCCGTAAACTTTTACTGAGCTGAGATTCAGGGCGTTAATAGCCACAAAAAAGAAGAGGCTGGACACCCATAGTGGAATTTCCGGCCACCAGAAGTTGACATATTCACCGATAGCGGTTAATTCGGCCATACTTACCAGGATGTATAAAATCCAGTAATTCCAGCCGGAGGCAAAGCCGGGAAAGCCGCCCCAATATTTATAAGCGAAATGGCTGAAGCTGCCCGATACGGGTTCTTCTACCACCATCTCTCCTAATTGACGCATGATAAAAAATGCAATTAATCCTGCAAGTGCATATCCTAATATAACAGAAGGACCAGCCAGTACGGCAGCAGGGCCAATACCCAGGAACAGGCCGGTACCAATAGCGCCACCCAGGGCAATCAGCTGAATATGTCTGTTCTGTAACCCTCTCTTTAAACCTTCAGCACTGGTTGATTTGTCGGCAGCTTTGACGGAAGCAGTAGTAGTATTAGTAGATTTCATTATGTATGACAGGTAATCCTGCAATATGGGCTAAATTCATTAAAAAAGTAAAAATATTATCGCCACGGCAACCCAAAGGCCTGTTAAAGCGTATAAATATTAGTCATGCTCGCCTATTACCGCTACCGGATGGCAGTGTTTTTGTGCCTCTTTTTCTAATCTAATCTGTCATACTTATGGAAAACAAGACAATTATGGCCGCTATGCTTATCAGCTTCGGACTCATGGCATGTCAATCTACCATAAAAAAGACTTCCGATAGTTTGAACGCCCATATCGATACCAGCCAGGCTGTTGCAGATGGCCAGCTGACAACCACAGACGCCAGCAATACGGCCATTTCCGAACTGCCGGAACATGTAGTGGCCGATCATCTGAAAGAGATGTACGCCAATGACCTGAATCAGAACCTGATAGACAGCAGCAGCCGCAAATTTGCGATGGATAAATACGACCTGGACGCTGATGGTAATATGGAAGTATTTGTGGCCCTGACAGGACCTTATTTCTGTGGTTCCGGCGGTTGTACCTTATTGCTGCTGAATAATAATGGTAAGCTCATCGATAAATTTACCGTGTCTGGAACACCGGTGATGATCGGCAACGAAAAAACAAATGGCTGGAGTAACCTGCTGATAGAAAGTGGTGGTAAATATCACCTGCTGAAATATGATGGAAAGGCTTATCCCTCTAATCCAAGCCTGGCGCCGGTAGTGACCAAACCGGATATGGCGCTGAAGAAAGTGCTGGCAGGCCCGGCGAATCATACGTTTTAGCAATAAGGCGTCCCTATGCTGTAGAGACGCCTTATTGTATTATAGTTTCGCAGTTTTATGATATTCGATCGTATCGGAAGCCAGCGCTGGCAGCTGGTATCCGCCGGTATCTATTTTGAGTCCGGGCAGATCATGCTGTAATTGAGATAACATAGATTTATTCACCTGCGTTTCATTCAGATATAATTGTTGCAGATTTTTATTGCCTTTCAATACCCCGATATCCGCGGCACTGCAGTTGTTCTGGCCAATATTTAAGTAACGGAGATCTGTACAGTGGTTGAGTTCCTGCAGTGTTTTCCCCTGAATAGCTGTTTTTCGTATATCCAGTCTGGTTAGATGCGGGAGTTGTCCGATGGCCGACATACCGGCGTCTGTGATGGCCGTCCCGGAAAGGTCGAGCCATATCAGCTGTTCTTTTACAGGTAGTAACAGGGAAATATCCTTATCGGAGAAATTTCCTGCGGTATAGCCGGATACAGCGAGATGATGATCGGCATCACCTACCTGCAATACTTTCAGGCCTTTGTCTGTAAGCGCCTGGATAGCCACTTTGCCAGCCTGGGCTACTTCCCGTTCCGGAACGAATTCCTGTTTGTCTATAGGTGCTGCGGGTTGCATGGCCGCCAGTACCGCCATGATCCGCGGGTTTTTAGGCAGGTCTTTTACCTTTTTGCCGGCAGGTGCGCCGGAGGCAATCCACCAGTGCAGCAGCTCTGTTTCTGCCGGAGACAGCGAAGGCTTGCCTTTTGGCGGCATGCGGTGTTCGTCGGATTCCGGGAGCAGCAGTCTTTTGAAAAGCTCACTTTCTTCCGGCATACTGTCTTTCAGCACGGGGCCGTTTTCACCGCCTTTACGCATCAGTGCCAGCGATTCCAGCTGCAGGCCGCCTTTCAGCTTCTGCTGACTGTGGCAGCTGATACAACGCTCGTTCAGCACAGGTTGCACCAGGTCTTCATAGACCCTGGCATCGCTGATATCTTTATAGGCAGCCACTGCGGGAATATCTCCCTTACTAAAACGCTGTAATACCGGTGGCATGGCCGCGGTAAGATAGTTGTCGCCGTGGGTAAGACTACCCCCGTAATGCCCGGCGGCACTGATCAGTACCAGCAGGAGTACCGCTAAAGGTATCTGTATACGGTTGGCCAGCTTCTTTACTGATTGTACGATACACATGATGCCGCTTATAACGGCAACGGCTATACCAAGATTACGGTGTGTATCCAGCAGATGGTCGTCATAGCCGCCATCCTGTGAAAGGAGGTAGCCGGTCAGGCAGCTGCAAAGGGCTGCCAGGAAGGCTGCCAGGAAAAGAAACGGAATCGTATTGCGGAATCGCTGCCAACGCGGCCAGCGGCTGAGTAACAGCAGCAGCACAGCTATCAGCAGTATGCCTATGGGAAGGTGTACGACAAGTGGATGAATCCTTCCGGTGAAGCTGCTCCAGTTGCCGTTGGTTGCTAATAAAATCATCTCAGAACACTAATTTATTTACCATAACGTTGACGCAGTTGCTGCATCATATACACATTGATACCCCATTGGTCCGATACCGGCTGCCTGGTATAAGGCAATGTCTGCTGGTAATCCGGTGGCCCGAACTCCGTTAAAATAGTGAGTCGCTTACCGTCGGCCTGGTGTCTTTTCACGATTTCATCCCACCAGCTGAAATGCTGTTTCACGGCCGAATCCCATTCAGGCGCCCGTGGATCATTGACCTGTGGCCCTTCGGGATGACCTACACGGGCATGTATATGTGAAGCCCGCGATAAGGCTGCCGCTACGGCTTCCGGCTGATCATGCAGCAGGGTTTCATGCACGTTGCACCAGTGGGAGATATCCAGGGTAAGCCGCAGGTCAGGCTTTGCTGCAATGAACTGTTTGGCGATATGCGCTGCAAACAACATCCGCGAACGGTGCGTTTCGTGGTATACCGGTATGCCCGACTGCTTAGAATAACGGTAGGTCATATCTATCAGCGCGGCATTCTGTTCGAAGGTGAAATAATCTTTCCCGCTATGGCAGTTGATATATAATGGTTTTACAGGATTGTTTCCTGTAGCGGCTTTCAGCGATTGTTCAAACTCAGCGGCATGTTTCGTATAGTCGCTGCTGCTACCTGCGCAGAGGTAACCAATTTCCAGCTGGTGCTTTTTCAGTGCGGCGTACAATTCCTGCTGCACCTTGTTGTCGTGCGACCACCACATTTCTATGCCATCATAACCGGCGGCTTTGGCGGCGGCGCAGAATTCATCCGTGTTGCCGTTGAAACCCCAGTTGGTGCCCATGATAGTGAGCTGATAACCTGCTTTGATACCGCTACTGCGGAAAGGTTGCAGGCCTTCTTCCGGCGTTTGGCCGCTACTTAATTTTGGTAGTAATAATGCACCGCCTAACAAAGACGACTGCTTTAAAAAGTTCCTTCTTTCGTTGTTCATGTGTGGACTAGCTTAATATAGGGGTGATTACTTTTCCTCCGGTATCCGTCAGGCGGAAAGGCCTTCCCTGGAACTGGTAAGTGAGTTTTTCGTGATCAAATCCTAGTTGTTGTAAGATCGTGGCGTGAATATCGTTGATGGCTACCTTGCCTTTAATGGCAGCATAGCCGATTTCGTCCGTTTCGCCATGAGAAGATCCTTTTTTGATACCGGCGCCGGCCATCCACATCGTAAAGGCTTCTACGTGGTGGTCTCTGCCAAGGAAAGGCATTTCTTTACCATCGCGGTTTTCCTGCATAGGGGTACGGCCAAATTCGCCACCCCATACCACCAGCGTTTCATCAAGCAGGCCGCGTTGCTTCAAATCCTGCAGCAGTGCGGTGATCGGGCGGTCTATCTCTCTGCATTTATTTTTAAACCCATAGTCGATGGCAAGGTTTTCATCGGTGCCATGGCTATCCCAGCCCCAATCATAGAGCTGTACGAAGCGTACCCCTTTTTCCACCAGTTTGCGGGCGAGCAGACAGTTATTTGCAAAGGATTCCTTACCAGGTTGCGTGCCGTACATCTGGTGGATATAATCCGGCTCATTGGCAATGCTCATTACATCGGGAACGGCTATCTGCATTTTATAGGCCAGTTCGTATTGTGAAATACGTGCCAGTGTTTCAGGATCGCCGTAAGCGGTATATTCATCTTCGTTAATCTTGTTGATAGCGTCTATTGAGGCTTTGCGCAGATCGCGGTCCATGCCTTCCGGATCGGAGAGGAACAACACCGGGTCTCCTTTGGTACGGCATTGTACGCCCTGGTACACAGAAGGGAGGAAACCGCTGCCCCATACGCTTTTGCCGGCATCGGGTGTTTTACCGCCGGAGGTGAGTACCACAAATCCTGGCAGGTTGCTGTTTTCCGTGCCCAGTCCATAGGTTACCCAGGAACCCAGACTAGGCCTGCCCAGTCTGGCGCTGCCGGTTTGCATCAGCAGCTGTGCCGGGCCGTGGTTAAACTGGTCTGTCTGCACGGCTTTGAGGAAGCTGACTTCATCTGCCATGGCGGTGAAATGTGGCAGGTGGTCAGAGATCCAGGCGCCGGACTGGCCATGTTGCTGGAAGACCGCCTGTGGCCCCAGCATTTTAGGAACGCCACGGATAAACGCGAATTTCTTGCCTTCCAGTAAAGAAGGCGGGCATAGTTGGTTATGTAGTTTCTGCAGGGCAGGTTTATAATCGAAGAGTTCCAGCTGAGAAGGTGCGCCGGCCATGTGCAGGTAAATCACACTTTTGGCACGACCAGGAAAATGAGGCGCTTTGGGCGCCATGGGATCGCCGGCAACAGCTTTCGGTACGCTGCTGTTGTTGCCGCAGCCTGCGAGGAAAGACCCCAGTGCAGCGGCGCCAAGGCCGGTTACACAGTCGAGCAGGAAGTGCCGCCTGGTGGTATAGCGAAGCTGTTGGTTGTTGGCTTCATCAATCAGTTTTTTATATCTGGACATACTACGCAGATTTAAGATTTGATCAGGAATTCATCCAGGTTCATGATAGCGTTGGCTACCACCACCAGGGCTGCTGTTTGTGCACTATCGCCGGAAGGCTTGCCGGTGGCGCCTTCTACCAGTTTTTTTGCAGCTGTTGCGTCTTTGCTGTATTTCTTGAATGCTGTATCATAGAGCGTCATCAGCACTTTCAGTTTATTCTCCGGCAGCTGGCGGAACATGGCCTGCTGGTAACCCCAACGAATACACGTAGCGGCATCGCTGCCTTGCTGTTGCATGCGCAAAGCCAATGCTGCGGCAGTTTCCACGTATACAGGATCGTTGAGCGTAGTGAGTGCCTGCAGTGGCGTGTTGGTACGGATACGTCGTTGCATGCAAACCTCCCTGCTGCTGCCGTCGTAGGTGAGCATGGAAGGGTAAGGGCTGGTACGTTTCTGGTAAACGTATATGGCCCTGCGGTATTGGTTGCCATCATCAGCCTTCTTCCAGTATTCGCCGCTCCATACGCTCTGCCAGATATTATCCGGCTGATAAGGCATGACACTTGGGCCGTGAAGGCTTGGATTCAGCAGTCCGCTTACGGCCAGCGCCTGGTCGCGCACTTCTTCGGCGGTGAGGCGGAAATGCGGGCCTCTGGCCAGGTAGCGGTTAGCAGGATCTTTTTCGATCATTTCCGGTGTGGCAGCGGAGCTTTGTTTATAGGCGGCCGACAGCACTATTTCCCTGATCAGTGGCTTCAGGTGCCATTTATGCTGATGCATGAGTTGGTAAGAAAGATAGTCCAGCATTTCCGGGTGACTAGGCGTAAAGCCCTGTGTGCCGAAGTCTTCCAGGGTTTCCACGATACCGGTGCCGAAGAGCTGTTCCCAGATGCGGTTGACGATCACCCTGGCAGTGAGTGGGTTTTGATCGGCAGTGATCCATTCGGCGAGGCCCAGGCGGTTACGTGGTGCATTTTCAGGGAATGGGTTCAGGGAGTGTGGTACGTCAGGGGTGACGGCTTTTCCTGTCACCATCCAGTTGCCACGTTCGAAGACATGCGTCACGCGGTGCATGGTAGCAGGATTTTCCACCATTACCGGCACATCTTCCGGGTTTTTGTTGATGACGGTCATCATCTCCTCATATGCTTTATCAAATCCCGGTTTTCCTTTACCCGGGAAGTCGTTGCGATAGGCAAACCATTCCACGCTGCATACGCTGGATGCTTTGTCCAGCGAAGGATTGCGGAATACCAGGTACAGGTCGTGGGTGCCGGCAACAGGCGGGATAGGTATGTCTATGGCCTGTCTGCCCTTTGTTGGTTGTATTTTATGAGATATTAATACTTTTCCTTTGAGGCTGTCGAGACGTACTTCCATGGTACCGCCGGTGGTGCTGGTCCAGTAGTTCATGAAGAAGTGGGTGCGGTTGTTGAGTGGCTGCTTCGGAAGCCGGCAGCTGCCACCATCGCGGATGCCGAGGTATTTGGTATCTACGAGGGCGCCGTTGATGTATTGGTCGCAGTCGTGGGCATGTACTTTCGGTTCCAGTACACGGAGGAATTCCTGTACATCTTGCTGGTCGGCGGCGGAGCCGTTGGTAGCTACCCAGCTGTTGATTTCCCTTACCTGGGCCAGGCTAACGCTGTCGTATAAACGCAGTTTAGGATGTTCCATGTGGGTATCTTCATCGCGGGTATCGTTGAGGAAGGCGAGGAGTTTATAGTAGTCTTCGAATCGGAAAGGATCGTAGGGGTGGCTATGGCATTGTACGCAGGCGATGGTTACTCCCTGGAAAACGTCCATGGTGGTGGCTACGCGGTCCATAACGGCAGCGGTGCGGAATTCTTCGTCCTGGGTACCTCCTTCGTCGTTGGTCATGGTATTACGATTGAAGGCCGTGGCGATCATCTGGTTGTTGTCAGGATCGGGGAGGAGGTCACCAGCCAGCTGATGGATGGTAAAGGTATCGTAGGGCATATCTTTATTGAAGGCATCGATGACCCAGTCGCGGTAGCGCCATATTTGTCTGCCGGCGTCGCGTTCATAGCCTTTTGTATCGGAGTACCGGGCGAGGTCGAGCCACATAGAGGCCCATCTTTCGCCGAAGTG
Source organism: Chitinophaga sp. Cy-1792 (assembly GCF_011752935.1). Taxonomy (NCBI): domain Bacteria; kingdom Pseudomonadati; phylum Bacteroidota; class Chitinophagia; order Chitinophagales; family Chitinophagaceae; genus Chitinophaga; species Chitinophaga sp. Cy-1792. The sequence continues at coordinate 958,606 of NZ_VWWO01000003.1, forward strand.
CGGCGACTGGAGGAGGGTATCCACCAGTTGTTCGTATGCATTGGCATTGGTAGCGGCAGCGAAGCTGGCGGCCATCTGCGGTGTAGGCGGCAGACCGGTAAGGTCGAGGCATACGCGGCGCAGGAGGGTCATTTTATCGGCTTCGGGAGAGGCGCTGAGGCCTTCGGCTTTTCTTTTTTTCTCAATAAAATAATCTATGGCATGGTTAGGATCTGGTACAGTAGCGGCTTTTGGCGCTACGTATGCCCAGTGTTCGCCCCATTCGGCGCCGGATTTTACCCATCGCGTGAGCAGTCCGATCTCTTCTTTGGTGAGTGGCGTGCCTTTCTGGGGCATCCGCTCTTTAGGATCTTTACAGGTAAGACGGCGGATAAACTCACTTTCTTCAGGATGGAAAGGGATGATGGCTGGTTTGCCGGATTTTGTTTTGCCGAGGGCGTCTTCCCGGAAAAGTACGCTGAAACCGCCACTCTGCTTAACGCCGCCATGACAGCTGATACAGTGTTTATTCAGAATAGGCTTTATTTCAGTACTGAAGTCCGGTTTACGGCCCGACTGGCAGCCCGTAATAACGGCAGCCGACGCGAAAGCAATCGAGATTATCGCTGTGAATCTCTTCGTGGAATAGCACTTCATTCTTTTCATTGTTGACAGGAAATAAAGTTATTACCACTGTCCCGAATGATCCATAGATGAAATCCTGTATTTGATGGATTATATTCTGATTATATTTTCTTTTCCCTGTACTGGTTGGGCGATACGCCCATAATTTTTGTAAATAACCGGGAGAAATAATAGGGATCTTCCATTCCTAGTTTTGCGGCGATTTCCTTAATGCGTAAAGTTGTGAAAAGCAGGTACTGGCAGGCGTCCTGTATTTTCATCTGATTAAAATATTCTATAGGGGAGATGCCGGTATTATTTTTAAACAGGGCGGAGAAGTGCGACTGCGAGAGGTTGACAGCGGCTGCGATCTGTTGCAGCGTGAGCATCTGGTGCAGGTTATTTTTCATGTAGGTGATGGCCAGATCGGTGACGTCGTGCTGTCTGTCGGCTGTAACGGTATGTTCGGGATAGAGGCAGCTGGCGAGGAATGCGGGCAGATACATGTTGGCACCGGTAAGGTTTTCGGGCCTGTTGCCACGTTGCAGCTGGTTGTAGCAAAGGTCGAAGAAGTCGATCCGCTGTGCGGACCATTTCAGGTTGGTTTTGGTATCCTGCCATGTTTTGAGGGCCATTTCCACGAGGCTGTCGGTACTGGTGCCGAGAAAGTGTACCCAGTAGATCGTCCATGGGTCCCTGATATCGGCGCGGTATTCATGGTCGAGGTTACGGGGCAGCAGGAAGCAGTCGCCCGCCCTGATGACGTGGCTGTTGCCGCCTATTGTTACCTGGCCTTTGCCTTCGGTACAATAGATTAATATATGTTGTTCTGCGCCCTGTGGGCGTTTGCGGTGATGAAACCGGGCTTTGGGATAATAACCAATGTCGGTGATATATAATGCGGACATGATAGGATGCTGTTCGCAATGGGCTGTTAGCAGGTTTCGTGGCAGTACGATCATTCGTTGTCCCTGGAACCCTTCTGTCTTCCTGATCATAACGTGTGCTTTGAGACAAAATAATAAAATCCATCAATAATCCGCCTGGTATTCATCGATGGATTTCATTGTTTTGTCGGTAAAGCCGATGGTGTGGGCTTATTGAAATTGGCTGTGGTCGCGGCAATCATCTCCCGTAGGGAAAAATAAAAACAGGTATTAAAATAAATGTCGTTATGACAATTGTTACTTTCTCATGACCTTCACACTGAATGCAACCGGTTGTAATGGAACATCATTTTTATCGGTAGCTACCTGGTTGATTTTTTTCACGACATCCAGTCCTTCCGTGATTTGTCCGAATATCGTGTAATCGCCATCCAGTCGCGGAATACCGCCGATGGTACGATAAACTTCCTTGTGACTTTCAGGAATTTTCCAGCCTTTTTTAGCCTCAATAATTTCGAGTTCCTGGTCGGTATATTTTCTACCTATGACAAAATATATCTGGTCAAAGAAAGATGCTTTTTCCCAGTTATCATCGCGGCCGGCGCCCAATGCACCTGGTTTATGGAAGAGGTCAGGTTTGATTTCTGCCGGAAAGCGGGGAGCACCCAGTTCAGGATGTTGCTTTTCTTTCAGGAGGATACTATCGTCCAGCTCACCGCCCTGTATCACGAAATCCTTGATCACACGGTTAAACAAGGCATTGGTATAGGTACCTTTCTTTATTTCATCGAGAAACATATCTCTGTGCTTAGGCGTTTCATCGTACAGCATGACGGTAAAGCTGCCGTAGCTGGTGGTGAATTTAACACGGACAGATTGTGAAAAGGCTGCCAGACTACATATACAACATGCCGCCAGTAACAATATTTTTTTCATTGACCTTGAAATTAAAGATCCCAAGGTAATGTTTTTAGCGGAAGTCTATTTTATGAATCAGTTGCTGATTGGAAAAATAATAGGCTTCATAGGAGGTTTCGCCAATGGTATACACCGCCTCAATAATGATATTCTGCGTATTGGCAGGCCGGGCGTCCATGACCGTCTTTTGCTGGGTGGCATTGAGTTCAGCGAAGGGAATCACCACTTCAAATTCGAAGCCTTCATCGTAGGTAAATTCGAGTGAGAAATTTTTTCTTTGCCATTGCAGGTTGGCTTCTACGCCTTTTGTGATCAGTTTTGTATTGAGATAGCCTTTGTTGGATGCAAAAAGATTATTGGTGGCACTGGTCAGCATCACCACACCCGACAGTACCATGGTGGCATATCCTATTTTACGGAACAGGTGTTCACTGAGTTTAGGCAGTACAGATTTAGTAGCCCAGGTAGCGATAACCGCGGCGATAGCCACCAGTACCCCTACTTCTACCACCCTGGCGGTAATGAGTCCGAGGTAGGCATATAATATTATTTTGATGAGATGTAGAATGATTTCGTTGGCTGCCCTGGTGGCGATGATTTCTTCCTTGGTGAGTCCGTACCGAAGGTAGAACCTGTTGAAAAGCACGCCCACGGCGCCTGTGATGCCGGAGAGGAATCCTGCTGCGAAGCCGATGGCCGTTAAGGCCATATTATTAGGTGCATGGCCGAAGGATTCATTTTTTGCTTTTTGCAGGAGTGATGGAATATTGCTGAGGAGGAACAGTCCCATCATAATTTCGAGGTATACCGGATTGAGGTACTTGAGCAACCAGGCGCCGAGCCATACGGCAGGGATGGCTGCCGGCACAAAATATCTTACGATATGCCAGTTGATATGTTTTTTAAAAGCGGCAAGTCTGGTGGCAGAGCTGGTGAAAGTACCGATAGACAATGCTGCCGGCACCTGGCTAACAGAGAGCGCTATGCCTAATACCGGTATCAGGATCAGTCCAGCGCCGCCGCCACAGATGGCGCTGAGCAGAAAAGATATTATACTACAGATGAATATGATTATTAATCCCCACATACCATGCTGGTTAAAGTTTCCGTTTATAAAGCAAAGGTATCTTTGGAATCTGGTAGAAATCTGAAGGAAAAAAATTCTAACTTGATCTGCAATAATTACTTACTATGAAATTACACCTGTCAGGACTATGCCTGTGTTTACTCTTTGCTTTGCCAATGCTGGCGCAACAGAAAAAGGAAGAGCTTCATTTCACCAGCAATCAGCGCCAGCTGATCACGGTATATAAGGGAACCATATTCGTGAATGGCAACAAGGCTTACGTATTTAAGGAAGATAAGATCAAATATGCGAGCAAGCGTAACCGGCTGATAGAAGATGGACGTACCGCTTTCCTGTTCCTGGAAGTAACGGATACCCCCAACAAAGACAAATTAATTGTATTTAATATAGATCACTCGCTGGCAGATTCATTGCTGACAGCGATCAGTTCAGATGTAAAGGACTGGGACAGGGATGATAACCTGGAATTTGGCGGCAGTGAGGCGCCGGTGCCTTATGCTGCGGCAGATTCTATGTATTACCTGCCTTCCAGGTGGTATGAGATCAGGAAAGGTAAGATCAGTTATGATGCGGAACTAACAGAAACGGTGGATAAAAAAGTGAATGGGCAGTTTATTGCCGATGCGCCTCAGCGGTTGCTGATACCGAAGAAGAAAGGTAAGAATTAATTGAAAGGCGCCACTGGCGCCTTTTTTTGTTTAAGCACATGCTGTTTGTTTCCGGGTTTCTGCTGCTGCCGGAGGCAGCAGCAGAAACCCGGAAAGTAGCGCCCGCCGCAGGCGGGCGCTACTTTCCGGGGGAGGACATAAGAAATATCATAGATTATAATCGCGTTTTTTTATTTTCGCGGTAGAAAGAGCGATATTTTGAGAATAGATAATACTCATAGTGACCTCGAACTGATTAGTCTTTTAAAGAGGGATGAGACCTATGCTTTTGATCAATTGTACGCAAGACATTGGTCAGCCATGTATAGAGCTGCTTTTTATCTGTTGCGGGATGAAGAAGCCTGCATGGATATTGTGCAGGATATATTTGCGTGGTTATGGGAGAAGCGTCACCAGCTGGATATACAGGCGGTCCCATCTTATTTGCGTACAGCAGTCAGGTTTAAGGTAGCCAACTATATCCGCTCCGGAAAAATCAGGGAATCATTTTATGCTGATCTGTCAGGACTAAATACCGAAACACCTGCCGGTTCCCAGGAATTACTGGAACTCAACGATCTTAAAACCATCATCCGTGAAGCGGTGAATTGTTTGCCGGAGAAATGCCGGGAGATATTCCTGCTGAGTCGCGACGGCCAGTTATCAAACCAACAGATTGCTGACCTGCTGGGGATTTCCATCAAAACTGTGGAGGCCCAGAAGACGATTGCCCTCAAAAGAATCCGTATTGCCGTAGAGCCTCATCTGCTGGCGCTGTTACTATTTCCTGTCCTTACCCATTATCATTGACAGGCCTCTAAAAAAAATTATTGTTATGTTTTAGGGGTCAGGCTTTTTGAGATTGCCTGAGTATATGACCGCATTTACATGACGAAAGAGGAGATCATATCATTAACGGAAAAAGTTGCAGCCGGAACCGCTACAGATGCGGAGCTGATGCAATATAACCGTTTGTTTGACGCCTTTCAGCAAGGCTCCCAATGGGATGAGCAGCTGATGGGCGACGAGGAAGCTATTGGGCAGGCGATCAGGAACCGCCTCCAGCCTATGTTACAGCCGAAGCGGTCTGCAAAGGTTATCCGCTGGCGTAGCTGGGCTGCCGCTGCCAGCGTAGTGATCCTATTGGGAGCAGGCGGATATTTCCTGCAGCAGCGTGCCGCAAAGCCGGCACTGGCGCCGCAGATAGAGCGCTTCAAAAATGATATTCCCGCACCGGCAGGTAACCATGCGGTGCTCACCCTCAGCAACGGACAACAGGTCATGCTCGACAGCGCCGGATTGGGAATGCTGGCGGTTCAGGGAAAAATACAGGTAGCCAAGGGAGCTGATGGCGTCATTATTTATACCGGATCAGACAAAAACATCGGGAACAATACCGTTCAACTGCCTGCAGGTAGCCGCGCATTGGCCATCGTACTCAGCGACGGTACCAAAGCATGGATTGATGCGGGTTCCTCACTGACTTATCCCGTCGCCTTTACCGGCAGTAAACGTAACGTAACCGTTTCCGGACAGGTATATTTTGAAGTAGCACAAAATAGTAACCAGCCTTTTACCGTATTTAACAGCTCAGATAAAACCACCGTAGAAGTATTAGGTACCAGCTTTAATTTAAGAGCATTTGCAACCGATTCCTCCACCAAAGTAACATTGGTTAGCGGCTCCGTAAAAGTAAATACAACTACAGCAACGCATATACTAACACCTGGCCAACAGGCAGTAACCAACAATAAAGGAAATATAAGCATCCACAACAATGTTGATATACCATCAGCACTGGCGTGGAAAGAAGGACTATTCTATTTTAATGGAGCTGACATAGCCACCATCTTGTCAGAAGTAGAGCGATATTATAACGTAGAGGTTGTATATCAAGCAAATGTCAACGATGTTTTTGTTGCAAAAATTCCAAGGGATGTTCCTGTTTCTCAATTGCTGAATTTACTGGAGATGACCAATCTTGTCCATTTCAGGATTGAAGGCCGAAAGATTACAGTGATACAGTAACGTAAGCATGCACCAAATCAAATTACAACCGGTAAAGGCCACCAGACTTTGCCGGCAGGGAAAGTATTGTCCGACATCAGCCGCTATATAAGCGGGATTATTAATCAACTATCAACCAAAAAAAGCTATGCTTGTAAAAAAGCCAGGGAGACGACTCCATTCGCAGCGATCAGGTAAGAAAAAAGTAAGTGCAAAAACGTTCGGTTTATGTCTGCTGTTCTGCTGCTTGCTTGCAGGAGTACAGTCTTTTGCTCAGAAGGTGACCATGAGCCTCAGTGGAGGCAGCATGGAGAAAGCTATCCAGGAAATTGAGAAAAAAACAGGACTTAATTTCGTGTATGGTAAAAACCAGTTGAAACAGGCAGGCCCTGTAACAATTGCAGTAAAAAATGAGGAGTTGGATGCGGTGCTGAAATTATTGTTTAACAACCAGCCACTGAGTTATTCCAGGTCTGGTAATTTTATTGTAATCCGTGCAAAGGAGCCCGAAAATGTGGCTCCAAAGCAGGAAAAAGGTCTCACGGTAACGGGTACTGTAACAGATGAAAAAGGTAATCCTTTGCCATCTGTATCTGTTGTTATTCCAGGTACGCCCTTCGGCGCCATGACGGATGAAAAAGGGCACTATGTGCTGAAAAGTGTACCGGAAAATGCCAGCATAGTATTTTCGTATGTTTCCTTCAACAACGTGACCCTGCCTGTCAATAACAGAAGTGTTATCAATACCTCGATGAGCCAGGTCGTGAAGGCGCTGGATGAAGCGGTGATCATTGGTTACGGTACTACTACCAAACGTTTGAATACAGGATCTGTAAGTTCTATTACGGCCAAAGAAATTTCCACACAGCCGGTATCCAACGTGCTGGCAGCCTTACCTGGCCGTATTCCGGGTGTACAAATCACACAGGCAAACGGTTTGCCTGGTAGCGCTGCAGTAGTGCAGATCCGTGGCCAGGGCTCCATGAACAATGGTAACCTGCCACTGTATATTATCGATGGCGTACCTTTCACCAACTATAGCGGCGGACAACCAGTATCTGACAACATGAACGCATGGGGTACCAGCGGTGCCAACGGTGGTATCAGCCCTTTCAGCATGATCAACCCGGATGATATCGAACGCATGGACATCCTTAAAGATGCCGACGCTACTGCTATCTATGGCGCAAGAGGTGCGAACGGTGTTATTCTCATCACCACCAAGAAAGGTAAAACAGGTAAAACAAGGGTTAACGCCAACGTATATACGGGCTCAGGAAAAGTAGGCCGCTTCATCCCAATGATGAACACGCAGCAGTACCTCGAGCTGAGAAAAGAGGCATTCGCCAACGATGGCCTTACTCCTACTACTGCCTCTGCGCCTGAACTTACACAATGGGACCAGAACGCCAACACCGACTGGCAGAAACTCCTGATTGGCGGTACTGCACGTTCTACGGATGCACAGGCTTCTGTTTCAGGTGGTGATAGCAAAACACATTACCTCCTGAGTGGCGGCTATCATAAAGAAACAACCGTATATCCGGGTAATTTCAATGATATGCGCCTTACCGGCCGACTCACAGCAGATCATACTTCTTCCAACAATAAATTCTATATCAGCACCACGGTTAACTATTCCAATGATAACAGCGTGCTGCCTACCAATGATCTGACACAATACTATAACCTGCCACCAAATATGCCGCTGTATGATAAAGATGGCAACCTGGCATGGGTAACAGGTTTTAACAACCCGCTGGCATTGCTCAACAGGAAGATCTATAATACTACTTCCAATTTTATGGCAAGCGCCAATCTCCGCTATACCATCATTAAAAATCTTAATTTCAAACTGAACGCAGGTTATTCCACCACCGGCCTGGACCAGAACGCAAGAAATCCTGCTTCTTCCTATAACCCGGTGAATAATCCTACCTCTTCTGCGATATTTACTACTAACAAAACACAGAACTATATCGTAGAACCTACGCTGGATTATACCTACGACTGGGGCAAATCTACCCTGAATGCCATGGTGGGTGGTACTTTACAGCGGAGTCTTTCTAATGGTAATTACCTGAATGGTACTAACTACAGCAGCGAAGCATTGCTGGGAACACTCGCAGGCGCCGGTCTGGTAACAGTTTCCAGTAATAACTACTTCGATTATAAATACGCTTCTGCCTATGGCCGTATCAATTATGGCTGGGACAGAAAATACTTATTGAATTTAACTTTCCGCCGTGATGCCAGCTCCAGGTTCGGACCTGATAACGCCATCGCCAATTTTGGCGCACTGGGTGCAGCATGGGTATTTACACAGGAAAACTTCTTTACAGATCATCTGACCTGGTTAGACTATGGTAAAGTGAGAGCCAGCTATGGAACTACCGGTAACGACCAGATTACCAACTATACCTATCTGCCATTATTATCCTCTGCAGGAACCTATCAGAATCAGCTGGCCCTATACCGTGGCGCCCTGCCTAATCCAGGTGTAAAATGGGAAAGCACTAAAAAGCTGGAATTCGGCCTGGAACTGGGTATGCTGAAAGATAATATCAAATTCACCGGTGATTATTACCAGAACAGATCCAGCGACCAGCTGTTGTCTGCCTCACTGGCAACGCAGTCCGGCTATAACAGCTATGTGGTAAATATGCCGGCTTTGGTACAAAACAGTGGTGTTGAACTGGAACTGAATACGCTGAACCTGAAGCGCTATAACTTTGGCTGGAGTACCTCTTTCAACATCACCTTCCCTAAAAACAAACTGGTGAGCTTCCCTGGTATTGAGAACTCTTTTTATGCCAGCAGCTACCTGGTAGGTCAGCCTATTGATGTAGCCAGGAAATATGTTTATACCGGCTATGACCCTAAAACAGGTATTCCGCAGTACCAGGACCTGAACAAAGATGGTGTTATTGATTATAACAATGATCGCAAGGTAATTAATGCAGGTACGCCGTTTTTTGGTGGCATCAGCAATACGTTTAGTTATCGTCAGTGGGATTTCTCTTTCTTCTTCCAGTATAATCACCGGAATGGTGCTACCAATAACATCAACACGCCACTTGGTAACAGCAGAAATAACCAGAATGTCAGTGTAATAGACAGGTGGAGAAAAGCAGATGATGTAGCTGCGTTTCCGGCTGCCACCTCTACTTCCGGCAAACCTATCTATAACGGCTATACGCAATACAGCAGCTCTACCGCCTTATGGGGGGATGCGAGCTACCTGAAGCTGAGATCTGCGAATATCAGCTACAGCTTCCCGCAGGCATGGCTGAAAGCAATGAAGTTCAGCAATTTCAAGGTGTATGCAGAAGCGCAGAACTTATTTACCTGGGCAAAGAACAAATACATATACGATCCTGAGACCAGCGTTTCCGGCGGAGCGCCAGGACTGGGAACCGGCGCCATTGCTATGCCGCCGCTCAGAACTATTGTATTCGGTGTTAATTGTTCATTCTAAAATCTGATTAGTCATGTTATCATTCAAAATAAATAAAAAGGCGATTGCAATTTTGTTGCTGAGTGGCTGTACCTTTTCTTCCTGCAGACGACTGGTAGAAATAGGCCCGCCTGTGAATCAGGTAGGACTTGACCAGGCTTTTTCTTCAGATGCTACTGCTACCAGCGCCATACTGGGTATTTACAATAACAGCAGTGCAAGGTCTATGCTGTTTCCCATGACAGAGATACCAGGTTTATCTTCAGATGAGTTGCAGAATAATATTCCGGCTGCTGCCTACGATGAGTTTGGCAATAGCGCAGTAACGATCACCAATACGTTGGCGGCAAATCTCTGGTACTATTGTTATGCAGTAATTGCGCAGGCGAATGCCATGCATGCCGGTTTGGAAAGAAGCGACAAACTTTCTGCTTCTGTAAAAAATCAATTGCTGGGAGAAGCCAAGGTATGGAGAGCTTTTATGTTCTTCCAGCTGGTCAACAACTTTGGGGATGTACCAATGCCGTTGACAGATGACCCTATTGGTAATGCCACGCTTGCACGTACGCCGGCAGCTACGGTTTGGGTACAGGTGATCAAAGACCTGACTGACGCCACTACGCTGCTCACAGACGCTTATCCAAGTTCGCTGAGAGGAAGAATCAACAGGCAGGTAGCAAACGCGCTGCTGGCAAGAGTATATCTATATACCAAAGATTACAAAAACGCAGAAGCTACTGCGAGCCTTGTGATCGGCTCAGGAATATATAGTCTGAATAAAGACCTCAACAGTGTTTTCACTAATACCAGTAACGAGATTATGTGGCAGCTGGCTACCACTACTGGTTTATCTATTTATACAACCAACCAGGATAACGCCGGCGGGAGCTTTGCTGCGCCTGCCGGTTCAATTCCGGGCGTAACCCTGAAAGACACCATCTACAACACATTTGAAGCTGGTGATCTCCGTAAGACCAACTGGGTAACGCGTACCGCAATTGCAGGCAGTAATTACAATGTTATCTCCAAATACAAACAACGTGTAGTCGCTTCCGGTGCTACCCTTGGAACCGAATATAACGTGATGCTGCGTTATGCAGAGCAGTTCCTGATCCGTGCGGAAGCACGGGCGCAGCAGGGATTGAATGCCACTGCCATCGCCGATCTGGATACTATCCGCGGCAGGGCAGGATTGCCTGTGCTTAACAACGCGCTGGATAAAGCAGGTTTGCTGGCAGCCGTAGAACAGGAACGTAAAGCAGAGCTCTTCGGCGAATGGGGACATCGCTGGTTCGACCTGAAACGTACGCCTAGCCTGGTGAGCCCGACCAGTAAAACACGCGCAGATGATGTGATGAGCGGTATCAGGCCTGCTACCTGGACCAGCACCGATATCCTGTATCCGATACCGGATGCACAACGTGTGGCCAATCCTAAGCTGACCCAGAACCCGGGATATACTAATTAATAGTTAAATCAATTACCAATTATGAAAAGACTAATTCCCATTTTATTATGCGGTGGCCTGCTGACGGCAGGTGCCGCCGGGGCACAGCAGAAAAATAATGCTGACACCCTGCAGCAATACTATCGTAAACTGGCAATGGGCAATGATCAGGACAAAGCCCTGCTGGAAAACAAGATGTATGCATTGCTGAAGACTGCTAAGAAAGAAGATGATTATAGCACTGCTGCCAATATGTTCTTCGCCATGAAGAAAAACAAAATCAGTGATTCTATTTTGGTGGTGGCTAAGAAACGATATCCTGCAGGTGCATTGGTTCGCACCGATTCTGTGCAGACGGTCTATAATGAAAAAGATCCTGTAAAGAAAGAAGCGCTGTATAAAGCCTGGGTTAAAAAATTCCCGCCGGAGAAATTCGGTCCGGACAGGATCGTGTATGACTATGCCCGTAACAGTGTAGCTTCTGAGTATGCAGTGGCAGACAATGTAGCTAAAGCAGTAGAATATGCTAACATGACTGAAACAGATGTATGGAAAGGCGAAGGCTGGGCAGGTGTTGCCAACAGGTTGGCGAAGAATAAGCATTATACAGAAGCAGCTGAACTGATGAAAAAAGCCATTGATCTGTCTTACAGCTATCGTACGGTGAAGAAGGATGCTTATGGTGCTCAGTTTGCCGCAACCGGCTATCCTGGTTACCTGTCATCTTATGTAAATATGCTGTTCGAACAAAAGCAGTATGATTCGGCACTGGTATATATCAAACGTGCAATAGACGCTGAAAATCCGGTACGGCCAGGCGTAAACGAAACCTATGCGAAGATCCTGCTTTATAAAGGTGACTATGCAGAGGCTTTCAGTCGCCTGTCTGCTATTGGCGCTGCCGGTATGCTGAACGGCAACAGTAAGAAAATGCTGGAAGAGGCATATGCCAAAGTGCGTGGCAACGGTGGTTTTGATGCCTATGTTGATTCGCTGAAAGGTGGATTGGATGCTAAGATGCGTGAAGAATTTGCAGCAAAGATCATCAACGAAACAGCACCTGATTTCGTGTTGAAAGATGTGGATGGCAATACCGTTAAGCTGTCGGACCTGAAAGGAAAAACAGTAGTGCTGGACTTCTGGGCTACCTGGTGTGGCCCATGTAAGGCATCTTTCCCTGCTATGAAAAAAGCACAGGAGAAATTTAAGAATGATCCGAATGTGAAGTTTTTATTTGTACATACCTGGGAAAAAGATGATAAAGCCATTGTTAATGCAAAGCAATTTGTGACCAGCAATAACTATCCGTTTGAGGTGCTGATGGATTTGAAAGATCCTGCTACCGGCGTCAATAAAGTGGTGGAAAGCTACAAGGTGACAGGTATTCCAACAAAGTTTGTGATTGACAAAGCTGGGAACATCCGTTTCCGCTTTACAGGTTTCAGTGGTGGCGATGATGCAGCTGTTGCGGAAGTAGCGGCGATGATTTCATTGGCGAAATAATTTTGTTAAGCAATATACGCAATGGTCCGACCATCTCTTCGAGATTGGCGGGTCATTGCGTTATATGCGATTGGGAGGATGAAGTCCCACCATTCGTTGATATTACTCATATGAAATCAATTTTAAAAATGCAGACCCTTTATGTAGGCTTTTTGGGCTTTCGATGTTGAATGCCAGCTATGTAAATTATCAGATGTTAGCAATTAAAGGATGGTCGTTTTCTTCATCCGTTTCAATTTAAATCGGGATAAATATCGATTGTGAAATTGAGTAAAAAATGCTGACAGGATAATTTTTATGAATCCTGTGAAATGTAATTCGCTGCTTGGTTTGCAGCGATATGGACTTCTATTTTTTAAACTTTTTGTACAGATGGAATGATCTTGAAAATACGTTTTATTGCAGCGTTTGTTTTGGATTTTATACTAGGAAATTTTGTCAAAAAAAACTTTGTGATAAAATAGTATTTTAAATATTTAGGTTTAGGTTAACCGTAACCCAGAAGATGTGTGTACAGCAGGTGTTGATATTATGTTTTTGCTTAGAAAGAAATAATTGGCGGTATTTATTTTTACTTATCTGTTCCATGTTTTTATTGCTGGATTTTTTGTTTCTCAGTTTTTAATTTTAATTTTTCCGAACATTATTCGTTTAAATAATATTGTTAACATTTGAATTTATCCGTCGACTTTAGATAGCAGTTTGAATGCCGATGACTGAATGCCCTTATCTTACTGTTGTTAGAGTATACTATCCTTGAACCGTTTTAAAAACTCAATGAAGATTGCTTCAGATTACTACCCATGAGTTTCCCATTTTATCAACAATATGATGTGATGGATTGTGGCCCGACATGTCTGAGAATGATTGCAAAATACTATGGTCGATCAATCAGGCAGGAACAATTAAGGTCATACTGTCAAATTTCAAAAGAAGGAGTTTCTTTATTAGGGATTAGTGAGGCTGCCGAGAGGATTGGCCTTAGGACACTTGCTGCCCGAATTACATTTGATCAGCTGCAACATGAATTGATACTTCCTTGTATAGTGTATTGGAAGCAGTCACATTTCATCGTTGTATATAAGGTTTCTTCCTCCTATATTTTTGTGGCCGATCCTGCACATGGAAAATTAAAACTAAAGCATAGTGAATTTATGGCCGGATGGAGCCCGCATAATATGTCAAATGAGGGCATAGGTGCGGTTTTGGCAATTGAGCCAACACTTGAATTCAAATCTGCAACATACGAAAAGGATAACCAGGATACTCGCATAGGGGTGAGGAAGGGGATAGATTACCTGTTGCAGCATCGCCAAATGTTTTTTCTCCTACTTATCGGATTGTTGCTAATTAGTCTGTTTCAGGTTGTTACACCTTTTTTAGCCCAGGCAATTGTGGACGTAGGTATTGCTACGTCAGATATGAACCTGGTAATGTTGATATTGTTAGGTCAGGCAATGATTCTGGTCGGAATGACCGTCATGGAGTTTTTACGAAGTTGGACATTGTTGCATGTTAGTGGCAGGATTAATCTCACTTTGCTGACGGATTTTTTTGTGAAGTTGATGAAGCTTCCATTGTCCTATTTTGATGTAAAGCAGGTGGGAGATATTTCACAACGGATGAATGATCACCGGAGAATAGAGTCATTTATGTCGGGTACGCTGGTAAGTGCCGTTTTCGCTCTTGTTAACTTTGTTGTATTTACCTTCCTGATCATTTCTTATGATGTTACAATATTTGTGACTTTTCTGATAGGTAACCTGTTATATTTCCTTTGGATATTCATGTTTGCAAAAGTTAGAAAGAAACTGGATTACCAAAAGTTTGATAATGGTGCTGAAGGCCAGAATGCGACGATAGAAATTATTCAGGGAATGCAAGAAATCAGGTTGAATAATTGTGAGAAGACAAAAAGATGGAAGTGGGAGATGATTCAGGCAAGAGCATACCGAATTAATATACGTTCGATGGTTGTTGATCAAATACAACAAGGAGGAGCACTTTTTATTAATCAGGGCCGAAATATTATCACCACTTTTCTTACCGCCAAAGCAGTCATTGATGGTAGACTGACTTTAGGAGGTATGGTAGCTATTCAATATATAATTGGGCAATTGAATAGTCCATTCCAACAAATGATTCAATTAACACAATCACTTCAGTTTGCCAAGATTAGCCTGGACAGAGTAAATGAAATACATGCATTGGTGGATGAAGAGCAGCATGAGTCACTGCTGTCTAATGAACTTCCTTCCCGTTTGGATTTGACAATTAGAAACTTGCATTTTAAATATCCAGGTGCGGGGAATGAAGATGTTCTTCAAAATTTGAATATTCTGATCCCACAAGGTAAAACAACTGCTATCGTTGGCCTTAGCGGAAGTGGTAAAACAACGCTATTAAAGCTACTGTTGAAAATTTATAATCCTACTGCAGGTGACATTAAATTAGGTAATGGCAGACTGTCCGATGTTAACAGTAGTGTCTGGCGCCGGAATTGTGGAGTAGTTATGCAAGATGGTTACATATTTTCTGATACAATTGCCGCCAATATTAGTATATCGGATGAAATGACAGATATGGAAAGAGTGAAACTGGCGGCGCAAACAGCATGCATAGATGAATTTATTGAGTCGCTGCCATTGGGTTATAATACTAAGATCGGAGGTAACGGAAATGGAATAAGTGCCGGGCAGAAGCAAAGGATATTAATAGCAAGGGCTGTTTATAAAAACCCCGCGTTTATTTTTCTTGATGAAGCTACTAATGCATTAGATGCTATTAATGAGGCAAAAATACTTGATAATC
Source organism: Chitinophaga sp. Cy-1792 (assembly GCF_011752935.1). NCBI lineage: Bacteria > Pseudomonadati > Bacteroidota > Chitinophagia > Chitinophagales > Chitinophagaceae > Chitinophaga > Chitinophaga sp. Cy-1792. The sequence goes on from NZ_VWWO01000003.1 coordinate 973,973, forward strand.
TTAAGAACTTTTTTATTGGTAAAACAGTGGTGGTGGTTGCACATAGGTTGAGTACCGTCAAAAATGCAAATCAGATAGTTGTAATGGTGAAAGGTCAGATCATAGAACAAGGGACACATGAAGAACTGACTGCCGCCCACGGGAATTATTATGCGCTCGTAAAAGAACAACTTGCTTTAGGGAATTAAACTTGCTTTCATATGCCTATTCAACCAAGGTCAACAAATATAAATAGTTTTCAAAGTGAAGACGTTCAGGATATTGTAGGAAAGCCGCCAAGAGGACTTTTGCGTTGGGGTATTCTGGGGTTTCTATTTGTTGTGGTACTACTATTTATTACAACGTTGTTTGTTAAGTATGCTGATACCATTCCTGCTGCATTTAAATTGACCAGTTGGAATAGCCCTAAGGCTGTTGTAAGCCGTGTTAGTGGTAGAATTATGCATACAGCCGTAGAGCGAAATCAAATGGTGAAGAAAGGCCAGGTATTGGCCTATATGGAATCTGTAGCTGATCATGAAGAAGTCTTAATGCTATCAAATGAGTTAAATACTATATGGAATTTAGGACAAGACGGAAAGTGGGGGGAGATTTCAATAGAACCTGGAAAGTATAAGAACCTCGGAGAAATCCAGACATCATACAATGCCTTTTACACGGTATACATCAAGGTTCATATGATTCTTGGGGATGGACTGTTTGAAGCCCGCAGAAAATTGCTTTGTCAGGAAATTAGTAGTAACGATGAACTCAGGGAAAGTATTTATCGTCAGCAGCAGTTATATGATACTGAGTACAATGTAGCATTACAGGATCTTAAAATGAAAGAAATGCTATATGAAGATAAAGTTATAGCACCCACCGAATTAAGGATGGAGCAGTCTAAGATGCTGCAACGAAAAATTCCAATGGAAAGCGTATCGTCTTCTTTAATATCGAATACAATAAATAAACTGTCCAAAAAGAAAGAGCTGTTGCAAATGGAGAGTGATCTGGTGCAGTTAAAATATGATTTTATGCAGGCACTGACAACTTTGTCCACAGAAATAGCTACATGGAAGAAGCTCTATCTTTTGGTGGCACCAATTGATGGCAGGATAGTAATGCGTGATCAGGTTCAGGAGAAACAAGAAGTGCTGTCAGGGGACGATATCTTCTATGTTGCTCCTGCATGTTCCAATTATTTTGGAATACTTAAAATGCAACAGGAAAGCTTCGGTAAAATAGCGGTAGGGCAAGCAGTGTTAATCAGATTGTCGAGCTTTCCTTTTCAGGAGTATGGGAAGCTGAAGGGGGTTGTTTCGTCTATAGGTGATATTCCGGATAAAGATGGACAGTTTTCGGTGATAGTTACTTTGCCTCCACATTTAAGAACAGATAGAAATATGGACATTCCTTTTCGGGATGGCTTAATTGCCGACGCAGAAGTGGTGACAAAGACAGAACCCATTTTATATAAATTTCTCTATGCAATGAAAAAGGTATTTGATGCAGGTAAGCTGAGAGAAAAGAAAAAACCGGCTAAAGGTGAAGGGGCATAACTGAGATACGATATGAGGCTGTAGCGATTTGATTTTTTTTAGTGCCTTTGAAAATGAAGGCCATTGCTTGTGGTGTTTTTATGAAGGTAGATGTTGCGCTGATTCTTGAATGGCATATCGGAATCGTGCTGAAATAAGTGTAAGGTGTGGTAGCTGTTTTCCTGCATATTTTTTTATAAACTAAATAAATACCCATCGTTAACTCTTTCTTGCTTTGTTGTTTTAAGTGAGATGAAATGTTGACACAATTAAAATTTGCTTTAAGTAGTCGTTTTAAGTTAATAGACATAACCTTTCAATTAAATTATAGTCAGATGTCCATTTTTTTGCTAAACAAATTGGAGAATCACAACTGTGTGAATGTTACCCGAGCGCTCGCACAATGCTTTAAATTGAATATCACACAGACGTTACTGTCAAATAAATTAGGTGAACATCCGGAGTTTCCGAGTTTACTCAGTATTAGTGATACTTTAATGCATTTAAATGTTGATAATATTACCATTCAGGGTAGACGAGAAGAATTGTTGAAGTACCCGACACCATTTCTGACACAGGTAAATGCCGGAGTAGGTAGTATGTTTACCGTAATCAAAAGCATCACGGATGAAAAGGTGGTGTATTCGGCTTTTACTTCCCAGAAGTGGAAGGAAATTTCGTTGGATGATTTTTTAGAAACGTGGACGCCTGTTGTTACGTTTGTTGAGCCTTTGGATCAAGCTGGGGAAATTAACTATAAGGAAAATAGAAGAACTGAAATTAAGAAGCAGATATTGAACATTGCTCCAATTGCTATATTGATATTTGCTCTTTTGGCAACAATTTCCAATAAGTTTTATACCAATGGAATTTCGGCATGGATAAATGCTTTATTTATGTTGTCGAAATTTGCAGGAACGGCAGTGTCTTTTTTAATTTTGTCGTACGGTCTTAATAAGGAGAATTCAACGCTCCAGAAGTATTGTCAGTCTGGAGAGCATATTAATTGCGAGGCTGTCATGAATTCCGGTGCCGCAAAAATTGGCGGCTTTATTTCAATGGGAGAGGCGGCCTTTTTCTATTTCTGTGGTGGAATGATAATGTTGCTTTTCTCTGGTTTGACTGCTGAGTCCATTGGTATACTGTCTTTATTAAGTCTGACCACCATACCTGTGATAACATTTTCCTTGTACTATCAGTGGAGGGTTATTAAACAATGGTGTTCCTTTTGCTTAGTGATAATTTCTATCCTTGTTATGGAGGTTGTTCTTTCATGTTATTCAGCCTCAACTAATTTGGACTGGAGTAAAGTTAATTGGATTTCATTTTTGTTGTCATTCGCCATTCCTTCCCTTTCATGGCTGCTTGTCAGAGATGTTTTTTTATCGTCACAGCAGTCTGTAGCCACTAAAACAGAGTTGACCCGGTTAAAAACAAATCAAACTGTTTTTGAAAATATGTCGGTTCGCCAGAAATATATTGGCGATACAGCAAAGGGATTGGGCATTCTCCTGGGTAGTAACAACCCACGTCATGTCATAACTAAAGTGTGTAATCCATATTGTCCGCCATGTGCGAAATCCCATTCCGACATTGAAGAATTACTTTCATTGGGAGATGATATTCAGGTACAGATTATTTTTACGGCCTCTAATGATATAACAGATGTAAAAAGATCACCTGCAATACATCTGGTAGCAATCGCGCGTCTAAATGATACGGCCTTACTCAAAGATGCATTACATGATTGGTATTCCAATAAATATACGAGCTATACTGCATTTGCAGCGGTCTATAATATGGTGGATGACCTGGATTCGTATGGGCCTGAGTTAGATAAAATGAAATCGTGGTGTAATGAGATAGAAATCAATTTTACACCTACATTTTTTATAAATGGATATCAACTTCCTGATATCTACACTATTGCTGATGTGAAAAATTTTGTCGTATAAATAGCACAACGATTTTGGTATACTGGTCATTGTAGAAAATACCAGTTTTTTTTAATTTAAAAATGAATAAACTATGCGAAAACTCAGATTAAGTCTTGAGTCCCTGCAAATTCAGGAAGACCGCGTTCTGTCAAGAGAAGAATTGAAGCGGTTAGTAGGAGGATCTACCGCGGAAACCCAATGCGGATCAGAAGGTAAATCTTGTCCAAACGGACAATGTTGTTCTGCATATGGCTATTGCGGAACAGGGCCGGTCTATTGTGCCTGTGATGGTGCTAACGGTAGCGGAAACTGCGCTTACATGGCTCCTGGAGAAGGTAACTGGTCCTTTGGATATTCTGCTGAATGTGCCCAGCAAATCGCCTCGGCACTAGGGGGAGCCTGGTGCTGTTCTAGTTGCTGATAATACAGCTTCATTGAACAGATAGACTAGTTAAAACAATGGCCTGCACAATTTCATGTTCAGGCCATTGTCAGCGTTTATGTTCGATTTTGACCAGCCAACAATTGGCAGTAACTCAATCCTCATTAATATCATGCCTAAGATCATATCTTTCTGGATTATTTTCCTCCTGTATGTACAAGGAGTTGCTCAACCCAAAACAACCATTTTGTTAAAAGTCCGACCTGGAGAATTAATGAACTTCTATTACTATGATTCTTTCCAGGATCAGCATAGGTTGGCTGCAAATGGTGGAATGAAAGACACGCTATATAAGTTCGATTTGAATATTTCTGCAGCAACCATTCTGGTTTACAATATCCGCACGTTTAGCCCTTACATTATTTTTCCCGGAGATTCTATTCTCTTCTCCTACACAGATAAGGTTTTGCTTCCTCATAACCTGAAAAGTATGCAGTATCCGGCTGACCTGGTATTTATGGCCGGATCAATCAATAATGCCTCCGGCTATTTCGGCCCCTATGCAACACAACCCGTAAAACCTGGAATGTCGATATTAGGGCTGGCTGCCAGGCAAAGTAGTATTGAAAAGCGTTTTCTAAACCAGATGGCAGTATTAGACAGCACAGAAGAGCAAGGTAGATTATCAGCAAGGATGAAGGCATATGCGAAAGTGCATATTACTTACCTGAGATATTTGGCTACATATCTGCCCTATATGCTGGAAGGAAAGGCGGAATGTATCAACGGCTTGCCAGTACAGGATTCAATGGTTTTTAAACGGGATAGTTTAATGGAGAATTATTATTATAGAGAGGCTGCTTTTGCTTATTATAAATTTTTATTACACTGCAAAAATATTTCGGCTGCTATTGACCTTGAAAAATACTTTTCGCCCAAAACATTATCCTATATATTATTTGCCGATATGAAAACAGGTAAATCTGCAGGAATTGTTTGGAAGTTATGGCGTAGTACACATCGTGAAGCAGATGTTTATTCCTATTATTTGCAGCGATTACAAGATACTGTTAGTTTCGGTAGAGGGGAGCTGGTTACGAAAAACAGCCCTTCGGATACTATTCCTACTATTCCTAATCGGTTATTGTATATCGACTTTTGGGCTTCCTGGTGTGTGCCGTGTAGAGAAGAAATGAAAAGGTGGGAAGAACATCGGGCAGTATTATCGGGCATGAGAACTATCTATGTATTTATGTCAATAGATAAAAATATTATGGCGTGGGAAAATGCCTCCAGAGAGGATAGGCTGACAGATTATTCTTATAATTACTGGGTAAAAAGTAAAGATTCCTTGTCCATTGCAAGGAAAATTGGTGGGATTAAAACAATCCCGAGATATTGCATTTGCTTTAATGGTGAAATATTGGTTCCTGATGCACCGCGTCCATCTAGTCCGGAACTATTACCCTTATTGAAGCGGCTTGAATCCATCTATTTGAGCGCTGAGCGGTGATAGGGATCTTCCTATGTGAATAGAAAGGTTACTTAACTTTGAATTTATAGTTGCTGCGGTGCAATTGAATTTTATCAGCAGCTTTGCGCCGTGAAGCTTTCCTCCTTTGCGGGCAACTATTCGATAGTACTCAGCAGGTAATATTCATTTTCACTGGCAGAGCGGAAGATATCTTTTAAAGCTTCGAAGTCGGGGATAAGGATGGTGATATGTTCTGTTAACCAGAATTCCGGGTAGATGTGATTTGCATTGAGTTCTTCCGGGCGGTAGCAGTCGAGGATGGCGCTGGCGGAAATTGTTTCCAGCAGGTTGTTTATTTCTGTTACCATGGAAGGAGGGATGAATGGCAGTACATAATCTACTGCGTTGAGCAGGTCGTCGGTAATTTCTTCTACATTAAAATCTACATGGTTGAGGGCGCAGGAGGGGGTGAATATTTCTCTTACCAGGGCCATATGTTCGTTGCCGGTAGCCTTGTTGATCAGGTATTCGAGTGCCATAAAGGTTTTGGGGAAGCTGGTGTCGCTGATGGCAAACTTCCACGGGGGCGTACCTTTCTCACTGGTAGAGAGCCGCAGGAATGCAGATACCTGCAATTTATAGATGGTTGCCGTTTGTGCCATTGAATAGTTGTGTTTGAATAATGACATTAAATTAGGAAATTTTTCCCGCCTGCCATTCAAATAATCCAAACATAGCATCGTGGTAATATTATAAAAAAGACTACCGGGAAATAGAACATGCAGGTAGTATTGCGAAATGCTCCATTTTCCGGTAGTCTGGTTATGTCACCTCCATGGGGGATTATTGGTTGACCCTGAATTTCTCCGTTGCGGTGATGGTGGTACGGGTGCAGGTCATGTTGGCGGTACCGCCTTCGCTGCTGACGTAGGCGCCGTTATTGCCGCGCAGGGAAATGGTGCCATCGCCGTTATCGATCCAGTCGAACTGTTCCCATGGGCCGATGGCTGTTCTGTTACAGTTCATGGCCTGGGTACCGTTTTCGGAGCAAACGTAGTAGCCGCTGTTTTGCAGGGTTACTTTGCCGCTGGTGCCGGGATTGACAACGGTAAACTGTTCCCAGCCCTGTGCTACGGTGCGGTTGGCGTTCATATGCGTGGTGGCATCTTCACTGCTTACATACAGATTGTTGGAGCTTTTCAGTGTGATGACGCTGCCATAGGGCGCCGGGATGCTGGTGCCGCCAACTATAGGCGCTGTAGGGCGTGTAGCCGTTAGTGCTATCTGGCCTTTAAACATTTTGCCACCATCGCCGGTGAGGCGGAGGTAGTAGTCGGAGCTGCAGGCAGTACCATCTTCATCCAGTGTTACAAAGCCGGAACCGGCAGGGATGAGTGAGCTGTTAGGCGCAGTTTTAGCGATCTGGTTGCCCTCGTTGTACTCATCAAACATGGAAATATAGATAGCTTGTGCACCGAGGCGGGTCATGTTATAGAACTGACGCCACATGAAATCGCCGTGCACACGCTGGTGCTCCTGGAGGTCGCCGGGAAGCACACAAGGTTGATAGTCGATGCCATTGCTGTTGCAATAGCTCTGGTCCTGTGTTTGTACGTTGGTATAGAAATTATCTACATCTGATACATTACCGATACGGCCTATCATCCATGGGGAAAGCATGTTGAATGCGTTATAAACAGAGATATAGCCGGCCCTGGAGTCGCTGTTGCCGTCGCGCCAGTGGGTGGGTACACCGCCAATGACGTAGCAGCCCTGGCTTTTGAACCAGTTAATAACGTCCAGGCATACACTGGCAGACCATGGGTGGTTGTCATCATTGAACCCGAAACCCCAGATACATACCACTGGTTTACCATTTTGTTTTGCATAGGCAGATGAGGACGTGTATGCAGACATTTTATTTGTCCAGTCGGCCTTCATTTCTGTTTGCATATTGGTCCAGCCGCTGGCGTCGTACATGATATAAAATTTGCGGCCATATGTTTCTGCGGCTGTTTTCACTTTTGCGGTGATGGCATCGCGTACGGGGCCTTCGCCGCCGGTAGGATTAAAACGCTGTAATGCAGCACAGTCGATATTATTTTGCTGCATCCAGGAAAATTGCGTGTTTACTGTCTGGTCGTTAAAAGAAGAGAACAGGTTGGCGGTGCTGCCGTTGTTCAGATTTGCCCATGCGGTGGGGTAGGTGGTGGTATAGTCGCGTACATCAGGCCATGATTTGATACCATTATTGGAAGAAGAAGGGGAGGCGCCCCAGTTTTGTGTCCAGTGCCACCAGGCGTTGATGGGGGAGCCATCGCCGGTAGCGGCGAACCATCCCTGGTAGCCGACGGTGATTTTGCCTACTACGTCGCCTACAGGAGAGCCTACTGTGGCCAGGCCCGCTTTTTTGTTACCGTTTAATGATTGAAGGGTATTGGCTTCCTGTTTGTTACAGCCGGAAATGATGAATACAAGGGTTACGAATAGCAGTTGAAGCTTGCGTATCATGTTGTGGAATTAATAGATGAATAAATAGTGATACTACCGTGGAGGTGACGGTCTAATCAGCGATAGCCAGGAGGATGTCGGCCAGATGGTTCTTCATTATTCGTGAACCTTAAATTAGTACTTATTTCTTTAGAAATTTTCGAAAATTATCATGTAGGCCGGCAATAACGGAAATGTTAAATGATGGGCATTGGCTGATGGTGCTAACCGGTATCCGCTGGCAAAGGTTAACTTTGTATTATCAATCTGACGTATATGCCTAAGCCAACCTTTTTACACGTGTTGCAGTACCTGCTGCTAAACTGGCTGTTAATGGCAGGTTTACTGATCAACTGGAACCTGGAAGCCTGGGAAGGCTCCCTGCTTCCGGTTTACTTCTATCTGTTTATTCTAATAATTCCGCTGATATTTAACATTTTAACGGTCTCCATACCCTTGTACTATACTTTCCGGCTGCATTTAATGCCAGCGATGGGATTACTGGCGCTTTCCTTTGCATGGATGTATTTTGAGTTCTGTTTTCTACGGGGAAGTAACTGGTTAGATCCCAGAGGTGTCGCATATTTACTGGTATCAGTAGCGGTATATGTATTGATATTCCGTAAATCCCTGGGATATTGCGTCCACCATTACCGGGAAATAAACTGGTGGTAGTCAGTGTATTCGCATCCTAAAAATGCTTAAATTAGGATACAATATACGCCCATGGAAAAATTGTTTAAACCCTTGCTCTCCCTGCTCCTGTTATTGGGAACTTTCCATATGGTATTGGCACAGTCACAACATATCACTATGGCGGGAATAGTGGTAGATGCCGCATCGTTAAAGCCGGTGGCGGGCATGTCTATCTATAACAATGACAGACAGCTGCTGGGGAAAACAGACGAAAACGGGTATTACAAACTGGAGCTCTCCTTTAACCAGTCTGCCGATATAGCTTTCAACTTTAATATGCAGAAAGACGGGTACACCGCTTTCAGCAGCACATTGCACTGGGCAGCCCTGCAAGGTGAACGGAGCACCGTTTTCTATGCGGGTATTCCTACGGTAAGAAGCAGGGAAAAGGTGTTCTCTAAGGAAGTGAATACCTTACCCGGCAACAGCTATGCCGTGGTGAAATCAGGCCTGGAAACCGTCATCGCTTCGCGGACGCTGGATAGGAAGCTGGACAGACAGAAGAACGCCGGTGATAAGGTTTTTGTGGTATTGGATGGTGCTTATTACCTGGTGGGTGGTAATGGCCAGGTTAAAATTCCCGGCGCCGGTACAAGGGTCAGGGTGAATAACGATAAAGTATATACGGCAGCAGACCTCAATAATGTTATTAAACGTGCGGATATTAGTTTTATTAACCCCGTCGAAGGCCGCGGCGATATCATGTACGAGATACATCTGAAAGAAAATTAACCCTATCTCTATAAATTCAACGGTAGCAGGGAATTACCTGCGATTTTTTACTATTCCTGTAATGCTGTGAAGGCTAATTTTGCTGTACGCCCCAACGTACAGGCAAAGGAATGATATGCTCATCTGTCGGATTACCAACTATTGTCCTATTCATCATCAAAAACGAATATTATGAAGTACCTGTTAAGTACCTTCCTGTTGTCGGGTATGCTGCTTTTTTGTCATGCATCACAGGCGCAGATTACGCGGCTCAAAGCGAAGGTTTTTTGTGATCCTCAGCCATTTTTCAAGCCTTATGTTACTGCTGATCCGGCCAAGGGTGATCCGCTGGGTCCTGCTGCGGCAGAAATTACGATCGTGAACCCGGTAAAGGGTTCCTGGAATGTCTGGTTTACGGGAACTAATGGCAGGGAGTACCTGACTAACTATAAATATACGGTGGTGGTAGATGGGAGCCTGATTGTATGGCAGGCGGATATGTTGGTCAGCGATCACTTTGAATCGGTAGCGGGTACGCCAAAGGTAGCGGTACAGCCATTTTCTGAGCACAAAACGGTGGCGGCAAAGATTATCCTGAACCCTTGTACGCTGACTGTAGAAGTGACGGCGGCACCTATTGGAACCAAACGTTATACCTGTACTTTAAGTCCGGCTAATATCCTGTCTGGCTGGAGCAGCGATGGGAGCCTGATAGCGATTACACTGGGCAATCCGGTATATGGTATGCAGCCCAATTGATATTATTTTTTTATAGATAGATGTTGGCAGGTTGTTGTAAATAACAACCTGCCTTTTGTTTTTTAGTCGTTATCCCAGGCGGATTTCCAATTGTTGAAAATAGTTTCATTGGATATTTGCCTGGTTGGGGTTCCGGAAATCATGTCCAGTAATTGTTCTTCAACAATTAGCGTAAAACGCTCCCGATCTGATGGATGTAATTTATCAGTAATGCCTTTGAGTACCTGCTGTGCGCTTGTGCTACCCAGCGTGGTTGTAATGATATGCATGACCGTTTTGTTAATAACTTGCCTGTATTTTGTAAGGAATGGGTCGGGTTTGATGCGTTCTTTTATTTGTGCATATCTTGCCACAGAGCGTTCATATGCCCACATAAATAGTTCTTTAAATAATTGCACTTCGTTCTGCTCATAAATTGCCAGCAGGCCACTGGTGTACAAATCAGTTGGTACCTCCGCAAAGGAGAGTGGAATGAGATTGTGTTTGATAAGTGGAATATTACAGGCAAGCCTGGATACCCGCTTATTGACATCCTGAAATGGCTGGAGATAAGGGAGATGCACCATGATGAAGAATGCCTGCTCAAATGGATGATTGATCTGCCGGGCCTTTTCCAACATCAGATTAAATAATTCTTCAATCAGCTGAGGTATGGCTACAGGCTTATAAACAGAACGGCCGATGCCAACCGGGATATTTCTCAGGCGGCCTACAGCCTTACGGTCGGGCATTAGCTCATACGCCAGATTAGCATGAAGGCCCAGGATATGGTAGGGAGAAAATTCAACATGTTCCGCACCATCAACGATATATTCAATCGCGTCTTTATGGTTGAGGATCATGACCGTATCAATCAGTGATTTGGTGGAATCGCTGTTTTCCGTTTTTATAAGTTTCGCTGTATCAATCAATGAATAGGAGTTTCCTTCCAGCCGGCTGGAGTTCCAGGCAAGATCGATCAGTAAGTTATTGAGAATATTCTTTGCATAGGTGCCGGCAGGTGCGGTTTCCAATCCCGTACTTCCTATTGCAGCGAGCCGTTCAAGTTCTTCTGCAGTTAAATAACTATCTGTATTGGGTCTGTAATTATCCAGGAAGGCGCGGTTATAACCTACCGGCGTTTTCTGGTTTACCGGTCGCTGCACCTGTTCCATTAATGCGCATGCTTCTTCCGATAGTCTTATGCCATAGGCAGAAGTATGGTATGGTGCTGCATCCTCACAAACCAGCCATGGCTGGTCGGCGATAAAAACATACCGGTAGCTCAATGTTTCCTCTTCTGTGAAGGAATCCCATATGGCGGGATATCCGGTTTCCGGGGTCGGTTTTTCAAGTTGATGTGGAGTCATAAAAACAATGTTTGTATGCAAATTATTGCATTTATGCATCCGAAAATCCCTGAACAAAAAGGATTTCTCAAACTGAAAATATATTTATCATTTAGATATTTCCGGAAAATTTATTTAGCTTGGAAGATAATACCAGTAAGCTTTTCACTCGAATATGTTTTTTTAAATTTTTTTTATTAAAACATGAAATCTCTAAAAAGATGTTTTCCCGGGAGATAAATAATTATTTGCTATTTTTAGCCGCATGAAGGATCAGTCGGTACAGGAAGGTATGCTTATTCAGTTGGTGGCACAAAGCGACCAGCAGGCATTTGCTGCACTGGTAAAAATGTACAGAAGCAATATTTTTACAACCGCTTTGCAACTGTTGCATAACCGCCAGTCGGCGGAAGAAGTACTCCAGGATGTATTCCTGAAAGTATGGCTGCAACGCAGCACCCTGACTGAAATCGATAACTTTCCGGCCTGGCTCAATACGGTAGCAAGAAATACCATCTATACGGCTTTTAAACTTTCCCTGAAAGAAAAAGCAATGTCGGCAGCATCGCTGGATGATAGTCTGGATGCCGGCTATAACACCGCTGACCCATTACTCGAAAAAGAATATACCCTACTGCTGCATACCGCCATTTCCCGGCTGCCACAACGACAACAGGAAACCTATCGTTTGATAAAGCTCGAAGGACTTAAAAGAAATGAGGCTGCCGAAGTAATGGGCATTTCTCCTGAAACAGTGAAATATAACCTGGACGAGGCCTCCAGGAAAGTAAGGGCCTACTGCCTGGCACAGCTGCCACTGGGCGTTTTACTCCTCCTTGTGAATATCCGCTAAAATTTTTTTTTCAGTCACCCCCCCAAAGCATATTTTTTAACAGACAATATAAGTAACAGTGCCCGGACGCTGATACGACACCTATATTATGCCATCTAAAACAGACATCTTAATATATAAAATACTAAACAACACCGCTACTGAAGCAGAGCGGGAAGAGCTATCTGACGCTATGCAGCTGCCGGAAGGAGAGGCTGCGGTGAAAGCACAGATCACTGCGCTGTTGCAAGCTCCTAAAGAAATGCAGGATATCTCTGAGGCAGAGATGACTTCGATGTTACAGGCTATCTATGCTGCTGAAGAGCCGGCAGGTAAAAAGAAACAACCAACCATTCTCCGTATAGGCTGGTGGGCAGCAGCCGCCATCATATTGGGTATGCTGGCCATCCTGCCTTACCGGAAACAAACGCTGCCTGTTCCTCCGGCTATCGTACAGGTATCACAGCCCGGCGGCAACAAAGCCGTACTGACGCTGGCCAACGGCCAACAGGTCATACTGGACAGCGCAGGCTCCCGCCAGATTGCACAACAGCAAACAACGCTGGTACAGCAACAGGGCCAACTCATCTATCAACAACAACACAACGAGGCCGCTACAGGCTTCAATACGCTTACAACGCCACGCGGGGGACAATTCAGGGTGATACTTCCCGATGGTACCTCCGTATGGCTCAACGCCGCTTCCAGTCTGCGATACCCGCTGTCCTTCGGAAAAGAACGTGTCGTGGAAGTTAGCGGCGAAGCGTATTTTGAAGTGGCTGCCAATCCAAAAGCGCCATTCAGCGTCAAAACCGCTACAGGACAAACAATTGAAGTCCTGGGGACAGCCTTTAACGTCAGCGCCTATACGGATGAAGTAAGCTCGCAAACAACGCTGATAAGTGGCGCCATTGCCATCACCAGCGGAAACCAGCGCCAGCAGCTGAAACCAGGCCAGGCGGCTAGGGTGTCCGACGGCAATACCACTATCCAGCAATTGCCGGAAGCGGCTATCGCACAGGCTACCGCCTGGAAAAACGGCCTGTTCGACTTTAATAAACTGCCTTTAACAGTAGTGATGAAACAGCTTTCAAGATGGTATAATATAGACGTTTTTTATGAAGGCAAAATACCGGATATCACCTTCTGGGGACGCATGGAAAGAAGTCTTCCCCTACGCGATGTACTGCTGATTTTAGAGAAGTCTGACGTACACTTCAAAATAGAAAACAATGGAACCAGACTGATCGTAACACCGTAAAATTTAAGTGACCGTCATTTATAATAATGGAGGATGGTTAGGCCACCTGTTCTCCCGATATTCTTTTATGTAAATCAACCAAATTCCGCTGCCATGAAGTTTAAAAGAGTCCTGCTCATTTTGCCGCTGGTACTGTTGTTTATAGTTGCCCGTGCCCAGACTGTTTCCATGCAGGTAAACAACGCACCGCTGGAGAAAGTATTTACCGATGTACAAACGCTTACAGGGTATAATATTGTTGCCAACTACGATATTATCAGATCAGCAAAACCTGTTACCATAAAGGCTACCAATATGCCATTGGAGAAATTTATGGCGCAGGTATTAAAAGAACAGCAACTGGATTTTTTTATCAGGAGTAAAACGATTACGGTTATACGTAAATCATCTTCCAATAAAATAACAGATGCAGACAATGCTACTGAGCCCGATCTGGTAACCGGTATTGTAAGGGATACTGCCGGCAATCCGCTGGCAGGTGCTCATATCGCCATTATGGGTAAAAGCTACGTCGCTACTACCAATGAACAGGGTCGCTACCAGATAAAAGCTGCTAAAGGCGAAGTACTGCTGGTGACTTATATCGGCTATAAGCCCATGCAGATGCAGGTGACGGATGAGTCGTCCGTACTCAATGCTACGCTGTTGCCTGTGGTGGCCCAACTGAATGAATATGTGGTAGAGGTAAGCACCGGCTACCAGCAACTGAAGAAAACACAGCTGACAGGCGCCTTCGCCACACTGGACCGTAAGTCGTACCTGCAAAGCGTGCCTCCTTCCGGTAATATCATTGAAAATATGGAAGGCCGCATCGCCGGACTGGTGCTGAAAGTAAACAACAGCAACGTGTACGATGATAACGCATCGCCGTTTACGATCCGCGGTGTATCTACCTTTCAGGCCATCAAAAAACCCTTGATCGTACTCAACGGATATCCGACTGAAATAAATATTGAATCCATCAACCCATATGACGTTGAATCTATCACCGTGCTGAAAGACGCTGCAGCTGCGGCTATATACGGTGTTCGTGCTTCTAATGGTGTGGTGGTCATCAATACCAGGAAAGGTACCAATTCAAAGCCGCAGTTTCACCTGAACGCAGCTTATACCTGGCGCCCCAAGCCAGATTTTAAAAAGCTGAATCTGGCCAGTGGTAAAGATTATGTAGATTTTGAAATGGCTTATGCCACGAAGAAGTTTATTGAACAGGGCATGGATAAGGAATACCTGGATATGACCAACGGTACCTATACCCCTGTTTTCAGTATTGCAGATGACCTGTACTATGGACGTATCAGTCAGTCGAAAGCGGACGAAATGCTGGCGCCGTATATCAACTATGATAATACGGATGATTTTAAACGCCTGTTCATGCAAAACCAGCAGTTGCGTACCATCGACTTCAGTATGAACGGCGGCAATACAGGTAGCAACTATTTTCTCGGTATTAACAGGGTAGATAACCAGCGCAGTGATAAGTTTTCCAATTTCAGCAAAACCGTGCTGAATTACAGAGGAGGTTATGATTTTATGAAGATATTCACGCTGGATGTGCAGGGAATTTATGCCAATACCAACGATGAACGCGTACCTGTACCGGACTATACTTCTTTCCGTCCATACCAGCATTTCAGGGATGCTAACGGTAATGCCCTACCTGCTTATCTCTCTCCATACAACGGCGCCTATTATGGCTTTGATGGTCAGTACGGTACACTCGGTGCAGACCGTAATGCGGCCAATATGGCCATGGGTCTTTACGACTCCTGGTACTATCCTTACCAGGAAATGCTGGAGTCTAAAACGACTAACAAAAGTAATATGCTTCGCCTGCAAGGCAATCTGCGTGCGAAGATCACACCCGCACTGCACCTGGAATTAGGAGGTGTATTTGAAAGAGAATTGTCTACATTGACAGACTATGCTTCTGAAAATGCCTGGACAACAAGGCTGATGCTGAATTACTATGCAGACAGAGATCCGCTGACAGACAAGCCTATATTCCGTTTTCCGCAAGGTGGCGTAAATAAGACAACAGATATGCTCACCACTACCTACACCACCAGGGCACAGCTTACCTATAATAAACAGTTCGGTGGCGTACATGATATCTCGCTGCTGGGTGGTACAGAAATAAGAAGACTCACAACGAGCAGCAGGCTGAATACTACTTTCGGATATGATAATAATACCCTATCCATGAAACCTGCGGATCTGAGCCTGATCGGTAACAGAATGATATTCCCTGCTTATTCCGATGAGCTGGTGCCTATGAGTAGCTTCGCAGATGATTATACTTCCTTCTCGGATTTCTTCAGGGAAACATACTTCGATGACCGCTTTGTTTCCTGGTATGCCAACGGCGCCTATTCCTATAACGACCGTTACAACATGACCGGAAGCATTCGTATAGATCAGTCTAACCTTTTTGGTTCAGATCCTAAATTCCGCTATACGCCGCTATGGTCGGCAGGTTTCAGCTGGAATGCACATAATGAGAATTTCCTGGTAGGCGCCAACTGGTTGCAGGAATTAAGACTGCGTTTGTCTGCCGGCTACAACGGAAATATTATTAAGCTGAGTGGTCCCTATACCATCCTTGGTACAAGCCTGAACAACTATGTGCCTAATCCGGAAATAGGTTATTACGTGACTACGTTGAGGAATAACCAACTGCGTTGGGAGAAAACCATGAATTATAATGTGGGCGTAGATTTTGGCGTGTTAGACAGACGTTTGTCTGGTAGTATAGACTATTACATTAAACGTGGTAAAGATATTTTCTCCAGTATACAGATAGATCCTACAAAAGGATTTAACAACGCGTTGATGAATAACGCCAGCATTGAAAACCGTGGGCTGGATATCAACCTGAATACGGTGAATATTACTGCGGGCAAGTTCAGATGGCAGACGCAGATTACCGGATCTTTCAATAACAGCAAGGTATTGAAGGTGGCTAACATGTTCAACGGCTTCTATGACTTTACCAGGGTGACCTATCCGGAAAACCAGGTGGGTTATCCGATCAGCGCTGTATTTGGACATAACTACCTTGGCCTGAATTCCCAGGGACAACCTACGGTGGCTGGTCCTGATGGTAAGCCGGTTGTATTGTCGTATAACCCTAAACGTGATGTGCCTTTTAGCAGTATGCGTTTTATGGGGGTAAATGACCCGCGTTATGTGCTGGGATTGAATAACCAGTTTACGTACCACGATTTCAGCCTGAATTTCCTCATCATGTATTATGGTGGTAATGTGGCCAGGATAGCGCCTCCTACTATCTATGACGACAGGCCGGTAAACGGCATCCAGGATATGTGGAAGCAACCGGGCGACGAGCAACATACCAATATTCCCGGTTTCCCTCCGGCATATGGCGAACCAGGCTATTTCAGTGTTTTCACCGGATATGGCTATGGTACACAGTTTTTCAGGAAGATGGATTTCCTGGTATTGCGTAATGTGACGCTTACCTGGGACGTAAACGATCAGCTGGCGAAACGGGTTCACCTTAATAAGCCTAAAGTGATTTTCCAGGTGCAGAACCCATACAAATTTGTATTCAGCGGTAATGATGTGGACCCGGAAACCCTGAACTACCTGACAGGTCAGCGCGGCCTGCCTATCGTACCTTCTTACACGCTTTCCTTGAACTTAAACTTCTAATATCAGTTGTATGAGAAAGAAATATTTACCATACCTGCTATCTGTATCCATATTTGCTGCTTCGTGTAGCCATTACCTTGATGTAAAGCCAAAAGGTATTATCATTGCCAGCACCATTAACGATTACGATGCCCTGCTTAACAGTATCGCGGCGATCAATAGCATTGGGCTTGTAAATCCGCTGAATCCAACGGATGATATCACGGATCCTACCCTTAATCCTACCAATCTGGTAGCGGCAAAAGATAATTTTTATTTCTGGCATCCGTATATCAACGGCGCTCCGGAGAAACCGGATATCTGGGTGGATTATTACAATACCATCGCGAATATGAATGTCATCACCGAAGGAGTGCTGGATGCTACCAACGGTACGGAAAAGAAGAAGAAAGAAATCTATGCGGAAGCGCAGGTGGGCCGTGTGTACTGCTACTATCACCTGCTTACCTTCTTTGCACCAGGTTACAATAAAACTACTGCGGGTAAATCTTATGGCGTTCCTTATGTAACCTCTACGGATATAAGTGTGCCTACTCCAGCCAGACCTTTGCTGGACGCCAATATGCAGCAGCTTATCAGCGATCTGAAAAGTGCATTGCCGTACCTGGAAAGTGTAACCGCTAATAACACCAGAGCCAGTAAGTCGGCCGCCTATGGCTTGTTGTCGCGGCTTTACATGTATATGCAGGACTATCCGAATGCGATGGCTTACGCAGATTCAGTAATTGAAACGAATCATTATTATCTCCTGAACTATAATGATTACCTGGGTAAAAAGCTGCCGAATACGACTACCAGTCCGGAAGAAGTATATGCGAGATTTTCCTATGATATCAGTGTGCGTTATTCGGATAACCTGCTGCAACAATACGATACCGTTACAGACCTGCGTATCCGTATGTTCGCGAAGCGTGCCAAAACCGGTGATACCCGCGTGTTGAATTTCGATACATTTATGGACTATACGCCTAACAGGGGCATTACGTATGCGGAAATGCTGCTCAACAAGGCGGAATGTCTGGCCCGACAGGGAGATTACGATGCAGCTATGGATATCGTGAATGCTATGCGTGCCAACAGGTTTAAGCCGGCAGACTTTATTGCATTAACCGCCGGCAATAGCGAAGCAGCGATAAGCCAGATATTGTCGGAGCGCAGAAGAGAGCTGGCCATGAAACTGGTAAGATGGGGAGATATGAAGCGACTGGACCAGGAAGGCCGTATGCCTGCCGTTAATCGTATAGGCGCCGACGGTACAACGGTGATGGCTACACTGCAACCGCATAGTTTACAATATACTTTCCAGATTCCTTTACAGGTACAGGCTTTTAATAAGGATATGCCATTAAATCAACAATAATATTTTAGTAAGATGATAAAACAGCCATTCATACTATTCACGCTTGCCTTGCTGGCAGGCAATGTACAGGCACAGAAACCGTACAGCCTGCAGGGTGATTTTCCTGGTGCGGCAGATGGTACCAAAGTTTATTTGCTGGATGCTTTTGAGTATAAAAAAGCAGTCCTGCAAGATTCAGCCGTTATCAAAGACGGACATTTTCAGCTAAAAGGTAAGGCCCCATGGGGTTTCGGTCGTCAGGTACAATTATTTGTTGAAAAAACACCGGGTGTACCACAAGACAGACGTGTCGTGCGTTTCTTTATGGGGGATGAAGATGTTAAGATAAGCTGTCAGGTAGATAGTTTGCCCGGATCCTATTATGGCAAGGGTGGCAGCATGAATAATGTAGTCATCACCGGTGCCCGGAGCCAGGATGTATATGCCAGCTATAAAGCAGGTGTGCGTGAACTCTCCGAAAAATACAGTGCCCTGAATGCGGCCTATATGAAAGAATATCATCTTCCTGCCATTAATGACACCTTTAATACTGCCAGAGGTATAGAACTGGCAAGAGAGATGAAGGAAACAGATAAGCAGCTGACAGTGAAGAAGATCGCTTTCATCAAAGAAAACCGGTCTTCCGTTGTGGCGGCGTACATGGCATTGGAAGTGATTGCCGGTTCACATAGCAGCCTGACTGCCGCAGAAATCGATGGGATTACTGCCATGCTTTCTCCGAAGCTCGCCACTTCCACTATTGTGAAAGAGCTGAAAAGAACGGTGGCAAATGAAAAAGTTATTGCTAAAGGAGCAAAGTATATCGATATTCCTTTAATAAACAGGCAGGGCAAAACAGTGCAGCTTAGCAGTATGGTAAAGCCAGGACAGTATAATATGCTGGAGTTCTGGGCTTCCTGGTGTGGCCCTTGCAGAGCGGAGATCCCGCATCTGCGTGCGCTGAGTAAAAGTGTAAAATCATCTGATTTCAATATCATCAGTGTCTCTATTGATGAACGTAAAGCAGATTGGGAAAAGGCGATGAACGAAGAAAAGATGGAATGGACACAGCTTTGTGATATGAAAGGCTTTTCCGGCCCGGTGTCGCAGCGTTACAAAGTGGAAGGCATTCCTTTCTCTATCGTTATCGACCCAAATGGTAAGATCGTTGCCAGCGAGATTCGCGGTGCCGTGTTAGACGCCTTAGTGAAGGATTTGCTCGGTGATAAGGTGACTGCCTTTTAAGAAATTATTACAGAGATGTATCAACACGTATAACCGGCGACTGATACCGAAGGTATCAGTCGCTTGGTTCCGCGCTGCGCGCGGAAGGCTGCCCCCGGCGAGGCTACCAGATTGCAAAATAATATCTCCCTACCCCAAATATTATACTCATCAACACCACATACAGAACATTGGTATTATATCTCAATAATAAAAATAATACTAACGCTACCCAACCTACGGAGATATAGTCGATCCCCTGAAAAGACAGCTGTTCCGGAAATATAATACTACGGCCCAGGAAGAAGGTGAGGTTGAGGATAACGCCCACTACTGCTGCTGTTACCAGTGATAGAATGGTTTGAATAAGATGATGATCTTTGTATTTGTCTGCAAAAGGAGCTCCCAGGAAGATAAAGAGGAAGTTAGGCAGAAAAGTAAAATAAGTAGTAGCCAGCAGGCCCAGTACTCCGAAAAGTATGGAATGCTGGAAATGATTATAGGCTGCGATGAAACCCACAAAAGAAAGCACGATGATCAACGGCCCCGGTGTGGTTTCCGCCAGTGCAAAGCCGTCCAGCATCTGTAGCCTGGAGAGCCACAGAAATTTCAGTACCACCAGCTGCGCCACATATGGAATGACTGTATAGGATCCGCCAATGGTGATGCAGGCCGTTTGTGTGAAGAAAAATACCAGTGATGACCAGAAATGGTGGTCATCTCCCCAAAATAATAAAAACAAAAACGGGACACCCCACAACGCCAGAAACGATAATAGCAGCCGCACAATAGCCTTTCCGGACAATAACTTCTCCTGTTGCGTAAGGTTGATGGTATATTCTTTTTCCTGCTCCGTATTAATGGTATTGACGCCACTTTTCGCGATACCGGCTATTTTTGGAAATAGCTTGTCCATGATAACGGAGAGTACGATAATGCCCAGGATAACCAGTGGCATGGCCACGTGCAAAAAATAGGAGAGGGCAAACGTGAGCAATGCTACAATATAATGAATGCTGCTATGCAGGGCTTTCTTGCCTACTTTATAGGTGGCTACCAGGATAATGGCCAGCACACTGGGTTTTAAGCCGTTAAAAATGCTGATAAGCAGAGGCGTGTTGCCATATATTACATAGATGATACTGAGGATGAGGAGGATGAACATGGATGGCAGCACGAACAAAGTGCCGGCGGTAATGCCTCCCTTTTTGCCATGTAGTTTCCAGCCGATGTAGATGGCCAGTTGCTGTGCTTCCGGACCGGGTAATACCATACAGCTGTTTAAAGCCTGCAGAAATTTACTGTTGCTGATCCATTTTCGCTTTTCTACGAGATAGTCGTGCATAATGGAGATATGCCCTGTGGTGCCTCCAAAGCTGATCCAGCCAAGTTTAAACCAGAATTTTAATGCATCGCGGAATGATGGCCTGTCGGGTGTTGTAGTAGTTGTATTATTCGCCATAAGTAGGTCGTAAAGGTATTAAATACCGCCTGGAAGGGAAAGTAAAACAGGGGAAATCTGATAGTTTGATGACCATCTTTTTGATGTACGGTAAATGACTGAAAATGTAGCGGACGGCGCCTTTGATTATAGCGGGATAATTATCAGATTAACATTTTACAGATATCATCGCTGCAAAACATACTTCTTTTCCTGAAAAGTATTTATAGCTTTATGGGGAAATAAAGGTAGTAGTAATAAAAAGAGAGAAAGTTGATTTGTAATGCTTTGAGAAAGCCAACAGTAACCATCGTCTGCCATCATACACCTTTTGCATCTGTGCCTGTTAATAGTGTCGCCGGATTGGCCGGCCGACCGGATTTTCTGACTTGTGAATATCAGGGAACATGGGTAGGGATGAGTTATTAAGTGCCAGCGACGGGGATTTGCTGGCGGCTATGAGCAGGGGTAATACCCTGGCTTTTGACACCCTGTATAACCGGTACTGGAAAGATGTGTATAACATCGCCTACAAGCGCCTCCAGCAGATGGACCTGGCGCAGGACGTGGCACAGGATGTATTTGTCCAGCTCTGGACCCGGGAAAAAAGTACACCTATCGATAATTTAGGCGGCTATTTACGTATAGCCACCCGTAATTGTGTTTTCAAACAAATGGAAAAGTCGGCCAGGCAGCCACTTATCCCGGATCCGGCCTCCTTCCTGGAGGAGCTGAAGGAAACCGGTGGCACCGCCGATGATAATATGCTGTATAAGGAGTTCCTGGCCGCCTTCCAGGCGCTGACGGCTACCCTTCCTGCCCAGCAGCAGCTGATCTTTAATATGCGCTTCCATGAGGGCCGTAGCAGCCAGGAAATCGCAGATGAATTGCAGCTCTCCGTTAAAACAGTACGCAACCAGATGGGAAAGGCACTGTCTAAACTGAGGGAATCGCTCATCCTCCTCCAAATCGCCCTGATCATCGCTGGTTTAAAATAAATACCAGTTATTTACATGTAAATTAAAAATATATGAATAACGGATGGGCGCAAACGAAAAAACAGACTCATACTAAATAGAAACGGAACAGATGGACAACCAAAATAGCGTTTTATTCTCCCTGTTACTTAAAAAATACAGGGAGGGAACTGCCACCGAAGAAGAGAAACGGTTCCTGGAAACATACTATGATCTGTTTGACAATAATGAAGATCTGATAACGGACGAGAACGAAGCAGCATATGCTTCGTTAAAAACAACGCTCCGGGAGAATATAGCTGAAGCGATAGCACACCGGCAGCAGCCACCAAAAATGGCGCTGCACTGGGTTCGCCGTACTGTCGCCGCCGCGGCGGTAATAGCTTTGCTGGGAACTGCTACCTGGTATATCGTCCGCCAGATGCCGGCTCGCCGCCACCAGGTGGCGGATGCGCGTCATACCGTGAAAGAAGTCAGCAAACCTACATTGCAGCTGGCAAACGGCGCTATCATTGAATTGGGCGACAGCACCTCCGGCCAGATAGCCGAGCAGCAAGGTATTGTGATCAGAAAGGCAAAAGATGGCTCACTGGTATACGAAGCCGCAAAGGAAACGCAGCAGGGCGCCAGCGACGCCACATCTGCCAGAGAAAACATACTGACCACGCCCAAAGGGATGAAATACAAAGTAGTCCTCCCGGATGGCTCAGAAGTATGGTTAAACGCCGCCAGTTCCCTGCATTACCCTGCCAGGTTTGCAGCAGATACCAGGACGGTGCAACTCAGCGGGGAAGCATATTTCACCGTGGCAACGGATGCTAAACGTCCGTTCATCGTAACGTCAGGAAACCAAAGCGTACAGGTGCTCGGCACCAGCTTTAATATCAATGCCTACGAGGAAGAGCCAGGTGTTAAAACAACGCTGCTGCAAGGCGCCGTGAAAGTAACCGCCGGTAACCAGTCCTGCACATTGGTGCCAGGCCAGCAGGCAGTGTCCAATGATGCGGAGGCACTGGTGAAACGCAATGCAGATACAGAAAAGGAAACCGCATGGATCAATAATAAGTTCTCTTTCCGCAACGATGATGTGCAGGTGGTAATGCGGCAGATCGCCCGCTGGTATGATGTGGAAATACGGTATAACGGTAATATCCCTACGGATAAATTTGTTGGAGAAATTGCGATGTCCAGTAACCTTCAGGATGTACTGAGAATACTGGAAATTAACGGTCTCCGTTTTGAGGTCAGTGGAAAGGTCATTACCGTCTCTGAAAAAAAATAACAGCTGTTAACAGATAATAAATCAAACCAACCTAAATCTATTTTTTATGTAACTTTTTTTACTGTCAACCAACTGCTAACGCCTTGTAAAATGCTGACTGAATCAGACAAGCACTGTTGTCGCAGCTTGTCCGCTCCTTATATCGACTAAATCTATTTTATAATGAAATGTAGATTTCATCTCCGTCCTTTGTCCATACGGACAAGGGTAAGGAAACGCTTGTGTGTACCTTTTAAACCGGCGGTCTCGTTACTGCTTATCCTCCTGCTGGGATTTAACACTTATGCCTATACGCAGTACGTAAGTATAACGAAACAGAATGTATCACTGGAAAGTGTTTTCTCGGATATTAAAAAACAGACCGGATATACTTTCTTCTACAAAGGAAAGATCAATCCGGGAGAACTCAGGCTCAACGTAGACCTGAAACATGTATCGCTGGAAAACGCCCTGACAGAATGCCTGGCGCAGTTTAAACTGAATTATACAATTGTAGATAAGACAATTGTTATCACTACAGCGAATGCTTCGGTAGCGCCTGTTACTACGGAAGCGGCGCCCATCCAGGTAATCACCGGTAGTGTAACAGATAGTATCAGCCATGATCCAATGGTGGCTGTTACTATCCTTGTTAAAAATAAAGCTGCCCGCGTACTCAGTGCTGATAACGGCACCTGGCGCATTGAAGCGGAATACGGCGATGTGCTGGTGTTCTCCTGTATAGGCTACCGTACCAAAGAAGTAGTGGTAAAAGGTGCGGTGATGAATGTTGTACTGTCGCCCAATACCAGCTCCCTCAGCGATGTGGTGGTTACCGGTTATCAGAATATCAAAAAAGATAACTACACCGGTAACGCCATCGTCGTGAAAGGCGACCAGCTGAAACAACTCAACTCCCAGAATATTCTCAAAGGCCTCGCCTCTTTTGATCCCTCTTTCCGCCTGGCTGAGAACAACCTCGTAGGCTCCGATCCCAATGCTTTGCCCAAGATCAATGTCCGGGGCAGCACGGCATTGCCTGCCGGCAACGGGGAAATACTGGACAGAAACAACCTTTCCAGCTCCTATAATTTGCCGGTATTCATCCTGGATGGCTTTGAGGTAAATCTCCAGAAAGTGGTAGACATGGACATCAACAGGATTGCCAGTGTTACCATCCTGAAAGACGCCGCTGCTACAGCAGTTTACGGTTCCCGCGCTGCCAACGGTGTGATCGTTATCTCCACCAAAGCGCCTACGCCCGGTAAACTCCGTCTCAGCTACAACTTCGAAGTAAAAGGAACAGCGCCGGACCTCTCTGATTACAGCATCCTCAATGCAAAGGATAAGCTGGAATATGAAAGACTCGCAGGACTATACAATAATAACACCAACAGCGCATCTACACAGGATGAACTGGACCAGCTATATTATTCCAAATACAAGAATGTAATCAGTGGCGTTAATACCTACTGGCTTAGCCAGCCGTTGCAGAATACTGTTTCGCAGAAACATTCCCTGTATGCCGAGGGTGGCGATTCCTCTTTTCGCTATGGTATTGACTTGCGCTACCAGACCGATCCCGGCGTGATGAAGAACTCCGGCCGCGACAGGTTTAGCGGCGGCATGAGTTTTACGTATAACCCTACCCGTAGCCTGATCATTAAAAATGAACTCACTGCCACACAGGTAAACGAAAAGAATTCCAATTATGGCAGCTTCAGTACTTATGTGGCCATGAACCCCTACTATCCGATCTATGATGCCAATGGTAAACTGCTGCAGGAAATCGCCAACTGGCGCGTAGATACTCATAAATCAGATACGGCGCAGTATAAAACTATACCGGTATATAATCCTTTGTACGAGGCCTCTCTCAGTAATTTTGACAAAGCAGCATACCTGGAACTGATTGATGTACTGTCGGCCGACTGGCGCATCACACCAGCGTTACGACTGGTTGGTCTGATGAGTATCAACAGTACCAAAAGTACAACCGATAAATTCGTTTCTCCATACAGCAGGGTGTTTATAAACGACACCGGTGATGACCTTAAAAACAGGGGTAGCTATGACTACAGTGCCACAAAGCTTTTCAATATGGATGGAAACGTGCGTTTCGTGTATAACAACCAGTTTGGTGATCATTCGGTAAATGCCGTGCTGGGTGCAAACGTAACATCTTCCAATTCGGATTTTAAAGGCTTCCAGGCGAGAGGTTTCTCCAATGATAGATTTACCAGCATTGCCTTTGCACGTACCTATACACCGAATGCCGCGCCTACAGGAAGGATCACGGACAGCAGATTGCTGGGTTCCTTTTTTAGCGGTAGCTATTCCTATAAAAATAAATACCTGTTTGATGGGGCATTTCGTATGGATGGAAGCTCTGCTTTCGGCGCCAATAAAAGATTTGCGCCTTTCTGGTCAGGAGGTATCGGCTGGAATATCCATAACGAGGAATTCTTTAAAGAAGCCTTCCCGGGTATGTCGCGCCTGAAAATAGCTGCTACCAGTGGTCTTACAGGGTCTGTCGATTTTCCTCCCTTCCTTGCGAGAACTACCTATAACTACAATACTGCCAACTGGTATTCTACCGGTATAGGCGCCACCGTTAACGGCTACGGTAACGAAAACCTCGAATGGCAACGTACGGCGAACTACGAAGTACGTGCTGAACTGGGTTTCCTGAATGACCGCATCATCATCAATCCGGTGTACTATTACAAGCTGACCAAAGGTTTGCTGGCTGATATCAACGTTGCGCCGTCAACAGGGTTCTCTACCTATAAAGCTAACCTGGGCGATATGGCCAATAAAGGCTATGAGCTGTATGTTACTGTCAATGCCTATAAAAGCAGGAACCTGAACGTTAACCTGACTGGTAACCTGGCACATAACACCAATACGATCGTCCGCATATCAGAAGCCCTGAAGGCTTATAATGAGTCAGTAAATAAATACCAGCAAGACCCTGACAATAGCGCGCAAGGTACGCCATTGCTGCGTTTTGCAGAAGGTCAGTCGTACAATACCATATACGGGGTGAAGTCGAAAGGCATTGATCCGCAGAGTGGTAAAGAGATCTTCGAAAAAGCCAACGGTAAACTCACCTATGTTTATGACATCGCTGATACCAGGCCTATTGGTGATTACACACCGAAGGTAGAAGGCTATTTCGGCTCTAATGTGACCTACAAACAGTTTATTGTGAGCTTCTCTTTCCATTACAAATATGGAGGAGATATGTACAACCAGACGCTGGTAGACCGTGTGGAGAATGCAGATCCGCGCTTCAACGTGGATAGCCGTGCCCTCACCATGCGCTGGCTGAAACCCGGTGATATAGCACGTTACAAAAATATTGCTGACCTCACACCTACCTATGCGTCAGACAGGTTTATTCAGAAAGATAACCTGCTGGAACTGCAATCGCTGTACCTGTCGTACGACCTGAAACGTGAACTGCTACGTAGCATTGGATTCCAGGGACTGCGTTGCTCCCTTAGCATGAATGATGTTTTCAGGCTGACAAGCGTTAAACAGGAACGCGGTATCGATTATCCGTTTGCCAGAAGTCTGACCTGTTCTATCCTGGCCACCTTTTAAATAATGCGATCATGAAGAGAATATTTTACCTGATAATAATCGCCCTGCTGATGAATTCCTGTAAGAAGTTCCTGGACGTAAAACCGGAAACGCAGGTAGACAGAGATGTGCTGTTTGCTTCAGAACAGGGATTTAAAGAGGCGCTCAATGGCATATATACCAGTTGCGCCGGTGGCTCCCTCTACGGCGGACAGCTTACCTTTAATATGCTGGATGTGCTGGCGCAGAATTACCAGTTTATTGATGTCACCAACCAGGCTATTGCCAACTTCGACTTCAAAAATACCACGCTGAGGGCCAATTGTAACGAAGTCTGGGGCGCCGCATTTACTGCCATCGCCAATTGTAACTACTTGCTGGAGTCGGTAGATAAGAACCCATCCATGTTTAATACCGGTATGCACGACCTGATCAAGGGAGAGGCGCTGGCATTGCGTGCCTACCTGCATTTCGATATGCTGCGTATGTTTGGGCCGTCATATGTAAGTGGCGCTACCGCTAAGGCAATTCCCTATGTTACCGTAACAGGCACCAATTCTACTCCCTTCTATACGGTAAGCGCCGTTACAGATAGTATCATACGCGATCTTAATCTGGCCAAAGATTTACTGAAAGCCGATCCTATCATAAGTAAAGATTATATCGTGGGGTATCCTGGTATCGACAGTGCTTCGGAAACCAATGCCACCGACCTTTTTATGCAGAACAGGCGTCATAGAATGAACTATTATGCCGTATGTGGAGAACTGGCCCGTGTATATCTCAGCAAAAATGATCTTGCCAATGCAAAACAAAATGCGGAACTGGTCATCAATGCCAATAAATTTCCTTTTGTCAAGCAGAGTGATTTCTTCCGTACCGACCCGCTGCTGCGCGACCGTATCATGTATCCTGAGTTAATAGCAGGGTGGTATGTAGATACAAAGGATGTTTATACTAACCTGCAGACAAAGTTTACCAGTGTAAATCCAATCTACTGTGCTACCGTTCCACAGATAAATGATATCTATGAAGTCGGTGGTCCCGGTGCGGACGATTGGCGCCTGAAGCAATGGTACGTGAATGTTGGTGCCAATAATGGCGGACAAGACAAGGCTACCTTGCAGAAGTATTATAAGAATGCTGCACCACTCACCAACCTGCATCCCCTGATGGCGCCTGCTATCCGTCTCAGCGAAATGTATTATATCGCTGCAGAAGCCACTTTTGATGCCGATAAAAAACAGGCCATTACGTATTTCAGCACCATGCGTGCCAGACGTGGTATTGGTGATGTAGTTGCAGCAGGTATTAACAAAGATGATTTTATCGAATTGCTGATCAGTGAGGCCAGGAAAGAGTTTTATGGAGAGAGTCAGCTGTTTTACATGTACAAACGCCTGAACCATGGCGTGCGTATCAGCGTAACCAACACGAGACCTGCATCCGATAATATTTTCGTACTGCCGCTGCCGGATGATGAAAAAGCTTACAGAAACAATTAATTCAATGTTATGAAAAGAATTGTCATTTTAACAATTATTACAACATTGTTATATAGTTGTAAGAAAGATGATATAGCTACTTATACTGTGTCAAAAGATAATATCTACCTGAACTATAACAATAAAGATAGTGTCATCTATTCATTTGCGTACCATCCGGAACTGGCAAGGGATACAATATGGGTACCGGTAATTGTTTCCGGTAAACAGGTAAATCATGATCGTCGTTTTGCCATTAACGTTATAGACAGCACTACTACTGCCGTAAAAGACAAGCATTACGAGGCATTGAAAACGATGTATATACTGCCGGCAAATGCAGGCAAAGTATCCATACCGCTCATCTTACTCAATACAGATCCTGATCTGGCGAATAAATCGGTGAGCCTGACGATAGAAATCGCGGGTGGCGATGACTTTGCCTCCTTACTTCCTGATGATATCCGTTCCAGGCGTTTTGTATTCTCCAACAGGCTCGAACAACCGGCATGGTGGCCTTACTGGGGGCAATTGGGCAAATACAGCCGTGTGAAACACCAGCTGTTCCTGATTTCTTCCGGTACTACCGACCTGGTGATCCCGGGCTCTTACCCGGACGCATATATGGAGATTCCGCGGGCGCTGTACTATATCTCCAACGCCTCGTACCTGCTGAACTATCCGTTTAACTGGGTGCAGGAGAATCCCAAATCCGGGTATACACTGGAAAAGAGAACAGATGGAACAGGAGATTATGATTTCTATAATCTGGCATCTCCCGATAAAAAATTCTACCTGAAATATTTTCCTGGTGCGAACAAGTATGTATTTATCGATGAAAACGGAAATCAGGTCCTTTACTAATCTGTAAGCTATATGAAAAAAAATCTGCTCTATATATTGGCTGCAGCCGGATTGATGCTATCTGCCGCCTGCAAGAAAGATCTGGGAAACTATAGTTATAACGCACCAACTACGCCTGTTGTGGCCGGATTGGATAGTAGTACCGTTTCCGCCCTCGTAGGTGATACACTGACAGTGCAGCCCAAAGTTACGCTGGAAGGCGGCGACCCGCTCAAAGACCTGACATTCGATTGGGATATCGTCGTAGCCGAAGAGGCCCGCACGGTGCATTATACCGGTTATCCGCTGAAAATTGTGTATAACCTGAAGCCAATGCAGCGAACCGCCAAACTAACGGTAACGGATAACCGTAATGGCATGAAATATTTCTATTCGTTTTATATCAATGGTGGCACACAGTTTTCTGTCGGACAAACTGTTTTAAGTGTGGAAAATGGTGTAACCCGCTTGTCGTTTGTACGTCCTGATGGCACTGTTAACAGCAACTTATATTATGCTTTGCACAATGAGGACCTGCCAGTAAACCCGGTACAGTTATTCGCCAAGCCGCTGGCTTACCAGCCGGGCACGGTGGAAGATTACTGGATCATCTGCAAAGATCCTGCTAAACCCAGCGTAATACTGGATGGTAGTACCATGCTGCGCAAACGCTATTTCGATGAACAGTTTTTCAAAGCGCCGAATCCTTTGGTTACTGAACAATGCGATGGTGCCATGGGCATACCTACCGGCATCTTTAACGGGAAGCTGTATGTCAGCGTTACATCTACAGCGCCTTTTGCACCAGACTTCGGAAAATTCTCCAGCGTCGTTACCGGCAATTATGAACTGTCTACCTGCTATACGCGTACCCCTTCCTGGTTCTTTGGGTTTGATAAATTGTCGCATGGCTTTGTGTCGTTCAATAGCGGTGGTGGCTATATGGGCAGTGATTATAACGTGACTGCCAGCGTATTTGATCCTAAAAACCTGGGCGATGGAACACTGCTGTATATGCAGGCCGTATCCGGAACAACCTACGCTTACTATAAATCTGCTGATGGTAATATCTACGAATATTCGTTTACGTTAGATATGGATAACTACGACCAGCGAACGATCAAGCCATTGGTGAAGCGGGTATTCAAAGGGGCTGCTATTATTCAGCCAGATAGTAAATGGCAGAAGTCTTTGTCAGACGTATTCTACATCTCCTCAAATGATAAAATCTACCGTTATAATCCTATTAATGAAGACCTGCGCCTGCTGGACGCCAATTTCTCCGGAAAGAAAGTAACCATGCTGAAACTCAATAGTGACAACACTTTACTACAGGCAGGTATTGATGGTGCCGTGGCTACGCTGGATGTAAGTGTAGGCAAGAGCGGTAGCATCATCAGTCAGATCGTCGGTATTCCGGGTGCTCCTGTGGATATCGTCAACAGGAAATAATATTAATCAGACATCAAAAAATTATAAATCAGGATGAAAAAATTATTGTTGATATCCGGTTTGCTGGCGCCGGTTTCCCTGCTGGCACAAACAGGCAGCTTTACTGTTACCGGGCATATCGGAACGCTGAATAGTCCGGCCAAAGCCTATATCGACTGGATGGATAACGGCAGTGGCAAGGAAGATAGCGTCGATGTAGTGAACGGGACCTTTCAGTTCAAAGGTAACTCCGGCGGCTATACGTATGCAAGGATGGCGCTGTCGCACGATGGCGGTGGCAAACAGAAAGCGGTGTACACCGGCGATGTGATCTATTTCTATTTTGGAAAGGAGCAGGTAGTAATCACTTCGAAAGATTCATTGGCGAATGCAAAATTCACCGGTTCGAAAGTGTATAATGAATATGTGGCGTACAACAAAGCAATCGGTGGTACGATCATGGAGCTGAACAAGGCCGCCAATGCAGCTTTCTCTCACCTTACTCCGGAGCAGC
This sequence comes from Chitinophaga sp. Cy-1792, assembly GCF_011752935.1. Classification (NCBI taxonomy): domain Bacteria; kingdom Pseudomonadati; phylum Bacteroidota; class Chitinophagia; order Chitinophagales; family Chitinophagaceae; genus Chitinophaga; species Chitinophaga sp. Cy-1792. The sequence goes on from NZ_VWWO01000003.1 coordinate 1,005,140, forward strand.
AAAAAGATACTGCTTTTGTAAATGTGATTGATCGTAACTACCGTAAATCTATGCAGCTGCGCAATGAAAAGCAGCTGGATTTTGCGAAAACGCATCCCAATGCATGGTTCGGGATAGTAGCTTTATCAGAGGCTGCCGGTGGTAAATTAGACCTTCCGAAAGTGGAGCCTATTTTTAATGCGATGAGTACCCCATTAAAGACTTCAGATGTTGGAAAGGAGCTGGAGCAGCGCATTGCAGCGGCTAAAACCATTCATGTAGGGGCTGCTGCACCGGAATTTGTACAGAATGATGTAAACGGAAAACCCGTGAAACTATCAGACATCAAAGGGAAAGCAGTACTGGTAGAGTTCTGGGCCAGCTGGTGCGGACCTTGTCGTGCCGAAAATCCTAATCTGACAAAACAATACGAGCAGTATAAAGATAAAGGCTTTGAAATTATTGCTATCTCCCTGGATGATCATAAAGACAAATGGGAGGAAGCTATTGCACACGACAAACTGCCATGGATACACGTTTCCGATCTCAAAGGCTGGAATAATGCGGTAGGCCGTATGTACGGCATCCGCGCCGTGCCGGCCAACTTCCTGCTGGATGCCGACAGGAAAATAGTAGCCATCAGCCTGAGAGGTGAGGAGCTGAATAAGAAGTTAGCAGAGATTTTCGCGAATTAATACACCTGAAATAGCTGTAGTAGCCCCGTCTCTATTCTGTAGAGACGGGGCTTCACTGTTTCAACTGACACCTTAGGTGTCAGTTGAAACATAAAATTAATACCGATTTAATCGCGATGATCCATCGTTTTCGATATCTTGTACCAACAAAAATCCTCTTCTTCCAATGGCTAATAAAGTAATCCCCGTTCTGCGTATGTTCGACGTCGCCAAAGCAACAGAATTTTATTGCGACTGGCTTGGCTTCAAAATTGACTGGGAACACCGCTTTGAAGAAAATACGCCACTGTATATGCAAATCTCACTCGGCGATATCGTCTTACATTTGTCAGAGCATCATGGTGATAGCGCGCCGGGGGCAAAGGTCCTGATAGCATATGATGGGCTGGCAGCCTATCACAGGGAGCTGATAGATAAAAATTACAAGTACAATAAGCCAGGACTGGAAAAGGACTTCTGGGCTGAATTAACAGTTACGGTACATGATCCTTTTTATAACCAGCTTATTTTTAATGAGCCGAAGAAGGAGAAATAGCAATTTACAGGGAGATAATAACAAGATGAATTATCATATGTTTCTTTTGTGAAATAGATCAAAATATTAATCGATAAGGCACTGCAAGCGCGGTGCCTTTTTATTTGCAGCAGCCATCAAACTTTTACGTTTTCAGTGTGTTAAAGATAATGGTTTCAAGGATTAGCATTCAATGCCCTGTTTGTTACAACGATATAATCAAACCCAAACTATCAGTAGCATTTCCAGTATATCTATCTCTTAACTATTAAAATTATTGGAGGAGAAACTATGTATTACAGCAGCGGAAACTATGAAGCATTCGCCAGGCCGAAGAAGCCTGCCAATGTAGATGCAAAATCGGCTTACCTGGTAGGAGCAGGACTGGCTTCCCTGGCGGCAGCCGTATTCCTGGTGCGTGATGGCCAGATGAAAGGCGACAGGATCACGATCTTAGAAGAGCTGGCTTTGTCTGGCGGTAGCATGGATGGCATCTGGAATGAACAGAAGGGGTATATCATCCGTGGTGGCAGAGAAATGGAAATACACTTCGAAACGATCTGGGATTTGTTCCGGTCTATTCCTTCGCTGGAAACGGAAGGCGTATCTGTACTGGATGAATACTACTGGCTAAATAAAGAAGATCCTGCCTTTTCACATGCGCGTGTAATTGAGAAACGGGGACAACGATTGTCCAACGACGGGAAGTTGACCTTAACCCCAAAGGCTATCGAAGAGCTGATACACCTCGCACTTACCCCGGAAGATAAGCTCCAGGATGTAAAAATAAATGAAGTATTTACGGAAGAATTTTTCCAGTCGAACTTCTGGTTGTATTGGGCAACAATGTTTGCATTTGAGCCATGGGCAAGCGCTATGGAGATGCGTCGGTATATACTTCGCTTTGTGCATCATATTGGTACGCTGTCTAACCTGTCATCACTGCGATTTACAAAATATAATCAGTATGAATCGCTGATATTACCATTGGTGAAGTTCCTGGAGAGCCATGGTGTTAAGTTTCAGTATGGTACTGAAGTGAAAAATATTCAGGTACGTAAAGACGGGGAAAGGAAGATAGCTACCCAAATCGAATATACAAGGGATGGAAAAGCCGGTACTATAGCCCTGACGGAGAATGATCTGGTATTTGTCACAAATGGTTCCATTACCGAAAGCAGTACTTACGGTGATGATAACACGCCAGCTTCCGGCAAGGCCGATATCGGTGGCAGCTGGAAGCTCTGGAAGAACCTGGCAGCGCAGGATCCGGCATTCGGTAAGCCGGAGAAGTTCTGTGAAAACATCCCTGCCGCAAACTGGGTAATCTCTGGCACTATTACCTTCAAAGACGACAGGGTTGTGCCGTATATTGAAGGTATCAGTAAGAAAGACCCGCATAGTGGTTCTATTGTTACCAGTGGCCCCGTGAGTATCAAGGATTCCAACTGGTTATATGGTTATTCTATCAGCCGGCAGCCACATTTTCATACACAGAAAAAGAATGAGTTGATTGTATGGGTATATGGACTGTTTTCAGATAAACCGGGAAATTATGTAAAGAAGAAAATAGCCGAATGTACAGGGATAGAGCTTTGTGAAGAGCTGTTGTATCATTTGGGAGTCCCTGAAAATGAAATCGCTGATATCGCTAAGAACGGCGCCAGTACTATTCCTTGTCATATGCCGTATATCACATCGTACTTTATGCCGCGCGCCTTGGGCGACAGGCCGCTGGTAGTGCCGCAGGGTTCGCAGAACCTGGCATTCATTGGCAACTTCGCTGAAACAGTGCGTGACACGGTGTTTACAACGGAGTATTCAGTACGTACCGCCATGGAGGCGGTGTATACCTTGCTGAATGTCGACAGGGGTGTACCGGAAGTATTTGCATCATCTTTCGATGTCCGTGTGTTGTTAAACACCGTTTACTTCCTCAATGACCATAAAAAATTGGATGAGATCAAAGTGCCATGGATCGTATCAGTACTTGAAAAAATAGGTAGGAAGAAGATCAATGGTACCTATCTGGAAGAGCTGATGAAAGAGGCTAAGTTGTTGTAAGGAGTCATAGTTTTGTTATATGAAGCGCCGTAGCAGCCGTGAGGTTGCGGCGGCGTTTTTATGTAATGTATGTTGCTGAAGTTTATCTGTTATGCAGTGGTTAATCTGGTTGTTTTGAATTGGAAATAAGGTCATTTTTTGCTAATTTTATTGGGATTTATTTTTGTTGATTAAAAACAGTAGATGACAACCATAGAACAAATAATTGCTAAACAAAGAAAGAAGTTTGCCGCAACAACGCATCGGCTTAGAGAGCGGAATTTCGAGAGAAATCTGCCATTTTTGATTTTATCAGAGCACCTTCCTTCAAGTCAGGGCTATTATGAGTTTGCAGACGGCCATATAGAGATTCAAGAGGTATATACTGTCGGCCCAGATATAGCAACCAGATTTATTCGTACATTATCTGATCAAGAGGCAGAAGCAGTTAGAGAATACTATAAGCAAAAAAATGGATTACAATAAACCGACATTGCTTGTTGTATCTGGTCCTAATGGAGCTGGGAAGTCTACTTATATAGCATCAATGTTGCCAGATGAATTTGTTGATGCATTGCCTTTTGATAGGGATCTTACCCGAACAAGATTCAGTAAAGAGTTACATGGTCAATACCTTTCTCCAGAGCAAGTCACCAGTCATGCATCGATGATGATGGAGGAATACCTTTCATCAAAAATTAATACAGCAATTACGAATAGGGATCATTTTGTCCTGGAGACGCCTTTGTCTCATCCCGATTATTGGAGATATATTGATCGTTTTGAAAAGCATGGCTATCAAATTCAATTGAACTATTTCTGTCTTGATGATATTCAGATTTGTAAGCAACGTGTTGGACAAAGAGTAAAAGAAGGAGGACATGCTGTAGATGCCAGGACAATTAAAGGAGTTTATGAACAAAATTTGAAGTTTATAAACGAATATTGGAATGCTTTTAACTGTATTTATATTTATGATAGCACTTGGGATCCTTATTTGCTGGCTGTGATTGATAATGGCGTTACTTATTTCTATAACCACAGAGCGTTAAAAACTAAGTGGTTAATTAATGGAATGCCGACAATTGCCAAATTGATTAAAGATTTTTCGTCATGACATTCGACTACGAGCTTTCCTCGCTGATTCATTGAATATATTTCAAAGTGTTAACCTCACCTAATATCGACATTTTCTCTCCCCCTATGCAACCTTTTTCCCGCTCACTCGTCTTTTAAAGAACATTAAGTTGCCGACTTAATTAATATTTCTTAACTGATTTGTATTCAACTCGTACGCATGAAACGTTATTTATTGACATTAGTGGCCATGCTGTCCCTGGCGACACTGGTACAAGCCCAACAACCCAAAAAAGAAAAAGAAGTCCTGCTGATCGGTGTATTCCATTTTAATAACCCTGGCGCCGATCTGGTTAAAACCAAATCATTCGACGTAATGAGCGATAAAGCGCAGCATGAACTGGAAACGATCACCGATCAGATTAAAAAATTCAAGCCCACCAAAATATTCGTTGAATGGGACTATGATGATCAGCATAGTCTGGATACCTTATACGACCTGTATCTGAAAGACACGTATTTTAAATACGTACAGGATAAATACCCGAAAAGCAATTTCTATAAACAGAATGAGATATTTCAATTGTCGTTCAGAGCAGGTAAGAAAGCCGGACTGAATAAGATTCACGCCATCGATGTAGCCATTGACTGGCCTTATGATAGCGTCATGACAGCAATGAAAAAAGCAGGTCAGACAGATCTACAGGCAGAAATTGATAACGTTATAAAACAGCATGGAGAAAAGGACAATGCTTTAATGCAAAAACTCTCCCTGACCCAGTTGTTACTGGAATATAATACAATGAAGTCCCGTAATGAGAACCTGGGGTTATACCTGACCACCTTCAATAAAGCAGGTGCAGTAAATGATTTTGCAGGTGCTTATTCTACAGCTGCCTGGTACAAACGCAATCTCTACATGTATTCTTTAGTACAGAAGCTGACAGAGCGTAACGATGAGCGTGTAATGGTAGTGCTGGGAGCCGGCCATGCTGCCCTGTTTAAGCACTTCATCGATCTGGATGATAATTACAAGGTTGTAGAGCTGAGTGATGTGCTGAAGAAAAAATAAATACCACAGATAAACGAAAAGAGGTGGTCTCGAAAATTAATCATTGGCGAAAGCCACCGCGCGCAGCGCGGAACCACTCAGCTGATACCGAAGGTATCAGCTGTAAATCAAATGTGGTAAAGTACGATGTTGATTAAAACATGGTTACTAAAATGATAACATATCAGAAGACCTCTTTTCAAAAATTCTTATGATTTACTCCAATGAACCAGGTCATACGGATAATACGGATTGTCTTTGTAGGAGGAGTCATCCAGCCCCATTATTTTAGTGATGGCACCAGCTTCCCAGGACCAGTAGCCCGAATAGGCATGGTCCCGCTTATGGCTGTCGTACCATGGATCACTTCTATGAAGGTCGTACCAGTTTTCCAGGTATTGCTTCATTGCTGCCGCCGCATCTTCTTTGTTCATACGGGTGATAGCCAGCAACGACTGGTATAATTCAGGAGCAAGTAACCCCTCAGGATGAGGGCCTTCTGCTAGTCTGCCGTGGATAATAAACCAGAGAATGGCATCCGGTTGCCAATCGGGATAGTCCGATCCGGCATCAGATTGCGCGATATACTGAACGATTCCCTTAAACTGATCATCAGGAATTTGCAGTAGGTAACCGATTGAAATCATTTCCAGCATATCAGCAGCAGCTGAATCTTCTTCCCATCCTTTGGCATACCAGTCTGCCGCCTGAATGAAGACGCCATAGCATTGATCTATCGGTGTTCCCATGGAATAGAGCGTGGTAAACTTGTTGAGGTAATCGACGCCCAGGGCCCAGTCGTGATATGGAGCGGCTTTTCCTTGTGCGATCATCATTTCCCGGGTTTGAATATCCTGGGCGATCGTTGCATCTCTTTCCTTCAGTGCCGTTTCAAAATATTTTGCATTCTTTAGCTGCGCCCGCTGACCAGCGGGGCGCGCGTCTTCCTGTGTGTTGGATCCGCCAAACAATTTGTTTAAAAAGCCCATTTTAATGATATTATAGAATTATCAGAACCACCCCGCTATCGTTTTTCCCAATCCGCTGCCTAGAATCCCGCCTATGGCGCCTCCTACCAATCCACCGACAACGGTACCTATACCCGGACAAATAGCGGTGCCTATGATGGCGCCTAGTTCAGCGCCTGCCCAGCCACCGGCAATGGCGCCTGCCGCGCCGCCAACGGCTGCCTGTGTTTTTTTACCGAAGTGACCTTCTTCTTCGTAGGTATTGTAGACGTTTAAAACCTCTAATCCGATACCTACTACGATCAATCCCCTTCCGGCAACTTTACCGGCCACACTCAATACCTTGGAGCGTGAAACGGCCTGTGCAGCTTTGAACAGTCCTTCATTTGCACCTGTAGCTAATTTACTATTTCTTACGGCCTGAGAGAAATTTGAATTGGCCAGAGCAGTAATCGGCCGCGAATTTCTGATGGAGGAACGTACGCCATTAATAAGATTTCCTGCACGGCTCGTTTTGATCGACAACGTTTCCTTCTGCCCTCTGGTGGCCTTGAAACCTTTATCATTCATCGTTTCAGAATGCATCTTTCCATCCGGCATGGTCTTGACCATTTCCCGTTGTAAGGTGCCCTGATCATTTGCACGTGCCATAGCGGCCTTGTCAGCCGGGTTGATGCCGCCATTGTCGATATGGTTCTTTGTCCAGCGTTTGCTGGTTTCCCGCCCGTAGGTAGCTGTATTTTCCAGCTTCGCGCCGTTGTATTTGGCATCCGTCAGTTTGTAGGTGCCTTTTTTTTCATAGGCCCCATCAATTCCCGGAGAAGTATTTTTATCAATATCCAGTACCGGATGTTCAGAACGTACATCGCGCCAGCCTTCCTGGCGGTGATATACATTGTCTTTCATTTCCCCGTAATTACCACCTCTTCTGAAGTCATTGGGACTATTATCTCTGACCAGACTAAGTTTCCCATTTTCTACATCGTATATGGTTCCCCGTTGTACATAGTCGAGGGCGCCATCATAGCTGCCAAAAGCCCAGGCGCCAGCGCCAAGGCCGGTGAGGGCATCAGCCCCTATGCTGCCGCTACTGCCGGAGGGTGCATTGAAATCTACCTTTACCTTTCCTCCCTGTTTACATAGCAGGCAGGCATCTTCAAAAACTAATTTATAACCATTGACTTTTACGCCTTTGTTACATTTGTCCCAATAGATGGGGTCTGGCTTACAACTGCCGCCAGATGCGGAACAGCGACCCATCGGCATAATATTTTCCCCAGGCACCATATCCATTTCACTCGCCAGGTTTTCGCCGTAGATTTTGGTATTGTTATGATGGGTCACTTTCAGCCGGGAAGGGGCGCTGCCCTTATCGCAAGTGAGCCAGCTATTATCCGGAATGTATTTTTTTGTTCCCATGATGCCAGTATTTATGCGGCAGGTTCCGCTGCAACATTGAAATTCTTTTTCAGTTCCTCCGCCCTGGCAGCATCAATGCATTCCAGCATATGTGCTGAAGCAACCGTATACCAGTCAGAAACTTTTGTTTCCAGGTACATTTCGCCTGCCAGCGGCCAATGGTATTTATCGTATTGAATTTGTTCTTCCATCAGCACATCCAGCTGTGCATTGATATTAAACACGCCGGTAAGGTCTTTGAGCATGCGTGCAAAATGCTTGCGGTCAAACTGTTGCTCATCCAGTTTGCCTTCATGCGTCAACTGGCAGCTGTATTCACCGATGCCGTATTCTTCCGTCCAGGTGGCATCTACCAATAGCGGAAGGTCTACCTGCCCGAAGAATCCTTTTAACAGCAATGGAGACTGCTGTGTTTCCTTTTGCCCGATGAAGTTATCCAGGAAGAAAAAGCGCCAGGAGCTGTAGCCATTCAACGACTGCAGGAAGCGGGGTTTGTCTTTCAGGAGAGCGCTGGTTTCAGCAATCAGCTCTTCCAGCCCTTCTTTCATTTTTTTATATTTCCTCCGGAGATGATGAACATAGGAGTTTTCCCACTTCTCCCGGATTTCATGCAGGTTGCGTACGTCTTTCAGCTGACTGGAGGTGTCCAGTACCAGTTTCAGGGGCGACTGCAATATTTCCATGTCCATAGCCCATTCATGGATAAGTGCCGTGCCTTCCAGCTGCTGCGCCACCAATTCAAATTCGTATATGCAGCCTTCGGGGTCTTCACCGAGCAGGGTCATACGAACCACCTTCTGCTGAATGAATTCCATCAGCCGGCCACCTACGATGGTGCGGTTGGCGGAGGTGAGGTGGTACAGGGCGGTGTCGCCTGTTTTGTGCATGTATACTTTTAGCATTGATTGATTTCGATTTCGTTAGCAACAAATTCTCCTTTGGCGCCACCATGCGCATGGAATTTCTCAGACGCAGTAAGGGTAATCTCTTTGGAATCCAGTTTATAAACGCCGGCAGCAGAATTGATATTCACGTCTTTGGCGGTGGCAGTCAGGCTGATGTTTTCTGTGTCTGCGGTGCCGCTGATGCTTTTCTTTGCACTGATGGTAACGGTGCCATCGCCGCCGCCCTGTTCCCCGGGCTGTGCGTTAAAAGCTATGCTGTTGCTGGCATTCAAAATGAAGTCGGTAGTGTTGATGGTCATCTTCTGTGGTGCGTTGAGGGTAACGGTGCCATCGCCGTGCATAATCAGCACATTGCCGCTGGGGTCTTTCACGGTAACGCTGCCTTTATTGTCGTCTAAGGTTACCGTTGAGCCGCTACGAGTGGTGAGGCTTTTAACGCCATTGGCAGCGCCACCGCCACTACCGGTTTTGCCGTGGAACACACTGCCGAGCACCAGTGGCCTGGCAGTATTACCTTCCTCAAATGCGACCAGTACCTGGTCTCCTTTTTCAGGAACAAACGTGAATCCGCGGTTCTTGCTCACTTTATCAGAGCTGCCGGCATCGGGAGTGACTACACGTAACCACTCTGAGGTATCGTTGCAGCTGCATTCCCATTTGAATTTTACTTTTACGCGGCCTTGCCCTTTAGGGTCGGCGTTATCTTCCACGATGGCCAGCTGCATGTCTGCAAATGGTTTGTCGTAATCACGTACCGGAATTTTTTCTGCATCGGCGGTAATCCCTTCGAAGGTATGGTAGTAATGGCCCACCCCATCGATGTGATGATAGATAGCGGTAATGAGGAAACGTCCCAGCTGTTGTACGCTGAAGCTCAGTACCTCTTTTACGCTCATGCTTACATCTACGATCTTTCCGATGCCTACCTGCGGGTTATCGCCTGTAGCGGTGATCTGAAGCAGGTCTGCAATGTTGGCTTTGTCTTCATTGTCGACATGCGCATCCATATCTTTTTTGGTGTCGATCCGTACGCTGGTAGGCTGGGAATATACTTTGTTATAGAGTTCATTGGAGGCCGTAACGGCATGTGCCAGGTCGGGCTGGCCTGCTGCTGCAGCTTTGGCTTCTGCCTTAAACAGTTCATCTTCGGCAGGTTTGTAGGCAAACTTGCGGCTTTTCAACGGCGCTACCTGCATGGCATATTGCAGACTGTTTACATCGCGGCCATAAACCAGCTTTACTTCTTCCAGCTTATCGGGCTTTCCGAAATGCAACTTGGCGCCATCATAGAAAAACCACTCATGGTATTCTGCCGACAGGCGGTTGATGAAATCATAATCGCTTTCACGGTACTGGATCATATAGTCTATTGGCTCCTTTCTGGAAGGGTTCAGCGTAAGGTTCAGCTCATTGGAAGGGGCATCTTCTGTCGCTTTCCGTACGATGCCACTGAGGTCTTTGTTGAGATAGGATCCCAGATCAGGCCCGCGGTCAATCAGTATACTCGGGCTGTAACCACTGATGATGAGCGTACCGTGGTAGCCATGGCTCTGCGATAATTCCACGCGTGTCACCTTGCCAACGAATAGCTGCTCTTTGCCAGGCTCACTGCCGAATTGTACGGTAATACTTTTTCCCATGAACCCGCGGGATTTTTCCAGGGAGATCATCCCGGGTGCTCCCTGTTCATCGTGGTTGAAACGCAGCTCAAAATAGTGGTGCGCATTGAAGCGCTGTTCCAGTGTAAACGCCGAAAAATGTAATATCGGCGTACCTTCGATGTTGATTATTACGTTAAGTTTCCCTTCCATAGGTTAACCTGTTTTATTTGTTGAATGTTGGCCTTCGCAGGCCATGTGGTGTAATAGACTAGAATCGTGGTATATAGATCAATCCCCGTTCTTCCATCCGCTTCAATATCACTGCTGATCCTAGTTGAGCAGATACTGCCTCTTTATCAAATTTTCTGTCCTTTACATATTTTCCTTTGGTGTAATGATTGGAGAAAGACCAGAGATATGGTGAGTTGATATTATAATATAAAAAGTAGCCGAAACCGTTATAGGCTTCCAGTTTGCGTAATATAAAAGGCAGCTTCCAGCTGCTTACTTTATCAAATCCCATTAATTTCAGGGCGTCAACAGCACTTTCTTCAAAGGTGAATGGTGGCGGATGTCCTACTTTGGGGCGTCCTACGGGTATTTGTACCGTATAGCCGGTGAGCGGATCGCCGTTATGCAGGTGCTTTTTAAAGCTGAAGGTGCATTCGAGATAATGTACGCAGGCAATAAAATACCAGGGTATGCGACCGTTGGAAACGTAGGTGAAATCACCGCCTAACTGGCACAGATATCCCAGTCCGAAAGGGTTGGACGTTGGTTTGATATCCAGTGAAACAGCTGGCGGCGAGGCCGCGAACTGTTGGAATAATGGTTCCGGCACAGCAGGCGTGGGGTCAGCCAGCTGCTGTACGTTGCCGGGAAAGGCATTAAACAATGGCCGGGTCCTGAATAAGGAAGAGCTGTTGAAAGTTCCCTGTTGTTCCAGCATGCTGCCGGCAGCCACCATCGTAGCGATATCCTCGTACCGGTTGCGGTTGGCTATTACCTTATCGTCGATCACCTTGTCTACTTCAGCTATTTTTTCTTTGGTAATAACGCAGGTATCGAACAGCTGCTGGTACTCCACATCCGTAGGAGTGGAAGGCACCTTCTTTCCTTTGGCTTTTCCTTTTGCCTTTGCTTTCTGCTTAGGCTGTACCGTTGGTGATATGTGTTTCTTTTTCTTCATGTTGGCGCGAACAGTAATACAGGTGTACTGTCTGCCGACAGTACACCATGTGTGGATTAAATGTTGTTCTGCTTAGGAACGCATCAACCTCTGCCCGGCCAATCGTTCACATGTTCTGCATTGCCCAGTTTAAGGGTGCGTGCAGAAATGACAAAGCTCAGTGTCATCGGATGGTTACCTACCACGCTGATACCTTCGTTATATTGGATGATGTAGCTGTCTGTAAAAGTCAGCTCTTTCATTTTGGCATCTTCATCAGTTTTTTTGATGACGATCTTACCGCTGAAGGGTTTGTATTGGTTGTTTACCATTGACTCAATCACAGAAGTATCTTCTGTAGATTCTACTTCAACATGAATAGTACCGCCATAAACGCCGGAAGAAGGACGGCCTTTTGCGTCCACATCGCGGTTTAAGGAAAAGCTGCATTGCAGTACATCATATTCTTTTGAGCCCAGTTGTATTTTTGCGTTAAATGCCATTGTAATCAGTTTAAATAAATCGAAAGTTGTTTGTACGCATGCATGAACCATACAGGTGTAGCTGTAGAGATGATGTTCATACATTAAGATCGGGGAGGAGCGCGCGTTTATGCTTTATCTCTTCCCGGCCAGTCATTGACATGCTCAGCATTGCCGAGTTTCAATTTGCGTGCAGAGATGGTAAAGCGGAGCTTCATAGGATCAGACCCTACAACGTTGAGGCCTTCGGAGTACTTGATGATGTAGGCATCTTCAAAAGTAACTTCCTTCATTTTGGCATCTTCATCTGATTTCTTGATGAGGACTTTACCTGCGATAGGTTTAAACTGATTATTTACCATTGTTTCCACGATAGACGTGTCTTCTGTGGATTCTACTTCCACATCAATGGTTCCGCCATAAACGCCGGACGCCGGGCGGCCCTTGGCGTCTACATCCCTGTTCAGGGAGTAGTTGCAGCTGAGTACGTCGTACTCCTTGCCTGCCATGTTTAATTTTGCATTGAATGCCATAGTGATTAATATTTATAGGTAACAAATAAAAAACAATGGTCTGCCTGGCGCCGAATGGTGCCAGGAATGGGTCGAACAAACCTTATTAAGGTTTCCTGATTAAATCGGTCTTTCTAACAGATACAGTTCATCGTCGGTACAAACAATCTCATCTGATGGTTCCTGTCCTATAGTAAAATTAAATCTTTTCGTATGGTTTGCAGCTTTCGTATAGCCATTTCATCTAGTGTTAACATTCATTGCTTACTACATGAATTTCTCTCCGAAAGCAATCATTTTGGCTATCCATTTTTTCGCATAATCATTTTCCGGGGAGTGCACATATCCGATGGTGCAGGTCCTCACAGGCATGATACGACAGCGTTCCAGTACCGTTCGTTTGATGGCATGGTAGGTAGGCTTCTTGTTCAGCTGCCATTCCTTCCAGCTGGCTTCATCCAGTACGGATACAATGCGTGCAGACTTACCTGCATAGGATTGTCCTGATGGAAACAGTCTGTCGAAAAAGCCGGATAGCCTGGCAGGAATAGAATCATGGTTGACGGTACAGAACAGTACAATATGATTGGCCCATTTTACTTTCTCTGCTGCATCCAGCAGATCAGGCTCCAATGGCGTGATCTGGTTATTGAACTGTTTGTTGGGAAGAAATTTCAGGTCCATGATAGATAACTCCTTTACCATGGCGCCTGCTTTTTCAGCTCCCTGCCGGTAGGCTTTCGCAAACGTGTGATTGATTCCTGTTTTCTCCAAATCCCCGTGCAGCAGTAATAGATTCTTCATACCCTTCTAAAATAGAGCATTCGGCAGAAAAAATCAACTGGCTGCTACCAGGCTTACTTTGGAGTGGCAGCGTATTCTGTATTCCAGGTACGTTGCTCATCTTCTCCTTTATAACCATCCAGCTTTACTACAAAGCTTTTGGCCGGGAAATACGGTGTAATATGAATATCCAGGTGGATACGGTCTTTCTGCACTTCATCCTGTTCAAACCGGATGATCTTAAACCGCTCTATCAGTGCATCAGGGCCCTGAATGCTGTCCAGGAATTTCACGATCTGCGCGCGCAGGTCATGTTCTGTTTTAGAAGTCCAGTTTTCAAATGCACGGCGGTTCAGGAAGTCGAACAATACTTTGGTGATATAATCGAATACACGCACAACGGAATAGGTCTGCAGGCCGATATTATCGCCATTGAAAAGCGTTTTCGCGGAGAAGGCCATCACCTTACCGTACTCATTTACCATGGGTACCAGCCCGATACGCTCCAGCTGGGAGATCTCGCTCTTCTTCAGGTCGAAACGTACCCCGTCAGCTTCGTTGATGGCGCCATGTTTTTTACCGGCAGTAACCTGGCTCATCAAAGTGTAATACATTTTTCCGGCCAGTGAGGCGGAACCGGGAACATGCAGGTCGTCTTCCTCGCCTGCTGATTCTACTTTCCCACGTCCTACAAGCCAGTTACAGGTCATGATCACATTGGAACGATAGGCGTCGGCGCCGGTAAGGTTTGCAGAGCTGAACAGGTCTATCACGTCATCCGGCTGATCAAGGTTGGCGAAATCTGTTACCAGCATCGCTTTATTATTGTGTGCGATCTTCGCCCATCTTTCTATTACCTTATTGGAGCCCATATAGCCGGGAATAACCAGCAAAGAGTAGTTATCGCGAAGGTCAAGGCGATCGTAATTGTGTTTGAGTTCTTCGGCCACATGCTCAATGAAACGAGGGTTGTCGAGGTCTGTGAGCTGCGACATAGCCGCATTGATGATATTCACATTGGTGAGTTTATCACTTTCTGTGTTTTTGTAGAACTGATGTACCGTACGGTAGGCCTGTTCCAGGTCGCGGGTAGCTTCCAGCGCCTGGCCTACATTTTTATGCAGCAGTGCTTCTGATTCATCCGCACGGCGCTGGCATTCCTCTTTGAGGTCAGCTACTGTAGCTTCTTTGCTGAGCAGGTCCTGCCAGAGTTGTATTTTTTTCAGCAGCTCTTTTCTTTCAAGGGCTTTATCCTGGTCAGTAAGGAATATTTTTTTGCGGGCTTTACGCTCGGGGTTGAGGTTCTGCAATCCATCTACTATTGCTTCCAGGAAATCAAATCCACCAACTTTCACCAGTTTCTGCAGACTGTCTTCCAGCGACGCCGGCTGGGATGGGGAAGCGGCATGCTGCATTGCGGGGCGCTCTTGCTGCGTTTCCTGCATTTTTTCGTTTGATGCTGACATGAGTTAAAATTTATTGCCACCAGGCGGTAGCAAGGTTTATTCAGGTAATGCTATGGTTACGTGCTGTCGGGTCCTACTGATGAGCTATATATTCTGCTGCAATTCCCTTGCAAGGTTTTCCAACGCTGCTGCAAAAGCCTGGCGGGTTTCCGGGTTTTCCAGGGTTGCTTTCAGTGTCTTGTTTGTTTTGAGCTGACGTATGATGTTCAGGTACATTTCACTTTCTACGTTGAGGTCACGTAGTTGGTTGCTTTGTAGTATCATACTTTTTACGGAAAAATCGCCCAGGTGTTCAAAGTGTAACTTTTCATGTACAGTAGCTCCGTCTTTCTGCTCGAAATCTACACTGACACCAGGTTTGAAGTGCCTGAATACTTCTTCTACAGTTTTAAGGCCTTCTACAATTTCTGGTTTAATGGGTTCCTGTTCGGTTAACTGCTGAACGAATAATGTCTTGTTCGGTGAGATGTCAACAAACGCTTCTGATGCATCTATTCTTCGTTCGTTTCCGCCGATTTCATAATTGAACATAATCGGTTCTTTTTTTTGATGATAGATAAACAGTGTTATAAATCTAATGATTTTTCTGCTGTACCCGGCAATCCTAACTATTAAATTTTTAAACTTCACTGATCTGCCAAACCAACTCTTCCATTCCATCTTTTAATAGTAATGTTATCTTTTTGCCGGGAGAAACTTCTCCTGAAATGATTTGTCTGGATATGGGCCTCCTTAACTGGTTCCTGATGACACCAGCTATCTGCCGGGCACCGTAACGCGGCGTAAATCCGCTAAGGGCAAGCATCCTCTTTGCATCATCCGTTACCGTTAGTTCGATGTGCTGCTTCTGCAACGCATCGAGCAGACTCTTCATTTGTATATCGAATATCTTTATTACATTTTCCGTGGTAATCGGACTGAAAGGCACTATCTCCGACAGGCGTGCTAAAAATTCAGACCTGAAATGCTTCGTCATCAATTCCATTAATTGATTCGGCTGCGGCATACACGCGTTGTTGAATTGCTCCGTAATCCATTCGCTCCCTATATTGGAGGTAAACAGGATCAGGGCATTGGAGAAGTCGCCTTCTTTTCCTAAGCGATCGTGTATTAGTCCTTCGTCCATGATTTGCAGGAAGATGTCAAATACCGAAGGATGTGCCTTTTCGATCTCATCGAATAATAATACGGTATATGGCTGCTGCCTGATTTTATTCACCAGCAATCCTCCTTCTTCATAACCTACATATCCCGGAGGGGCGCCATATAGCAAAGCTGCTGAATGCTCTTCCTTAAACTCGCTCATGTCAAAACGGATCATGGCCTTTTCGTCGTTAAACAAAAACTCCGCCATGGACTTGGCTAATTCCGTTTTACCCGTTCCCGTTGGCCCCAGTAAAAAAAATGATCCGATGGGCTGTCCTTTTTTGCCTAGTCCGCTGCGTGACTCTAAAATTGCCGCAGAAAGGGCTTTTAAGGCGTGATCCTGGCCTACAACCCGCTGTTTGAGCTGTTGTTCCATGTTCATCAGTTTCTCGCGTTCCTGCGTCTGTATTTTGCCAATAGGTATGCCAGTTTTAAAAGCGATCACCGCAGCAACATCCTGCTTTCCTGTCGCAGTAATTTTTTCCTGCGCCAATACACTTAACTTATCAAGTGTGTCTTTTAGGTAGGAGTACAGACCTTCCTCGTCTTCCGGGGCTTCCGTATCCAGGCGCCCAAGTAGTACCGGGCTGAGTTTTCGTTTGAGGTCAGCAAGGGTATCCCTGGGAGATATCTCCAGGGCAGATCTTAACTGCTCCAGCTCTCTCGCTGAAGTGTCGTTCATCATGCGGATGGCGGCCATCGTCCTGTCCAGCAAATCAAATGCTGCATCCGGAAGGCGTCTGTCTTTCATATAGCGCTTCGCCAGCCGTACACATTCTTCTACAGTTCCCGGCTCCACTTTCAAACCATGATGCGCCTCGTAACGTTCCTGCTGACAGGTCAGCATTTTAGCTGCCATATCAATATCCGGTTCGCCTACCTGCACCACTTCAAACCGCCGGCTGAATGCTTTCTCCGGCTCAATGATTTTCCTGTATTCTTCAATGGTAGTAGCCCCGATAACGGTAACGTCCCCACGGGCCAGCTCGGGCTTCAGCAAATTCCCTGCACCTGATCCTATAGCGCCCTTAGGGTCCAGTAAGGCATGTATCTCGTCAATAAATAAAATAACCTTGCCGTTTTGCTTTAGCTCCGCAATGATCTTCTTCAACCGGTCCTCTATCTCGCCTTTATAGGAAGCACCGGCTATCAGCGCACCTGTATCCAGTTCCAGCACCCGTGCATCTTTCAATGCGCCCGGTACATCGCCCTGTATGATTTGTTGTGAAAGGCCATCAATGAGGGCTGTTTTGCCTACCCCTGCATCACCGGTGATGATCACATTAGGTTTGGTACGGCGGCATAATACCTCCATGACCATACGTAATTCCATGTCGCGGCCAATGATAGGGTCTGTTTTCCCTTCACCCGCCTGGCCAGTACGGTCTATGCAATATTTAGACAACGCCCCGCTGGCTTTCTTTTCTTCATATCCTGCTCCATCGTTTAGTGTATCAGTAACAGGTTGGTCATTCAGGTATACTTCCAGTAAATCCCTTTCCTTTACCGGGAAAGACCGCATCTGTTCCGCAGGAAAACCAATATTAGGTTTGGCAAGTGCGGTAAGTACACATACTGGGGTAATCAGGTCAAGTCCCATCTTTAACCGGACATCATCCGCTTCTTCAAATACCAGCGCTACTTCAGGCGTGCTTTTGATATCTGGATGGAGCTGCCTCGCATTCGGAAATTCATCCATGCGGATTTCTGCCCATTCCTGCAGGTAGCCGGGATCTTTTTCCAATGCAGCCAGTAAAGGCCGCAACCCGGTTTCCTTGTGCATCAGGCCTGCCAGCAAATGCGGCGGACCATAGCTGCCATGATGCCTTTCCTTAGCCAGGGACTCGGCCACATGCACGGCATGTTTCACGGATTCGCTGAGATTGAGCAGGGTCATAACTTCCAGTCGCTTTGAGTGATATAGAAAAATGGTTTGCCATTTGAAATGAAGTAGTCAGCCGTTTGCAATTGCTTTTTAACTACTTCATTACACTTACGTAAATAGGTAATGTATTTCTCAAAATCGTCAGCACTCATCGAATGCTTAATATCATTGACGGAATAGCGGCTAAATGGCTCCAGCTCCTGCGGCATACCGGTTACCTTCTCCAGGTATGTAGGCAGCTTCATGCCGCGTATGGCGGATTTATTATGTAAATCTTTCCACTGACTACGACCATAGGAAATATATTCTCTTACCAGCTTTTTACGGAAGTCTTTACGGTCCTGCTGAAGGTTGTCTCCTGCAAGTCTCGACAGGATATCCGACAGCTGCAAGATTTCATCCTGGCTAAGCAATATCTCATACTGCATCAGCGAATTTTTGGCCACGAGTGGTTCCTTCGTCTCTACGTCGAAATAGTATTTAAACGCATTATGCGGTAGCTGTTCGCCAAGGTTGTCCGGTAATGCAATTTTGCCGGTATTAATGGCGGCCATCACCGGCATATTGATTTTTTCCTTCAATCTGCCGGAGATCATAAATACACTATCCAGTGATTTAATGATCTGTTTATTGTCCGTATAAACCTCTCCCAGGAAACGATTCAGTGCCATCATCATTTCGCGGTTTGTTTTAACCGCACCCCGGCCCGGAAATACGATAGCGCCCGGAATCAGGCTGCCATCAGGGTAATTCAGGTAATAGGAAACCGAATCTGTATAGGCAGTATTGAATTGCTGCGTTACTGCCAGTCCTTCTCCTTTTACCATGCGGAGTTTCTTTTGATCTGCTTCGATCTGAGCGGTTCTTTCCAGTATCTGCCTGGACTGCAATACAAAGTTGTTGAACGAGGGGTCAAATTTATTGTAGACCTGGAATACCAGCATTCTGGCATCTACATCTGAGAGGCCGCGAACCAGCTGATCTTCAGAAGGACCACTTTTGGAAGTATTTCCTGTGCTGCCTGCTACGATAATGATGTTGGTCTGCATGGGGTAACGCTTCAGTATCTTCACGGCTTCCAGCAGTCCTTCGTAGTAAGGCTGGTCGGTAACGGTGCCGCTACAACGCTGTGTGATCCCTGCCTGTTTGTTGATGAAATCCACTACACGGCTGAAATTGTCCGAAGGCTCGAATACATTCATGCCGCGGGCCTGTGAGCAACCATCATTGCCACGGTAGATAACGGCTCCATATCGGTAGTTATAACTGGCATATCCTTTCTTGCCAAATACATCTTCGAAATTCTGAATGGTATTGGTAATGCCCGGTAGAAAATCGCGCATGGCACTGCCGCCATCTACAACAAAAATAACATTGACATGATTGCCGAACCTGCGCAAATGCAGGTAGTTGTTGTAGTCGATGCGGGTCCCTTTGATATTGATAACGGTATTGGAAGATTTATCAAAGACATTTTCTGCAATCGCTGATTTGTAGGGAAGGTGCAGTCCCAGTCCCGGACGTTGTACCACAGGTATGCTACGGAATACCGGATTGCCGGGGTCCAGCAATGGATCGTACTCAAAGTTACCACCGTCGGGAGATACAGGCTTCAGGTGGGTGTTGAAATAGCTGGCTGCTGCGGAATCTTCATCGAAGGAACTGGCATCGCCGGCACCTACATAGAGCCTGCTGCCCCATAGATGTACCACATCAGCAGAAACCCATCCTGAGGTCAGAGATACAGCACTGTCCGCAGTAAGCTGACTGGAATGCCCTACCAGGGCCTTCTTTCCATCTTCCGAAAATTTATAAATATAAATGAGGTCATTTAATTTAAGTTTTTCTGAAGCAGGTGTCTGTAATTCGGGAGAGTTGTATACAATAATGGAATCGTGTGCAAAATAATATTTCGGCTGCATGATAGGGCCGGCGCCGCTGATGATACCAACTGCCTTATAAGGAAAGCGGGTACGCTCATCTACCAAAGCTTTCTGCCACATCAATACTTTACTGCGTGGAATCCAGCCGTAACTGACTGCTTTCCGTTTATCCCCTATACGTGATCCTTTTTTCAGGATCGATGGGTCATATTTTACCAGGCGCAGGTAGCCGCTTTTCTCATCGCTGACAAAAAAGGGCTGCATGAAATTCAGCTTCTTGAAAACAAGTGTACCACCGGGAGTAGTGGTGGTATAGTTACCTTCACTGTCGGAGAATACAATCCATGCGCTGGCATCCGTTTTCCCGGATGGGTCTTTGGTTTGTTGTGTAGGGTACCTAAAATTGGCAGGCATCTTCTCTATGCGTTTGCCCGAATAAAACTGGGCATCCGCACGGATACAAAACAAGGTGGCGATTAACAATACGATGACTCTCATCTGGTTTAAAAAGATATGGTTATAAATTACTTTTCTGTTCTATGCTGCTGCACATTTACCATACTCACACATTTCTTCGGGGACATTGTTAAACCTACTTCATCAATCACAATATTCTTACTGAAGGTAAGTCCGATACAATAGGAGTAGAAATCTGTTTTCTTACTACCTGTTTCATCGGAGGCCTGTGCCGAAGTTTTTTCACCATTGCAGAGATATTTCTTTACAAGATAGTAGTAGTGTGTATTGAAATTCTTTCCGCTGGCAATCGCCTGCAGGTGTAGTTTGAAGTCATTTTTCATGGCTTCCCCGCCTGCGCCGGGATCAATCATTTCAGGATCTTCGAAGGCGGTGATGGTCAGTGTATAAAATACCGGTGCGGCACTTTTATCTGTTTTGAGCATCACATTATATCTGCCTGGTGTGCGATAGGTGTAAAAGGCTGTTTTTCCTTTTGCATCTACGCGGCCTGTTTCTCCGAAGCTCCATTCAAAAATATTGGCGTCTCCTTCTGCCTCCAGTCTTAGCTGTTCGCCTACTGTTCCTGCTGTGGGCCCTGTGATGCGTGTACTGTCTATCGTAATTACCGGTACGGTATCTTTAACGATGACAGCAAACTGCTGCTGCATTTTACCATCAACGGTAAGTCGTACAAGGTAAGTGCCGGCCGTATGGAATTTATAAAATCCGCTTTGTTCCTTTACTTTGCTGCCGTCTCCAAACTCCCACTGCCATTGGCTTGCGCCGGGAGTGTTGTCTGTATATACCAGGTTCTCATTGAGAAAGATTTCATTCTTCAGCAGGTGTGCATTTATTTCACGGTTACTGAATAAAAACCTGATCAGTAGCAGCACAATTGCAAGTGCCAATACGGCTACAATAATATACAAATAGATGCGGCTATTATTCCCTGATTTCAGGGATTTATTTTTCGTTGTACCTTCCACTAGTTCCTGTTTTGATTGATGATTGCCTCCTGTATGCCGCGTTTAGAGAGATTGCAGCGGTCCAGGTCGCTGTTTAGTTTCTCAATATTCCGGTAATTACCACGCAGTTCTTTTTTATCATAAAACATTACTTCCAGCAGCTGTGCTTCCTGAAGAAATGCTTTATAACGCATGTCGTACGATTTACGCTGATAAGCGGCTTTGATACTTCCGATGGCATTCAGGATATCTGATTCGAGGAAAAGTGCCTGCACAGAGGGGTCAAAATCAATAATCTTCTTGTAGGTAGAATCCACTGCCGGCCGCATTTCTGCTGCCACCGACTCAAACTGTTTTTCCGCTGTTATTTTCTGCGCCAGTTTATCTTTCATAGCGCTGTTGCCAACATCGCTGCCGGAAAATAGCAGCCATGTGAGGAGTCCAATGGTAAAGAGACTGAGCACGAGCAGGAATATAAATTGTTCCTGCCGCTCTTTAATGCTAAGATGAGCCATATAATGTAACGTCTAAAATCCGTTTAACTTTTTCATCGCCTTTTTGGTGGAGGTGCCACATGCTTCCAGTTGTTCACGCAAACTCTCCATCTGAAAGCGTGTCTGTGAAAGGGAATCTTTCAAGCTGGCCAGTACCATTACATTGCGGGTCATTTTTCCATACAATTCATAGCTCGGAACAACCTCCAGCTGCCTGCGCTCGTCCAGCAAACCACGGACACGGTTATTGTCCGACTGCACGCCGTTAATCAGCAATGCCTGGTTGCTAAGCTCCTGTGCATCAGCGTTGACATATTGTGTCAGGGATCTGAATTTAAGCAGTACATTATCAAATCTGCTGGTTACTTCCTCGCGGTAATAAGCCAGCTGGTCATAGTTACGTGACTGCTCACCCAGCAATTGCAACTCGTGCCTGCTGGTAAAGAAAAAGCATGCAATGCCAACTAAAACAAACAGTATCAGTATCACGAAATGAATGATAAATTTAAAATAGGCTTTATTCAATTCGTGCAAATTGATCGGTTTCATATGTAATGGTCCCTCTGTTTAGGCTCGGTTCAATAATATGGTTTATCTCCAAATACAGTTACAACAAGGGCGTCAGGGTTAAAATATGCAGGCATTATGTGTTTTTGGTCGGGCTAAAAACGTATCATCTAAAATTCTTATACCACATAATCGCAGTTCGAATATACTTACAAATACCATACTGAAAAATGTTTTTTATTCATTTTTTTTTAGTTTTATGATAAGTTAACATGTTAACCAATGACCATGTCTTATTATAAAAAACCGTTTGATTTCGCCCGCGTATTCTCTGATAAACCGCTGGAAACCTGCGACAATGGCGCGTCTATAGCCCAGCACATCGAACTGATTATCTTCACCCGCTTCGGTGAACACCGCTTCGATCCCGACTTCGGATGTGAAGTATGGGAACTTGATTTTCAACTGATCGTCAATCAATCTATGTGGGAAGATCGTATGTGCCAGTCGCTCGCACAGGCTATAACCCGTCAGGAACAAAGATTGTACAGTGTTGAGTGCGAAATCGGCATCACCGATGTAGAGAAAATTTTTCCACTGCGCCGCATCACAGAAATTAAAAAACGTGTAGACATTATTGTGAGTGGTAAGCTTACCGCCACCGGAGAGAATTATGTTTTTAATACGGCCTTGTTTCTCAGCCCGTTATCTTCAGAATAATACCCTTTCATCTATAGAATATTTTTTATGCAGTATCCATTACATTATAACTCCAGAGATAATATCCGTGCACGCCTGATGCAAACTGCGGCCGACTTTTGGGGAATTCGTTCTACGGCAGACCTCGATCCGTTGGTTCGCCTCCTCATAGAAGCGCTTTCCAGCGAACTATATAACCTGGGCAACGATCTTAAAAATACTGAAAGCCGCCTGCTGAATAAACTGGCCGCCTTATTAACCCCCGACCTGCTCACCGCTGCGTTGCCCGCCCATGCACTCATGCAGGCAATCCCACTGGAAGAAAGCGAACTCCTGCGGGAAGACCGCCACTTCGTCCATAGCCCGCGTAAAGACAGCGGCGCTGCTGAAGTGTTTTTCTCTCCCGCACTACCCGTACGTATATACGATGCCCGCATCGCTTATATGGCAACAGGTTCGCATCTTTATATGAATGATCCTCAAAGGGGAAAAATACTGGTGAGCGCAGGTAAACATCTACCTATACAAACACTCTGGTTAGGACTTCGTATTAACGATAAAATTGCTGACCTGGATAATTTGCCACTGTACTTCAATTGGCCGCATTTCGGATTTGATAACGAGTGGTACCAGCTGCTCGCACTCTGTACAGGAAAGATAAACGGGCAGGAAGTTCAGTTGCAGCAAGGATTTCCGGGAAAGCTGGCAGCACCTGAAAATGAAAATATCCTGCAGCAGACACTCGCCTTTGACGTTATGCGGGTGATTACCAGGGATGTTATACATTATTATGACCCTCATTTTTTGCATTTTTCCATCAGACCACAGGCATTTGAAAAGATGTCGTACCCGGAAGTTTTCCGTTCTTCTTTTGATGAGCGTACGCTAAGTTCATTGCAGGAACAGCTGGTATGGCTGGAAATAAGGTTTCCGCCAGCTATTCAGCTGGATAACGTGGAAGTGTACACGAATGCCGTGCCGGTGATGAACAGGCGCCTGCACCAGGTAACGCACCGTTTTAAAGGTGTCGGAAATATTATCCCGGTGAAACCGGGTACGCAGGAATTCTTTTTAAGTGTACATGAGCTCAGTGATAGTCATGGCAAACAATACTTTCCAGTATCGTACAATAATGGAGAAGCCAGCGGGCAGGACGCCTATTCTGTTCGCCTGGGAGGAGCAGAGCGCTTCGACAGCAGGAATGCGCGGGAAATTATAAATTATTTATTTGAATTACTGAGAGATGAAAGTGCGGCTTTCTCGGCCTATGGATATGATTTTCTCAATGATATTTTAAAGAACCTCCAGCAGAACCTGGCGTTGGTAGAACAGAAGGCACGTAAGTCGCTGCACGCGCTGACGGAATCCACCCGTTACGTCATCGTGAAGCCATCCGGCCCTACAGAAACCATGCATTTGTCTTACTGGACTACCCAGCATGATGTAGCGCATCAGCTGCGTAGTGGCATGCTGCTGACGCAGTTTGAAGGCTCCGGTACGCGGGCAGACTCACTGCTGCTGCTGACGAAGCCGGTAGGCGGCCGACAGGCTGCCGATCGTGGTAACCTGCTACAGGCCTATAAATACGGCCTGATGACCCGCGATCGTATTGTAACGGAAGATGATATACGTAATTTTTGCCGACATGAATTAGGCGGCCGGATTGCAGCAATAAAAATCCAGCGTGGGGTAATGGTATCACCACACCCGAAGGAAGGACTGAAGAAAACAACGGATATTCTCATACAGCCGGCGCAACCCTTCGAAAGAGAAGAATGGGAGTTTACGCAACAGTCGCTGTTGCGTAAACTGGAATCACGCAGTGGCTTACTGGTAACATACAGAGTAATGCTGGCCTGATATTAGTCCAGCAGACTCCAGGAATTGCGCGCCCTCGTTTGCTCGATGGTGCGCTGTTCCGCCACTACTATGTTTTCCCGGCGTTGTCCGATGAATTCCAGGCTGCTCAGTTTATTCCACAGCGCTGATAAGACGGTCATGCAGTCCTGTACCTGTTGCATGGATTGCCGTATGTTATAGTGATCATAGACCAGATCTACTGTTTTGGCAAGAAGGTCCTCGAAATTGCCTGGCGTCACATCTTTCCATTCATAAAAATATTTAAGCATTTCTTCTTTATCACGTGCGCCGGGATAATTCAGCGCGGTATAGAAGATATGTGCCAGATTGGAGAATACGCCTACGAGCACCACCGGCGCCTGCTGGTGTACCATGTTGCGGTAGGAGAAGAATACCTGTGCGATATAATCCAGCATACGCTCACACAACGCTTTTATATTCATGGCGAGGTCTGTCCGTTGATCCCTTGCGGTCACTTTCTCAATAATACGGAAGCTGCTCATCTGGATATCATTCAGTAACATACTCAATTGCTCATAATATTTTATAAGCGCGGGATGACTGATAATAGCCGTGCTGGGCGGTATGAACTGGTCATTGACAGTTACGCGGCCGTTTTTGCGAACGAGCTGTCCGATTACCAGGTGGTGCAGGTCCATATCTGACGCCGTTACCTGTTCTGCAGGCAATACGGAAAGTCTTACGTTATTGAGCACATACGGATGCCGTGGTGGCGTTTCTACAGGGTCTGGCGTGCCGGCGGGTATACGTTCGTAAGGGTTAACGCTGAGAACTACACTATAATAGCTGACCTGGTTTTCTTCCAGTGGCTCTTCTTCTGCAAAGGAGCAGGTATGGACCAGCTGTTCTGTATAGGAATCCGACAGAATGTGTATACGTACACCACCTGCCGTAACGGCATTGCATTGACGCAGGCGTACTTCCACCTGCCGTGTTACACGTTCGCTTATTTCGAAGTCGCTGCTGAGGCGTTGTCCGCGGAATGGAGGCAGCAGTCCGAAATCATAGTTATGCAGAAAGAGTGATGTGGTATCACGTATGGCATCAGTAAAGTGGTCTTCGGTTTCCATGAAGTGGCGGCGGGAGATCTTCATCCCGTCGATCCAGTTGACAGCAGCGTGTTTACGAGGAAATAACATAATAATCTTTTAAATGATCACAAGATGACAACTCTGTCTTCACCGCCCGCTTCCTGTTGCAGGCGGGTTACTCTGCGGGCGAAAATGGTATGCTTTTCATTCACCTGGTTCTGCGCGATAGTTTCAGCCGGGTCGATGAATTGTTTACGGGAGAAGAAACCGGGCTTGAGATAGAAGATCCAGCCATATGCTTCTTCGCCGGCGGCATAGTGAATGCCGTTACGCGGGAACTTAATATTATAGTCGTCGATAAATTTCTTAAACCAGACGCCGAAGCTCATTTCCGGCGGTGCCTTTACCTTTACCTTCAGTGGAGAAGGGTCGTTTACTGCCTTGAAAATCGCTACCTCCAGTACTTTCAGCTTGTCGATGTCCACATCGAACATATCCAGCGGCTGAATACCCGGCGGATAATACCAGACGGTGTATATCTCCGAAGGAATGCTAATCATCGACATATATGTCCACCAGAAGAGCAGTGGTACTATAAACATAATGACAGCGGTAGCAGCAAGCCATCCGTAATCAAGGTCATTGAGGCGGTTGAAAATCAGTTTGTACAGATAGCATCCCAGCAACATACATATGCTGCCTAATAATACTGTCATGCCTTTTTTTGTTTCCAGTGCTTCGGGGTTGTGCCGCGATAGCAGGTAGACAGCGAGGATGCCAAACAATATATAGCTTAACTGCGACAACAGGTATCCCCAGGGCATGAAATACAGTCCCAGTAAGCTGAAGAGGCCGGGAATGGCCAATACGATACTGGTCAGTAACAGGGTTACAATGAGCTTACGACTGCTCATTAAACGATTCTTCTTATTTAAAATGAACATTACGGCCCCCATAATGGCGGCTATTAACGGAAAGAAAATATAACTTACAAAAACAGATTTTACATCCATGGCATTCGATATGGTCAAACGGCGGTTAATCAAAAAATATTTTCACAGGCAAGGGTCAATTTTTTAGGGTTTTGCCTGATTTTTGTGCTAATTTAAGCAACAGAAATTTAAGAGAATAATTATTTTATGGAAGATACCCCATCCGTTGACGTTAACAATTTTCATACCGATTACAAAGCGGCCGTACTGGCGGCGGAGTTAGTAGAAGCAGGATTTGATTTTAACCGTTTATTTATCTGGCCTTCCGGCAGTAACAGGCGCAACTTCGCAAAAGATGTGCTGAGCGTGGAATGGTACGCCCCAGATGGCGGTTACAAGGATTATCTTTGTATTAAGAGTAGTCGTGAAGGTATGTACGATATGTTGCCTGAAGGCGTTTTTCATACTGCGGCCCCATATTCCTCCACAAAAACTACAGAAGAGCTGATCGACCAGATCAAACTACATAAAGAGCAGGAAAAAAATGCCCGCAAATTTTTCATGCCGCTGGAAGCAGAAATTAATCAGTTCCGGGTACTCATTGAACTCTACGAAAATAAGATTGACAAAAAAAATATCTATAACGACCTGGTAGAGATTTTCCGTCCTGGCTGGGAAATATTTGATTTGTTAGACCAGCAACAGGCAAACATCTTCCTGCACCTGATTCCTACGCTCCACGATGCCAAAGGCGACCTTCATAAGCTGGAACAGGTACTCGGACTGATGCTGCAAATGCCGGTACAGGTGAATGCCGCTACAGGGCAGGCCCGCACCGCTGATATTGAAAGCATTCTCGGCGAATCCAGGTTGGGCATCGACTTCGTAACAGGTAATACCTTCCTGGAAGGCGATGATGAGGTGCTGATCCAGGTAGGGCCTGTTTTACCTGCTGATGTGCTTGGCCTCATGCCCGGCGAACGACTGGAGAAGGTAGCACGCTTGCTGGTAAGCTATTTTGTACCTGCAGATGTAGAAGTGCGGTTGCAGATGGAAGTTAAAGAAAGAGAAATGAAGCTGGAAGAGAGTGTGCTGGGGTATACGGCGTTTATATAGCGACGTTATAGCTGTCTGATAGTATCTATCAGACAGCCTGTAATTATTTTTTCTTCTTACTCCATACCTTCTTCGTCTCCTCAAAAAAATCTATTACCTCCTCTTGTGTACAGATATCTGAATAGTCATGCCAATATTCAAAAGCTTCATCACGTGAGCCTGGTGTCATTTCCTGCTCTAAAAATCCGGGAGGTGGCGTATGCCTCTTTTTAACTATTTCTGCAGGCACAAACGGATTTCTCTCTACCGCTTCAGGTAAAAGTTTTTCTGCGTTTTTCTTATCGCCATCTAAGATCGCCAGCAATAACTTACCATAGGTAAATTCTATAGAGTTTTCACCGGGGTAATTTTTCAGCAGATGTTTGGCGCCGGCATAATCTTTCAGTGCGAAGAGGCACTCCAGTTTCAGGTGTCTGGCTCCCTGGTTGTCGTTGGGGTTGAGCTGCAGCATTTCATCAAAAACCTCTATAGCTTTCTCAAACTCTTCATTAAACTGAAGTTCCAGCCCCCAGATGTGACAGGAACGCAGGTACGGCCTGTTATCGCTATTTAAATAGGAGAGCCTGGCGTTCTTTAACTGGAAGTCTTTGGGGAAGCATTCCTTACCTAAGCGGTACCCTTTTTCGGCTACCAGGTAGCTCTCGAATTCCTTTTCCTGGTTCCTGAAAGCCACCGATAAATGGTTATAGGCATCCAGGTGGTAGGGGTGTTCCTTAATGACCTGTTTCAGGATCACCTCCGTGAATACGTCGTTGGTATCCAGCATCCCGACGGCAGCAGTATACTGTTGCAATGTCTGTTCATTGGAGAATTCTTTCGGAAGGATGAATTCCCATTCATTATCCGTGGATTTTACAACTTGTGGTATATGAGCCATAATAATGCTGAAGTATTATTATGCCAAGATAGCGAACTTTAGCAACCTAACCCGCGTGAATAACCGAAAATTTACCGCAGTACGTCTATGCCCCAATAGATGACCAGCCCAACGATGCCCAGTTCCTTTTTCAGGGTATGTAAGGCTTTAACGATGTGCTTCTCAACGGTGCTGACCGAAATCTTCATTTTAGCGGCAATGGCCTGATGGGAGAGGTACTGTACCCTGCTTAGCAAAAAGGCTTCCTTGCACTTTTCAGGCAATTGATTTACCAGCTGATGAATTTGCTCTTCCAGCTTTTTGCTGTCGATGGTAATGCTTGTATTTGTTATCCCCTGACCTTCCATCAGCTCACGGATAGCCATATACTGTTTTTCCTGTACCAGCTTCCGGCGGTAACTATCGATGATGCCATTTTTCAGTAAGGTCTGCAGATATGCATGTAAATAGGTGGTATGTGTGATACGCTCACGGTGGGTGTATAATCTGACAAAAACATCCTGCACTACTTCCAGGGCATCTTCCCTGTTGCCCATACGCTTATAGCTAAAGTTCAGCAGTCGGATAAAATATCTGTCATAAACCTGCTCAAATGCTTGTAGGTTTCCAACCTTTATTAACTGGAATAGTTCACTGTCGGTAGCGTTTGCAATGGATTCCTTCATTTTAAATTGCGGCTGTCAGACAAAATAAAAAAAAAGTTTGAAATGCAATAGCGGTTCCTTTCTTTCTCAACGTTAACTATTATACGTAAATGTTTTTTGGTTTGGAGAATGATGAATTAATAGCCCTTTTTGAGAAATATCTGGCAGGTACTGCTTCCCCGGAAGAGGTACAGCTTGTGGAGGCCTGGTTGGAAGATAAGCAATCTGATGAACCCTTGTTTGAAGAAGAGCAGGGTACAGCAGCGTTGCAGTTTAAAGACGAGGCTAAAGTCACGTTAATGGCTACACTGGAAGGTGCCTCAGCATCGGCTAATACCTCCGGCCGGAAAATATTATACCTGCGATGGATGGCCGCTGCCATGACCACGGGTGTTTTTCTCGCAGTATCGGCCTGGTTCTATAAGCGCCTGCCTGTAAAGCATTCAGCCGAAAACGTCCCTG
The DNA here is from genome assembly GCF_011752935.1 of Chitinophaga sp. Cy-1792. Lineage (NCBI taxonomy): Bacteria > Pseudomonadati > Bacteroidota > Chitinophagia > Chitinophagales > Chitinophagaceae > Chitinophaga > Chitinophaga sp. Cy-1792. The sequence continues at coordinate 1,034,784 of NZ_VWWO01000003.1, forward strand.
TTGTGATGGCTACATCAGCAGCGGCGAAGCCTGCCACAGGACTGCTATGCCTGTCCCATGGCCGGAAAATAGCGCTGGATACTGTTGCGGTACATACAGTGATCAGGGATGGTAATGTCAGCATTACCAAAACAGCAGCATATGAAATCGCCTATGCCCTGACAGGTAATACGGATGATACAACCATGCATACACTTAATCTTCCCCAGGCTGCACGCTATACGGTGGTCCTCCAGGATGGAAGTAAGGTATGGTTAAACGCGATGTCGTCCATCACTTTCCCGGCGGCATTTACGAAAGAAGTACGTACGGTGGCTATGAGCGGAGAAGCTTATTTTGAGGTAGCTAAAAAAATGTACCAGGGGAAACGCCAGCCTTTTACGGTACAGGCAGGAAAGGTAAATGTAGCAGTACTGGGCACGCATTTTAATATCAACGCATACAACAATGAAGCAGCTGTAAAAACGACATTGCTGGAAGGCAGTGTAATGGTAAAAGTGAACAATAAAAGTCAGCTGATCAGGCCCGGACAGCAAGCCAGCGCGAGCCACAACGGCAACCTGACAGTCATACAACCAGATCTTGAAACTATTATGGCATGGCAGAAAGGATACCTGCAATTTAATGATACTCCTTTGGATGAAGTATTCCGACAAATAGCACGCTGGTATAATGTAGAAGTGGAATTTAAAGGGAAAATCAACCAGGGCACCTTTCATGCTAAAATCTATCCTGACATGCAATTATCTGACATCCTCAAAGCATTAAAAGCGAATGGTGCACGCTTTAATGTCAGCGGAAATAAAATTATTGTAGAATAAAACCTGGCACGCTAAACCCTTTGCCCGTTATGGCCCATATTCCATTTTGTCAACATTAAAATCGTAGTATGAGATTATTTAAAAGATCGCTTGCGCTCCGGCTGCAAGCCTGGAATCCTATGCTCCTGCTGTTCGGTGTGTTGTTGTGCTGCAGCAGCGATAGCTATGCTAGTCAGAAAGCTCCACGGATAAGCCTGGACGTCACTAATCAGCCGCTGGAAATTATCTTCAGAAAGATGGAAGAGAAATCCGATTACACTTTCTGGTATAAACATGAAGTGCTGAAAAAAGCGGGCCCCGTTACTATCAGGGCTACCAACGAAGATATGTTGGTCCTCCTCGACAGAATCCTGAAAAATCAACCGCTTACCTATAGTGTTGATAAAAATATCATCGCTATTAAAGAGAAAATGAGCGAGAATGTAAATAGCGGCCCTTCTCCGGAGAACATCGTGCAGGCGCCTGTTTCAGGGCAGGTGGTCAGTGAAACAGGAGAACCTGTTATCGGTGTTACCGTGAAGGTGAAGAACGGTACTGCCTATGCTACCACCAATGAAACCGGGCACTTCTCCATTAAGGCTGCTTCCGGAGATATACTGGTGTTTTCTTCTATCGGTTTTCAGACAACAGAAGCCGCCGCCGGAAAGGGAACCGCCATGATGGTGACCATGAAACCCACGCAGGACAAGCTCTCTGAAGTGGTAGTGGTAGGTTATGGTACACAGAAGCGTGCCAATCTCACCGGCGCTGTTGCCACCGTAAGTTTCGACAAGGCCCTGGAAAACAGGCCTATCACCAATCCCAGCCAGGCGCTGGCAGGGAAGGTGTCTGGTGTGTTCGTGAGTCAGAACTCCGGTTCTCCCGGCAGTGATGGTGCTACTATCCGCGTACGCGGCTACGGAACGCTGAATAATACAGACCCGCTGATATTGATTGATGGCATCGAAGGCCGCCTCGCTGAATTGAACCCTGCAGATATCGCCAGCATGACCATCCTCAAAGATGCGGCATCTTCAGCGATCTACGGCTCCAGAGGTGCTAATGGTGTCATACTGGTAACTACAAAGAAAGGTAGCTACAACTCAGATCCTGCCTTGTCTTACAACGGTTACTACGGTTTTCAGCAATTAGGCAGAAAATATGACCGTATCACCAACAGTGTGGAGTTCATGAATATCTGGAACAAAGCAGTGGTAAACAGTGGCGGCGATCCCCTCTTCCCGCAATCGGTGATCGATGCTTTCGCCAGTAATAACGATAAATACCTTTATCCAAATACAGATTTTTATAAAGAGATCTTCCACACATCTCCCATTACTGAACATAATATCTCTGTAAAAGGTGGTTCTGCAAAACAGAATTATTATCTCTCTGCCAACTATCTCTCCCAGGATGGTATTATCAGGAATACAGACAGCAAACGCTATGGACTGAATTTCTCCATGAACAATAAGGTGAAGGACTGGCTGGAAATCGGCGGACGTGTCACCATTACCCGCAAGGAAACCAATAGCCCCTATAGCGGCATCGATCGTGTGTATTATATTTTGTCTAATGGCGGCTATCCGTTTATTGCGCCATATACTGCGGATGGTAAATTTGGCGCCACACAGGCACTGAAGCCTGATGGCTCGCCCATCGTAGATTCCCGGAACCCATTGCCAGACCTGTATAACGGTAAGCAGCTGTATGTAAATAATTTCTTCAGGGGTACCTTGAATGCCACGGCTAATATCACAAAGGACCTTACCTTCAAAACGATGTTCACCGGACAATCCAACAATAACCGGCAGGATAAATATAACCAGATGAACTACGTGTATACGGCTGCCGGACAACAAGGCAAGGTGTTGGATTATCCTTCGCAGATTTCCCCATACAGAGGTAATGATGAAGAATTCTACTGGGTGTATTACAATACCCTGAATTATACGAAGACGATCAACAAAGTACATAATATCGGCGCTATTGTGGGTATGCAGGCTGAATCCTATCAGCTGAAAGATATGTCTGCACAAAAATCAGATCCTCCTAAATCCGGTCTTAATGAAGTAGATGCAGGTACTACAAATGTGCAGGCATCCGGCAATACAACAGAGTGGAGTAATCTCGGTTATTTCGGCAGAATAAATTATAACTATCGTGAGAAATACCTGCTGGAAGGTAACCTGAGGGCAGATGCATCTTCCCGGTTTAAAGATGGTAACCGCTGGGGGTATTTTCCTTCTGTATCTGCCGGATGGGCCATGGAAAAAGAGAATTTTATCAGGAAAATTGCTGCAATCAGTCAGCTGAAATTACGCGCCTCCTGGGGACAACTAGGTAACCAGAACATCGATAATAATTACCCATACATCAGTGCTGTTACACAAAACTACGGCACCAGCTACACGGTAGGCGGACAGTTTGCCCCTGGCGCCGCCATTGTTAACCTGGTAGATCCGAATATCAGTTGGGAAACCACTACCAGCACGGATGTAGGATTAGACATCGGCCTGTTCGATAATGCGCTCTCCTTCGAGTTGGATTACTTCAACAAAAACACAGATAATATACTGGTACAATTACCGATATCTTCTACCATGGGAGAGGTAACAGCACCGATTCAGAATATAGGAAAGATGAATAACAAAGGATTTGAGTTTGCGGTGAACTACAGGTCAAAAGTCTATAATTCAGGCCTCAGTTATGCTATTGGTGCCAATGTTTCCTATATCAAAAACATTGTAACAAAGTTTCGTGAAGATGCACCGGATCAGTTGTACCTTATCCGCGACGGACAACCTTACAAAATGCTGTACGGATTTAAGTCAGTAGGTGTTTTCCAGAGCGATAAGGAAGCCTCTGACTATATGTATGCCAATGGTTATGTGCCAAAGGCGGGAGATATTAAGTATGAAGATGTTAACGGTGACGGGAAACTGGATTACCGCGACAAACAATCGCTGGGTAATACCCTTCCCACCTGGACCTACGGCATTACACTGAATGTAAACTATAAACACTGGAGTCTGAATGTGGTGACACAAGGCATGGCTGGTGTTTATGGCTATAACCAGAGTGCGTGGACGCAACCATTGGGCATATCCGGCGGCACCTTGCTGACCCGCTGGCGCGATGCCTGGACACCGGACAACCATAGCACGACCTTACCACGTATTGTGGTGAACGATACCTGGAACCGCTATGAGTCCTCTTTCTGGGTACAGAATATGAGTTATTTGAAGATCAAAAATATTCAGTTGCTATATCAGTTGCCGGAATCATGGTTGAAATCAGTACATTTTAAAGGTGGAAGCATCTATGCCAATGTGCAGAATCTGCCATCATTCACAAAGAAAGGATATATAGGATTTGATCCTGAACAGAACACTTTTGCCAATGGTGGTGGTGTGTATCCAACACCCGTTATTACATCTTTCGGTATCAACCTGCAACTCTAAAATGAACTAACTATGAGAAGATATATCAGCATAATAATGGCTTTCACGCTATTAATTATCAGCAGTTGTAATAAATCTTTCCTCAACAAACAACCTGATGACCGTATTACCAGTGATAATTTCTGGAAAACAGAATCCGATGCCTTGCTGGCATTATATGGTGTATACAACGTACTGCATGAAACAGCGGTGTATGGCTATGGAGGCGGTTTCGATGCCTGTTCACCCAATGCATACCAATGGGCATACTGGGAAGGAATGGAGCAGCAGGTGGGTAACGGTACTATTTCCGCCAATGATGGCGGTATCGTAAGCGATCGCTGGAGGCAATGCTATACCGGTATCAACCGCGCCAATACTTTCCTGGCAAATGTAGACAAGATTGCAATGGATGAAAAGGAGAAGACGCAGATGAAGGGAGAAGTGTATTTTCTGCGCGGTGTTTACTACGCCCTGCTGGCAAATACTTACGGCGGTGTTCCTGTTTTTACAAAAGTAATCACTGCAGATGAAGCCAGAACTTTTAAACGCAATACAGAAGAAGAAACCTGGGCACAGGTACACAGCGATTATGATGAAGCGATCAAGACACTGGCAACTACTGCTCCGGTGATGGGTAGGGCAACGCTTGGTGCTGCCTATGCCATGAAATTGAGGGCATATCTGTATGTATCCAACTGGGACAAGGTGCTGGAGTATGCAGATAAAATTGACGGACTGAATAAATACAGCTTGTTCCCGAGCTACCATGGCCTGTTTCAGCTGGCTAATGAAAACAATGCGGAAGTGATTTTTGACGTGGAATATATGGATGGTCCTTTCCAGCAGGGAAGCTATTTTGATCGCCACTGGCAGCCACAGAACATTAAATACGCCATCGATGGTTCCAATTCAGTTGCGCCGATCCAGAACCTGGTGGATGCCTATGAAACCATAGACGGCTCTCCCGTAAATGCCACCAATCCATATTTGAATCGTGATCCCCGCCTGGACTTTACGGTGCTGCGCCCGGGAGCTTACTTCCAGGGACAGCTGTATCCCGTTGAAATTAAAAACCATACCGGCCAGAAAGTAGGTTTCGGTATTCGCAAATATACCATCGAAACACAACAGGTGGTAGCAGGGCAGGAGCCACTGAATTTTATCATTTACCGTTATGCTGATGTGTTGTTGTCGAGAGCGGAGGCGCTGATCGAGAAAGGAACGGATATTCCGCAGGCCTTGCAGCTGATTAACCAGGTACGTACTGGCCGAGCGGATGTGAAGATTAAGGCATTGGCGACCAATTTGTCTCAGACGGAAGCCAGGACGCAGTTACGCCACGAAAGACGGATAGAATTTGCACTGGAAGGCCTTTACTGGGATGATGTAAGAAGATGGGGGATAGGGAAAGATATTTACCCGATTCAGGTGCATGGCGCTGATGGCGCACTGATCGAAACTAAGTTTGCCTCCGGTTATAAAGACAAATCCAAATATCTGCCTATCTCAAATGATGAAATCTCAATAAATAAAAACCTGTTACAGAACGACGGATACTAACGGAAGTACCAGGTAAAGAATTTAATGACTATACAGAAATGAACAGCTGGCTTATTCTTGAGCCAGCTTTTTTTGTTGAATTTGTGATAATAAATATTTCACCATATTTATCTATATTGTCAGGTGATCAGTTTGTCTGGTGGTATTTAATGGGAAAGCGTAAACTTTATTAAATATTCTATTCATGAGATTTTTTCTATTTGTCTTCTTGTTGTGGTCAATGACGTTATCTGCTGCCCCATTCCACAATAAGAAAATAGTCGTATTCGGATCTTCAGTTGCCATGGGGTGGGGATCAACCAACAATAATCAGGGATGGGCTTTTCGTTTAGGTAATGCATTGGCTACAAAGGGATATACACTCGTAAATAAGAGTATTCCCGGTAATAATACACAGGCCCTGATAGGCCGCTTTGAAAGAGATCTTTTGCCTGAGAAACCAGAAATTTGTGTGATCGCTTTAGGATTAGGCAATGAAGGAATTGCAAAGCAATCAACAAAGGAGGGAAAGGATTCTGTTTACAATCACTTCGTAAATGGAATTAATACGCTGATAGCAATGTGTAAGAAAGCCGGTATTATACCCGTTGTTACTGGATGTTATCCGGCTAATATATTTAATGCAGATGATTATGCTTTCGTAAAAAAATTTAATGCCATGATGAAAAATTCAGGAACGCCTTTTATTGACTTGTTAGAAGCAGTAGATGATGGTTCCGGACATTTCAAAGAAGGGATGTACCACGACGCGCTGCATCCGAATGACGCAGGGCATGAGGCTATGTTCCAGGGGATTCCGCTGGGAATATTTGATACACTGGATGATGGATTACAAAAACAAAGCGCCTTTTTGAAAGGTGGTGATAGGAAGAATTTATCCGGAAATTACGTAGCAGCCTGCGTCCGGGTCTGTAAATAAGATTTCATGGAGAACTGCCATTTTGTTATATTAGTACCTATGGGAATGACATTAAATGACGCTATAATAACCTCGCTTGAAGAAATTACGAACCCTGCTAATTATATGGAGGTTTACAAGAGAATCAAGGAGAAGAATTACTACGATTTTAAAGATTCAAAAACGCCTGCATCTACCGTTTCTGCGTCACTAGGTAATTTTATTCGCAACAGGGATTCCCGGGTAAAAAGAATTCCGCAGAAAGGGGGAAACTATACTTATTTTCTGACAAAATACGAAAGTGAGATAAGCATAGAGGCATTAGCTACCGTGGATGGCCTGGAGCTCTCCAATGGGGTATCTTTGCCAACTACTGCCAATGCCAGAACGTTCGATGAAAGAAGTCTGCATAAATTGTTAAGTAGCTTCCTTCATTCCACAGGTATTAGTTCCAAGACGATATTCCATGAGCAGTCAAATTCTAAAGATAGCCACCAGAAATGGATTCATCCGGATATGATCGGGATAAGATTCCTGAATTTACATACACAAACCAGTCAGGCATTCCTTAAGGCAATTAACAGCCTGGGCACGTTCGAGTTGAGCGCCTATGAAATAAAAAAGGAAATTAAAACGGATTACGAACTAAAGAAATGTTTTTTTCAGGCAGTTTCCAATTCCAGCTGGGCTAACTATGGTTACCTGGTCACCTTTGAACTTAGCGATGTGCTGATGGACGAGGTCAAACGATTGAACCAGGCCTTTGGAATAGGCATTATACGGTTAAGCAGTAACCCGTTCGAAAGTGAGATCATTCTTCAGGCCAAGTATAAAGAGTTGGATTTTGTTACTATTGATAAGCTTTGCAAAATTAACCCTGAATTTGAGCGGTTTATTGAACACGTAGAAAAATACATCACCGCCGATGCCAGGTATACATCTGCCCTGAATAAGGAACTGACTAATTTTTGTGATTCCTTTTTCATCACGGAAACAGAATCTGAAGCCTATTGTAAGGAAAAAAATATACCACTGGAAAAATTGCTGGAAGAAAATTTGATAGCAAACTAAAAGCTATTGTTATCTACTCTTCTTAAAAAAATCTTCGATTGTTATAAATTAAAAGGCACCGCACAAGCGGTGCCTTTTAGCTGCCTGAACTAAAAGCTTCCTATAAACCTGGCAGGGTTAATCTCTAATATTTATTAATTGTGCTGCGTTTTGTCCGGCTATCTTTTCTACTTCTTCCATGGACAACGGTATACTATCAAGAAACTGCCTGCCTGCTTCGTTCGTACTAAATGGATAATCTACCGAAAACATAATATTATCAATACCGAAAGTCTCCAATGCGGTAAAGAATGGAGGTAGCGTAAAAATCCCGCTGGTGGTGATATATACCTGATCACGAAGGGTCTGGCTGATTGTCCGCTGGTGATAGCTGTTGCTGTTGACCGGAAATTTTTCATCTAACCTCGACATCATCATCGGAATCATTTCCCCCATATGTCCAATAATAAGCTTGAGCTGCGGATAGCGGTCCAGAGTGCCGGTAATAATCAAACGTAATACCTGCAGGGCTGTTTCTGAATGCCAGCCCCAGCCGCCGCATCCCAGCATGATACCTGTTGATCCGGGCAAATCATTGTAATATGCTCCCGCAACGGCAGCAGGAGGAAGACCAGGATGTAGGTACAGTGGGATTTGGAGCTGTTCTGCTTTCGCTAATAATGGCCTGAATTCCGGCAGGTCCAGGAATTTACCGTTGGTAAGTCCGTTGATCATTGCTCCGCAGAAAGAATGTTCTTCCCTGGCTCTTTCCAGCTCCAACGCAGCAGCTTCAGGTAAACACATGGGTAAGTGTGCGAATGCTTTAAATCGGGTAGGGTGGAGGGCAATTTGCGAAGCCACGAAATCATTATAGGAGGAAGCGAATTGTATCGCTTCTGCTGCGGGTAAGCTCTCGGCTCCCCGGCCTACAATAGATAATACTTGTATATCAATACCGTTATCGTTCATAGACTGTAAACGGGTTTCAGTAATGTCTCCGAGTCTGGCCAGTGCATCTTTTGGAAAAGGCCACTGCTGAATCTGCTGGGAAAATGGAGCTAAGGAGATATGCTCTTCCAATGTTATAATACGCATAGCTGAATGATTTATGCAATAAATGTCCAGCTATCGGTGGGCAGTTTTGTTGATCCTGATCAATAAATTAAACTGCCGATTTAATTCTGCTAAGTGCCTCCTGTGTAATATTGAGATAATTCGCTACCAGCTTATTTGGTAAGCGTAAGACCATTTCCGGGTTTTCCTCCAGTAATAGCTGATAGCGCTCGCGTGGGTTTAACGTAATAAAATCTTCCAATCTGCGGGTATTGATAATATAGGCATCTTCCAGGAAAGAGCGGTAAAATTTTTCCCACGCCGGAATGGTGTTGAGCAGCTGGTAAAAATCTTCCCGGTGTATATAAAGTAATTCAGATGACTCAATGACTTGTGTCGATTCTTTCAGCAAGGTACCGCCAATAAAAGAGGTTAAGGAAGTAGAAAAAGAATTTTCAAAAGCAAACCGTCGGGTAGCTTCCCTGCCGTCTGGTTTGATAAAAAACACCCGAAGGCATCCTTTATTGATGAAAAACATGCGCCGTGAAGTTTCACCTGCACGGGCGATCAGCTCATTCTTTTTAGCCTCCAACAGATGAAAGCAGGAAAGTAGCTGTTCCAGGTCGGCTTCGCTTAATGCAACTCTTCCTTTAATAAATTTAGTCAGCTGTTCATACATACCTGGTGATTTAAAAAAGTGATCATAGGCTGTGAGTGATGAGCGCCTTGGTACTGCTATTTATTTCTCAGACAATTCCCGCTGAAGCCCTCTTCGTTTGTCCTGTGCCTCCTTCTTTTTATTGGCGGCACTTAGCGCTTCGTTATACTCCTGCATCCTGTCTGTATATTGCTTTTGTTTTTTATCGTTATGTTCCATGATCACTCCTGTTATTGCCATACCAATTAAGATTAGGGAAAGATAGCCGAAGAATGGATTGGCTGCTAGTTTCCCGGTAGCAATAAAGCATGTAAAATATTCACCAATCAAACCGACTAATATCAAGCCTACCGAAACTACATAGGGAAAGACTACAAAAGATGGATGGTCTGGTTCAGTGGGATAAACTACTTCCGTCATATCTACTTCTTCTTCCGCTGCTGTTATTGTCTTTGGCTTCGCTTCTTCAGTAATAGAAGGAGGGGGAAGCATAAAAAGAGCATTACAATAATTGCATTGAGCCAGGTCATTGCGTTCAGGAATGAGTTTTACATCGGAACTACCACATTGAGGACAGGTTAGCGCAAGCATTTCCATGAATATAAAAGAGATAAGGTTGATATAAAGTTAACAATCCTTTATTTAGAATAAATATGAATCAATAGCAAGATACTTCTTATAATGTGGTTTGAACATCACTTCATTTTAATTCCGGAGCGCTTTTTTTGACGCTCGCGTTGCCTTAACTGTGCCCAGGATTTATCAACGGCAGCTCTTCGCTCCTTTATATATTCCTTCATCTCTTCACTTTTTTCATATCCTACCTGTCTGTCAATCACCAATAAAAATGCAATCAGACCAAACAGGAGCATGCCTCCGCAGGCAGCGATTTTCTCAGGGTCGGGATCCAATTGATTGAACGCAATAAGTCCACAGATGACACTCGCTACTACCCAGCCTCCGGCCAATACAAATAGCAATCCTTGAGCAAATGGAGGTGCTGGTTTAACGGGATAAACTACTTCCGTCATATCCACATCCTCTTCTTCCTCTTCTTCTTGCTGTGTGGCTGTTATTTGTGGTTCCTCCGCTTGTCTTGCCGGGGGAGCTGGAAGCATAAAAAGCGCGTTGCAATAATTGCATTGAGCCAGGTCATTGCGTTCAGGAATGAGTTTAACATCAGAACTACCACATTGAGGACAGGTTAGCGCAAGCATTTCCATGGATATAAGGGATAAGGTTGGTGTAAAGTTAACAATCCTGCATCAAGGATAAAAGGAATCAAGGGAAAAGTGTGGATTGAATACAAAGGCAAAGGCATCACTCCCGCGGTGCTTTTGCCTTTGTCAGAACGCTTGTCCTTTATGCTCCCCAGTGGGAATTATTTGGAACGGATTATGTCTTTTTATCTGAAATACATTTTGTTTAGGTGTTAACTTGTAGCTAAATGGATGGCTCATCCCATTGCCCGTTTTTGAAGGATGACATTTCTTTTCATCTTTTGTATCCATTTAGTCATAACGCCTTTGCGGGGTTTATACTTAGGCATTTTAGGATATTTGCGCCATCCTGGGTACCAGAATGGTACTACTGGTGTATTGTATTGTCGCTTACTGTGTATATCCAGAAATTCTCGCAAGAAAGTTTCTGCCAGCGTGAATCCATAGAAGATAATATCATTTCCGTACATGGATAATACCGGATGTCCAGGTTCATCAATCATTATAAAACGATGACCCCATACCGGAAAAATCCGTGAAATGTTTCTAGCCTTTAATAGCGCAGGGGTAGTATGTGTTGATTTGTAGATCCACTCAATTCGGCTACGAATTTTATTTAAGTCTTCCGGATAGGAATAGAATATTCTGGACATATCCTCATTCAAATCAGGGTGCGGTTCCAGCCCATTCATGGTACGATAAAAATTGCGGAGCGGCTCAGGGAAAGTATATCCCATCTCTTGTTCAAATGCATGTAACATGTCAGCGGAAAGGCCAGGTTTCCATTTGGTGCCGGGTAGAATGTATGAACCAAAATTTTCGTTCGGCTCAGTATTTTCCCAGGCAGATTCTGTTTTGGTCTTTAGATATTCAAAAAAGGCAGTGGAATTATTTGTTTTCATAGGTTAGACAAAAGAGAGGTATTTAGAATGTTTGACAGAATGATGTCGGATTATGGAAAAGCCTAAAGCTTAGGCTTGGAGTGGGAACTCATTGACTACAAACAAAAAAGGCACCGCTTCCGCGATGCCTTTTAGCTTTTTCAGGACGCCAGTCCTTTGTGTACCCCAGATGGGAGTCGAACCCACACTTGCATTGCTGCAAACGGGATTTTAAGTCCCGCGTGTCTACCAATTCCACCACCAGGGTATCTGAGCGGAAGACCGGGCTCGAACCGGCCACCCCGACCTTGGCAAGGTCGTGCTCTACCAAATGAGCTACTTCCGCTTATCTTTGTAAGATCTTTTCCGCCGATTCAGCCCCTATGGCTTGTTTCGTTGGGATTGCAAAGATAGGAATCTTTTTGAATCTACAAATTTTTTTTCGAATTGATTCAAAGATTTTTATGCATTAAGGATTAAAAGTATAACTGTACTTTACCATCCCTAACAGCTCTTTCCCTTTACCATAGCAGGTTTCCTTGTCCGGTAACCCCTGCTGGCTATACGTATATTCCCATATCGTATAACTGGAAGTAGCCATGTTTACAGCCGTCATTTTTGCCATTTTATCCCCGGAATACTCAAAAATATAGTCCGGCAACATCTTCTTCTTCAAACTATTATAGCTGTAAATATCTGTCAGCTGACCCTGTTTATCGTAATTATAAAACGTCTTCTTTCCATTTAACGGTTGCTCTTCTATCACCTTACCTGTACTATCTGTCTTAAACCTGATCACCAGACTATCACTAGCCGCCGATTTTCTGCGTACCATACTCAGCAGCCTCCCCGTCGTATCATACTGATAACTCCGCGTCTCCTCAAACTTCATCTTGCTATCCGTCGCCTGGGAACTACTGCTGATATACTGCAGCCTGCCATTGTCGTCATAACGGTACTGGGTAATCGTAATGCTGGAATTGGTGCTGTCTATCGTCTTGCTCAGCAAGCCTTTGGCGGTAAATGTACTCACCAGCACTTCATAGCCGGTAGCTGTACTGTTAGTTTCTGAACGCAGCTGACGATAAGTCGGATTAATTATCCGGATACACCTGAAATCCTTATCCGGCTCACTCGTAGGATCATACGTCTGCACACGCTGTGTAGCCACTTTCTGCTCCTTCAGCTGCGACATATTAGCCACCGTACGTTGCGTATTGACAATGTCCTGGAAATAGTACTGGCTGGAAGCCGGACCTGCCGCCCCCAATAAACATAATATGATAAATGATATCCGCTTCATGAAAAGACAATCCTCTTTTGGTAACTTTTGCAAATTAAACGCAAAATTCAATTTAAAATTTTTGATATGTTTGATTTTCCCGGATATTGGTCATGGAAATATTTTTATATCTTTAATCCAGAAACTGATAAGCCCATCCCGAAGTCTGCATCATCTCTACATTCAGGTCTATGCCAGGTGCTTTTTATATGTTTTCAGTAAGATGATGATATGGTCAGATGTCCGGGAAATATTTTTATATCTTTGATTTTCAAACTGCTTATACCCAATCAAAATCTAAATATCTGTGAAGTCGCAACCTTTAAGGAAAGATAAACATTGCCTGAACTGTGGATTTGAAGTACCCGGAAGATATTGTACCGAATGCGGACAGGAAAATACCGTACAACACGAAACTTTTAGTCACCTGGTAAAACACGTGGTAATGGATATCTTCCATTACGACTCCCAATTCTTTACAACACTCAAATACCTGCTGATCAGACCTGGATTCCTTACCAGGGAATACATGGCCGGAAGAAGAGTAAGATATGTAAACCCAATTAAACTATACGTATTCGTATCATTTGTATTCTTTTTTACCATCTTCGGGATATTGGGCCATACCGGTGTGATCGACGAAAATAACCTCCATAAAACACCGGCAATAAACGTCAGCAATGAGGACAATGCAGCAGAAAGAAAAAAAGATAGTACTGCCAATGCTACTGACGCTACCAGGTACCACTATAAACCGGCGTCGGCTGATAGCACGGCTATAGCGGCCATAGACAGCCCCAAACATCCGGAGGTTTCCGAAAAAAATTCGCAGTATGCAGCGTCCGCCGCGCCATTGGCAACAGCGCACCGGAAAAAATCAAAAACGGAAGCAGCAGCAACAGATTCAACAAAAGCACATAAATCTGATGAACGCCACGATTACCTAAAAGAATATGACGAGGCTCAAGCCAAATTAACACCTGCAGAGCAGGATAAAGGATTGTCAAAATTCTTTACACGCAGGCTCCTCAAAGCAGGTACCAAACTTCAGAGTGAGCATGGCGATATTAACGCAGATGAAATTGTATGGGAATCCTTTAAGCACAATGCACCTAAATTTATGTTTGTGCTGATGCCATTATTCGCATTAATGATGAAGTGGTTGTACGCACGCCGTAAACAGTTTATGTACGCAGATCATGCCATATTCGCATTGCATTTCCACTCTTTTGCATTCATGCTGTTCCTGATCGCTGGCGTACTCGCATGGATATTCCCCATCATTCCGGCATATACCATTTCATTCTGGATCCTTTTCGCTTACCAGACACTTGGACTCTATAAAAATTACGGCCAATCATTCCGACGTTCACTGTTTAAATCAGTACTGCTTACAATTGCCTACTTCTTCATTGTTACTTTTGTAATGGCACTGGGTGGAGCGTTGTATATCGGCCTAATTGTGTAAATTTCAATAATGGAACCTCAATACTTAATCATACACCAGCAAGTGGCGCCTTTTGTAGCGCACGTACAGCTCAACAGACCCAAAGAACTGAATGCGCTGAACCTCGAACTCATGGGCGAACTCAGAGATGCCCTGAAATTACTCGACGCCGACGACCAGGTAAGGGCCATCGTTATCAGCGGCAATGAAAAAGCTTTTGCCGCCGGTGCTGATATCAAACAAATGGCCGATAAAACAGCCATCGATATGTATAATATCGATCAGTTCAATACCTGGGATACAATTAAAAAAACTAAGAAACCACTGATAGCTGCTGTCAGCGGTTTTGCATTGGGCGGAGGTTGTGAACTCACCATGCTATGCGACATGATCGTTGCCAGCGAAACGGCACGCTTCGGACAACCGGAAATAAAACTCGGCATCATGCCCGGCGCCGGAGGTACCCAGCGACTCACACGCGCCGTCGGTAAAGCCCTCGCCATGGAAATGGTGCTCACCGGCCGTTTTATTACCGCACAGGAAGCACTCTCCGCCGGACTCATCAATAAAATTGTACCTGTAGAACTGTTCCTCAACGAGGCGATTAAACTGGCTGCTGAAATAGCTACCATGAGCCCCGTAGCAGTGAAAATGGCGAAAGAAGCGGTGCTCAAGGCATTCGACGCCACCCTGGATGAAGGCTTACATTTCGAACGTAAGAACTTCTACCTCCTCTTTGCCTCCGAAGACCAGAAAGAAGGAATGCAGGCCTTTGTAGAAAAACGATTACCAAACTTTAAAGGAAGATAATTTAAATATTATTAAACATTTTATTATTTGAGTTGTTAACCCCTTTAAACCTGCATAAACCGGAAGGTTCCTATTTGTGCAGGGTAATTCCCATATATGCGAAAAGTACTTCCAGGAACCTGTTGGCTGCTTACTGTTTGTTGCATCTTGTTTGGTTCTGTAACCCATGTCTCCTGCAATAGCCGTGTACAGCAGGTTAGAGCAATTGTAATGTCCGACGACCTTACTCCTCCCGAAATGGATACCATGAGGCCCATTCCGGATACCATCCATGCCCAGATCATCAGTGCATGGAATGCCTTCGATACCCTTGAAGGCCGCTACCCGGAAGATGTAGACTTCCTCAACAAAGAACCCCTGAAATCAAGATTGACCAAACTCCTGGGCGATACCCTGGGCATCTTTACACAACGGTTTCAGGTGACGCCACCACTCGAAGAAGAAAATGAAGTCCTCTTCGATGAAGGCTATGAACCCGGCTTTGCCAACACAGAAGCCGCCGCCGTAGCCATAGATATGCAGGATGATATCATCTACGCAGGCGTCTATGCAGGCCACCAGCTCCGCATCTTCAGCGAAAGAGGGGATACGCATTACCCTAAAAAACTCCAGACCTGGATAAAGAAGTTTAAAAAGAATAAATAATCTACGCGAAGCGAATCCGCCCAGAAGGGGCGGAACAAAAAAACCGGTAGCGAAGCTACCGGTTTCAAAAAAATAATATAATCTGTCGAATTATCTACTCTTTGTAAATAAAATTCCCAGCGTATCTTTTAATTAAATTTATTCTTCAACGCCGCCAGCTTCGCCTGAAAATCATTCAACGGCGCTTCTTTAGCCGCCGGCTTATCCTTACGTGGCTGCTGATTACGCGGACCCTGCTGCTGACGCTCCTGTCCACCGCCATGTGCCGGTTTAGGACTATTATCCTTCATGGATAAAGATATGCGCTTGCGCGCTGCATCTACTTCCAGTACAGTTACCTGTACTTTCTGGTTCAGCTTCACGGCCTCGTTAGGATTGCTGATGAATTTGTTGGACAAATGGGAGATATGTACCAGGCCATCCTGTTTCACCCCAATATCAACAAAGGCACCAAATGCAGTGATGTTGGTAACCACGCCTGGTAATACCATGCCCGGTTTTACATCTTCCATTTTATGAATACCTTCTGCATATTCGAAGATAGAAATCTCGTCACGTGGGTCGCGACTAGGTTTCGCCAGCTCTTTCAGGATATCTTCCAGTGTCAGCAAACCTACTTCTTCACTCACATATTCTTTAGCATTGATGGTTTTACGGAGATCGTCTTTACCCATCAGGTCCTGAATGCTGCAATGCTGCTTGGCGGCCATCGCTTCCACAATAGCATAGCGCTCAGGGTGAACGGCGGAATTGTCCAGCGGATTATCCCCGTTTTCAATACGCAGGAAGCCCGCGCACTGCTCAAATGCTTTCTCTCCCAGACGATGCACTTTCTTCAGCTGCATACGGTTGCTGAAAGCACCATTTTCCTTGCGGTATTTTACAATGTTATCTGCCAGCGACGGACCCAGACCTGAAATATAAGCCAGCAGGTGCTTGGAGGCAGTATTGAGGTTTACCCCTACGTTGTTCACACAGGAAACCACCACACGGTCCAGGCTCTGCTTCAGGTTCGACTGGTTCACATCATGCTGGTACTGACCAACACCGATGGATTTAGGATCGATCTTCACCAGTTCAGCCAGCGGATCAATCAGCCTGCGGCCGATAGATACTGCACCACGAACGGTTACATCCTGATCAGGGAATTCCTCACGGGCAACTTCTGACGCAGAATATACAGAAGCTCCGCTCTCATTTACCATGAAAACGTTGATCTTCTTACCAAAATCTATTTTCTTAACAAATTCTTCTGTCTCACGGCCAGCAGTACCATTACCTACTGCTATGGCAGCGGTATCATAACGGTCTACCCATTTTTTCAGTAAAGCTTCTGCATCATCACGCTTGTAATTCTTTTCCAGCGGGAAAATTACATCATGGTCCAGCATATTACCCTGGTTGTCCAGTGCAACGGTTTTACAGCCGGTACGGTATCCCGGGTCAATGGCAATAACTGCTTTAGGGCCAAGTGGTGCTGCCAGCAGCAACTGACGCAGGTTCTCTGCGAATACGTCGATGGCTTCTCCGTCAGCTCTGTCTTTCGCAGAGGCACGGAATTCGTTCTCCAGCGACGGACGCAGTAAACGTTTGTAGGAATCAGCAGCAGCCTTGCTTACCTGTTCGGCAGCAGCGCCTTTACCACTTACAAACTGTTTGCTGATAATACCCATTGCATCCTCTTCTTCAGGTGCAATAGAGCTGAACAGAATACCTTCTGTTTCTGCACGCAGAATAGCCAGTACACGGTGAGAAGGCATTTCCTTCAGATCTTCCGAAAAACCGAAATAATCTTTGTATTTGCTGCCTTCCTCTTCCTTGCCTTCCACTACTTTGGATGTCAGCTTGCCGGTGTTGGTAAACAGCTTACGCAGTTTGTCCCTGCACTCGGCATTTTCATTGATCCACTCTGCAATAATATCCCTGGCTCCTTTCAGCGCTTCTTCTGAATTAGCTACCTGTTCGTTGATAAATGTTTCTGCTGCAGAGATATCACCGTCCTGCTGGTCAAATAACATTTTGGCCAGTGGCTCCAGACCTTTCTCAATTGCAACAGTAGCGCGGGTCTTGCGTTTTGGTTTGTATGGCAGGTAGATGTCCTCCAGTTCTGCCAATACCCAGGTAGATTCCAGTTTGTCCTGTAATTCAGGCGTCATCTTCTCCTGGTCGGTAATCGTCTTGATAATAAAGTCACGACGATCACTCACCTCCTTGTAACGCTTCTGTAAATCCTCTATACGCGCAATCTGCACCTCATCCAGACTGCCGGTTACCTCTTTACGGTAACGGCTGATGAAGGGTACTGTTGAGCCTTCAGACAACAGGGTCATAGTATTCTCCGCCTGCCTGGACGAGATACCCAATTCCGATGAAATAAGTGCAATGTGTTTCGGATCCATGTTTAATTTTTTTGGGATGCATTTCTGACTGTTTAAAATCCAGGCTGTTACCTTCGTCCCAGGCAAGGGAATCAGGCACCATAGCCCACAGCAGAAAAAACTGATCTCATAATTTTATAGGTCGCAAATGTAATTAAAATGGCCTTTTTCGCAAGAAAAAGAAATTAACAGTTTCTAGCATGGATATTGCGCTGATCTGCCCGCCTGATGGACTTTTTTTAACTATTTTTACGGCAATATGGAAAAAACAGCCACTTTCGACAGATTATTACAGATCATGGACGATCTGAGAGAAAAATGCCCCTGGGATCGTAAACAGACCATCCAGACGCTCCGGCAGCTTACCATAGAAGAAACCTATGAGCTGGCAGACGCGATTACCGATGAAGACTGGAAATCGATCAAAGAGGAACTGGGAGATATCCTCCTCCATATCGTCTTTTACGCAAAAATCGGCTCCGAACAACAAAAATTCGACATAAATGATGTCATCAACGGTGTTTGTGAGAAACTCATCCACCGCCATCCGCACATTTATGGTGATGTACAGGTAGCTGATGAAGAAGAAGTTAAACAGAACTGGGAGAAATTAAAACTCAAAGAAGGCAAAAAATCTGTCCTCAGCGGTGTGCCTAAATCCCTCCCTGCCCTCGTAAAAGCCATGCGCATCCAGGAAAAAGCCAAACAAACCGGCTTCGAATGGGAAAATAACGACCAGGTATTCGATAAAATCACGGAAGAAATGAACGAACTCCGCGATGCCGTGAAGGAAGGGAATAAAGATGAAATGGAAGCCGAATTCGGTGACGTAATGTTCTCGCTGGTAAACTATTCCAGGTTCCTTGAAATCGATGCAGAAAACGCCCTTGAACGTACAAATAAGAAATTCCAGCGCCGCTTCCAGCAAATGGAAGAAATGGCATTACAGCAGGGCCGGCGTCTCAACGACATGACCCTCACTGAAATGGACCATCTCTGGAATCAGGTGAAAGCCCAGGAAAAAGCATAGTCTCCCAAATACTTATATCTTGATAGACGTTAAAGAAATACGGCTGTTCTTCCTCAGACACGGCTACCTGCTGATCGTGGCGGCATGGTTATTTACTTTTGCCTTCCTCTTCAGCAATTACTGGTCTTACTATTCTTCGCCGCAAGGGGTACAGCACAGCCTGGAAAAAAGTGTCCGCGACAGGGAAGAGGCCTTCCTCAATCATATCCAGGATACCTCCCTGGTCAATTCCCTGTTTAACCGCACCTACACGGAAAAAAACGTCCGGTACTTCGCGGCACAGGAGTACGATATCTTCGCCTTCGACTCCACCAAAGCGGAAGGCTCCTGGCTCGCATTCTGGAGTACCTCCCTCGTTCAGCCGGATTACTATTCCTATGCTATTCACGATGGCGACTACTTCCAGAAACTGAAAAATGGCTACTATGAAATGCTGGTACGCACCGTACCCGCACCAAAAGGCCATACCCGGCGGATGGTGGCACTCATCCCCGTACGCATGGAATACGCCATTCAGAACCACTACCTGGTAGATCACTTCTTCGATAAACCCGCCCTCGGACAGGAATACCAGATCATGATCTACCCGCATAACATGGGACAGGAAAACCATATCATCCTGCCTGTTGTCAACAGCGATAAAAAAACATTGTTCTGGCTGGACTATAACAAAAACCTCCACGCAAGACCACCCAACCTCTTCAGTGTTATCTTCCGTGTGCTGGGAAGTTTATGTGTACTGATATTTATCAATCTGTTTGTTACACTCCTGGCAAAAACTACCAACCCGCTATACGCATTCCTCGTGCTTCTGGGAACGGTACTGGTATTGCGTGTACTAAGCTACGTATATGCGTTCCCGTTCAATATGCGCAGCCTCAATTTCTTCGATCCCAGTATCTACGCAAAAGATGAGATTTTCCGCTCCCTCGGCGACCTCGCCATCAACGTAATCCTGGCTTTCTGGCTGATCGTATTCTTCCGTGAACATGTAAAAACCATCAATCCGCCGGTGATTAAAAAACGCTGGCAACAAAGTCTGGTCATCATCTTCGCAAGCCTGGTCCTGTTTATAGTAGAACAATTCCTCGCAGACCTGATCCAGAGCCTGGTGATAGATTCCCGTATCTCTTTTGACGTTACCAACTTCTTCAGCCTGAATGAATATAGTATCATCGGCTTTGTGGTATTGGGTTTTATCTCCTTCAGCTTCCTCTTTTTCTCACAGATCATCAACTACCTGTTGAATGAACTGACCAACTTCCGCTACCGTACAAAGTATATCTGGCTTGCCTTTGTAGGAATTCTATGGATACTTTTCCGGCTCAATAATCCCGATGTACCGTTTACGATTATGATGGTAATCTGGCTGGTACTGTATATCGTACTGCTGGATTTCATTGCAGACAGGTTTGAGAGTACCATGGCCACCGTGCCTTTCCTCTTCTGGCTTTTCCTGCTAACCATCACCACCTCGGGAGCACTGGTATATTACAATAATCAAAAGGAAATCTCTGTAAGACAAAATCTCGCGAAAGATCTCTCCAAACAAAAAGATCCTTACCTGGAAATATTGCTGAATGATGTAGGTAAGAAGATGGAGACAGATGAATACCTGCAGAGCTTTTTCGAGAACAGGGGAGGACGTGTGCCGGTAAAGTCAGAAATGGAAAATGATCTCATCCAGAAATATTTCCAGGGGTACCTGAGCCGCTTCAACGTAACATTTTATCCCTATGACGAAAATGGTGACCCTGTATACGCTTCAGATACCATCAGCCTGATATCATTTAACAGGCACATGTTATTTGATGCAGAAGCTGCACCAGTGCAGCTTGGCGGCAACGACCTGTATTATTATGAAAAGAGTTTCAAGCAATATAGTTATATAGGAAAAAAAGAATTTTATAACCCCGCAGACCATGCAGGTATCGGATGGTTGTTGTATGTTATTACACCTAAACTCAGTACTACAGACCGTATCTACCCTGAACTGCTGGTAGAATCTGATGTAACGGATTACAGCAGGGATAATACCGGCGCCTATAGCTATGCCGTGTATGATAAAGGCATTCTGGTAAGTAATTACAATGATTTTCCTTTCCCGATAAAAATTTATCCGGCAGATCTGCCTGCGGCAGATGTTTCGGTAAGAACAGACAGAGGTCATTCGGAACTGGTATTCAAGGCCTCGCCTGATAAGGTGGTGCTGGTGGTAAAGGAGAACAGGACTTTTGTGGAATTCATCACCCTGTTTGCCTATATGTTCGGGCTGTTCCTGCTGATCATTGTGATCTACAAATTATTTGATCTGCTGATCAAGGCAAGGATGCGGCTGAGCAATATCCGTACACTTGTTAAGGTCAGCATACGCCGTAAGGTACATGGCACCATTATCTTCATTGTGGTGTTCTCTTTTGTGATTTTGGGTCTGACCACTATCAAATTCTTCATTTACCGTTCTGAAGTGCAGAACAAGGAGAAGCTGAGCAAGGCCATGGGAGAGGTAGCTACCGATGTGGAGAAGGTGTTCGACAATCAGCAGACCCATGACCAGGTGGGGGATATTTACGATTCACATCTGCTGGTACAGCTGAGTAATTCGCTTGCCAATATTGCAGATGACAGGGCATTGGATATAAACGTATATGACCGCGACGGCAACCTGCAGATTACAACGCAGCCACTGATGACGGAGAAGGGACTTATTTCCCGCAAAATGAATCCGGTGGGCTATTATCAGCTATATAGCCAGCAGCTGATCCAGTACATGCAGTACGAAAAAATTGGTACGATGTCATTCCTGTCGGGGTATGTACCGTTGAGAAACGACAGCGGGGAAGTGTTTGCTTACCTTAATGTGCCTTATTTCGCCACGCAGACAGAGCTGAAGCAGCAGATTTCCAACTTCCTCGTTGCGCTGATTACTTTCAATGCCTTTATCTTCCTGATTGCCGGTATTATTGCCTTGCTGATTACTAACAGTATAACCAGGTCGTTCTCCCTTGTAACGGAAAAGCTGCGGCACGTAAATCTGGGCCAGCGAAATGATGAGATCGAGTGGGATAAGGATGATGAAATTGGTGCGCTGGTAAAAGAATATAATAAGATGGTGCGTAAGCTGGAGGTGAGTGCGGCACGCCTTGCTAAAAGTGAGCGTGAGGGAGCATGGAGAGAAATGGCGCGCCAGGTGGCCCATGAAATCAAGAACCCGCTGACGCCTATGAAGCTTAGTATCCAGTACTTACAGCGTGCTATTGTGGAAGACCGTCCCAACGTGAAGGAGATGTCTAAAAACGTGGCCAATACGCTGGTGGAGCAGATAGAGCACCTGGCTAATATTGCGTCGGATTTCTCGGCCTTTGCACGCATAGGGGAGCCTAACAATGAGGTAGTAAATGTCAATGAAGTGATTCACTCGCTGGTAGATTTATATAGCAGTCACGAAGATTGTACGATTACCTATATAGAACCAGACCGTCAGTACCAGGTATTTGCAGATAAAACGCAACTGAACAGGTTATTTACCAATTTACTGCAGAATGCTATACAGGCGGTACCTGAGGGGAGGAGTGGAGCCGTGCTGATTCGTTTCCAGGCTACCTACGATCATTATGTGATCGTAAGTGTGGCCGATAATGGCGGTGGGATTTCATCAGAGGTACAGTCTAAGATATTCGTGCCTAACTTCACCACCAAATCGTCTGGTACCGGCCTCGGACTGGCGATGTGCAAGAATATTGCGGAGCAGATGCGTGGGGAGATCTGGTTCGAAACCAAGCTGAATGAAGGCACTACGTTCTACGTAAAAATGCCGGTTTATGAAGATGCTCATTAATTATTAAATCACTTTTTCTGGGAATGTCGCCCGGCCGAAGGCCGGGCGACATTCCCATTTTAGGAGGATGCCAACCGCTATTGGTCTAAGGAAAACGGCCCCCACCGCAGGTGGGGGCCGTTTTCCTTTTCAGCCGGTGCCGAAGGCATCGGCTGAAAAGGAAAAACGATAAAATGCATTTAAACAAAAAGGCGTCTCTACGCGGTAGAGACGCCTTTTTTGAAATATTTTTAGCAGGATTACGCTTCTTCTTTCTTAAAGCTGGCGGTAATCTTTTCCAACAGTTTAGATTGTTGCATCTGCTGTGCGAGCAAAATCATGTTTTTGAAGGCGAGTGCCTGAGAAATACCATGACCGATAATTACAGGTTTGGAAACACCGAGGACCGGGGTACCGCCGTAAGTTTCAGAGTCAAACTTATTAATGTATTCGTCATTGATACCGCGTCTGTGGGCGATTTCATGGAATGACTCAGCCATTTTAAGTATGATATTTCCGGTAAAACCTTCACAAACAATTACATCGGCTTTTTTGCTGAAGATATCTCTACCTTCGATATTTCCGACGAAATTAATTTGTTTGTTTTCTTTTAATAACGGATAAGTGGCCTGTGCGAGTAAGTTGCCCTTTCCTTCTTCTTCACCGATATTCAGTAAACCAACTTTAGGGTTGGGAACATTCAGGATGTTCTGGGAATATAGGGAGCCTAGGATGGCAAACTGCGACAGGTTTTCTGGTTTGCAGTCGGCGTTGATACCCACATCGAGCAGCACTCCGTATGAGCCGTCTTCGCGGGGAACAAGAGTAGATATCGTAGGACGTTGCACCCCTTCAATTCCTTTAATAGAATAATAGGTACCTACCATCATCGCTCCGGTATTACCGGCGCTGATGAAAGCATCTACCTTTTCATTCTTTAAAAGATGGAAACCAATTGAAATAGAAGACTGAGGCTTCTCCTTCAGTGCCTTGGTAGGGTGTTCATTCATCCCGATTATCTGAGATGAATGAACAACTGAATATTTTGATTGGTCCAGCTGTGCATCAGCAAGAAGTGGAGTGAGTTGTTCCTCATCTCCAATCAATACCAGGTGCACATCAGATGCAACTGTATCTAAATATAATTTTACTCCTTTTACTGCTTCTGTGGGGGCGAAGTCGCCACCCATCATATCAAGCCCGATTCTCATGTAACTCAAGTTTGTTCTTGTTAGCTCGGGTAAAATTAGTAAAATTTCTTATTTAGCAGCGCTCTGTTTTTCCAACACTACTTTTCCTTTGTAGTACAGTTTGTTTTCTACCCAATGAGCACGGTGTCTCAGGTGCACTTCTCCGGTTGCGCTGTCTGTGCTTAATGTATCCGCTACCGCCTTATAATGCGTTCTTCTCTTTGCTGATCTTTGCTGAGAATGTCTGCGTTTAGGATTTGGCATTTTATTTAATTTTTAATTGTCCTTAAATTTATCCAACCCTTTCCAGATTGGGTTATCGTTCTCTTTAGCCTGCTGGTTCATTTTTTCCAGCATTTCTATCACCTTTGGATTACATCCGCTTTTGCCTTCGGCATCCGCGGGATGTATATGCTGCATCGGAATACTCAGATGTATAAATTCATAAATCAGATTGGCCACATTAAAATGGGACTCTGTTCTCGAAATATACGTCACTTCCGGGTCTTCCTCACTCTCCGTCATCTCTTCCGGATTATCTACCAGCTTAACTACCTGGTTGAAATCATCCCACAACTGCAGCTCGAATGGCTCACCACAACGGTCACATGTAACTGTCATCGTACCGCCAATCTCGAATTTCAGCAGAAAAAAACTGCTTTTCTTGTCAAACGTCACATTAACCGTAGCCTTACAATTCGTAAATTCTCTCGGTTCCTCGAAGTTCTCAAAGAAACTCTCATCCACCTCGTACTGAAATGAGTGCGCCCCAGGTTTTAATCCTACAAAGGCTATGTCAAAATCGCGGAGTGGTTTCATATCAATATCCTCACTTTTAGAGGGATGCAAAGGTAATTAAATATTTGCAATTGCAAAAATTTCCTAAATTTGTTCACTATTGATATTATTTTTATATATATATTTATATAATAAAATATCGGCCATATTTCAATTGTACGGCAACTATAGCGGTTCACAAAGGTAACTGATAATATTGGTATTCCACCGCCATTTTACCGTAAAGTAATGATTTATTGAAAACCCGTAGTCCCCTATTCCATCAAAAGATGAAGTCCAGAGGAAAAGAAGCAAAATTCACAACTGCTCAGTCAACCGGTATGCCCAAGCGCACCCCGGACCTGTTTTCCATGCCCATCAACGCCTGGCTGAAGAACTCCAGCGCCGGAATACTGGTGACCAACGAAAAATACCGCTGCATCTGGATAAACGATATACTACGCAGTCATATCGGGGATATCATCCCACATAATGCTTCCTACTCCCAGATGATAGCCACCCTGGCGCCCATGCTCGCCGAGCCGGCGGCCTTCCACAAACAACTTAAAATTCTCCGCAGAGATAAAAAACCATGGTTCGGTTGGGAAATACCCTTCGCCGACGGCCAGTTCCGCGAAGTAACCCATCTGCCCATCTTCCACGGTGAAACTTTTATGGGTTCCATCTGGCAGATCGTAGATATCACCCGCCGCAGAAGTGTTATGGAGGAAATCAGGTTCAACGAAGAGAAATTCCGCGTAATCCTGAACAACCTCAACGCTGCCATGTGCGAAACCGATCTGGAAGGAAATATTACCCAGGTATATGAGAGCTTCTGTCGCCTCTCCGGCTACCGTGAAGACGAACTCATCGGCCGTAACCTGACCGAAATATTCGTGCCGGCAGATAACCGGAATTTTGCCCATGCACTGCGAAAAAGGCGCATGGATACCAACCAGCCACTGCTGTACGACCTGGAGGTGGTTCTGAAAGATGGCTCCAAACGATGGGTGCTCTGCAGCTCTGCCAACGTATACGACCGCAAAGGAAATATTACCGGCGGCGCCGCTGTACATATGGACATCACCCGGCAGAAAATGCTCCAGCAGGACCTTGAAAACGCCCGCCACGCCGCCGAAGAAGCAAGGCAGGCCCAAAAGGAATTCCTCGCCAGCATGAGCCACGAAATACGTACACCACTCAATGCCATCATTGGCATGGCACACCTCCTCGAGGAAACTCACCTCGACGCCCAGCAAAGGGAATATATCAACCTCCTCAAACATTCTTCCGGTATACTGCTGGGTATTGTCAGTGATATTCTGGATATTTCCCGGATAGAAGCCGGGGAACTCCGCGTAAACCCGCGGGAATTCCACCTGAGAGAACTGATACAATCGCTCCGACATACCTTTGAACTTAAGCTGGGCCGGAAGCCAATCAAAATTACGGCGGAGGTAGATCCTGCTATCAACACCTGGCTCATCGGAGATGATATGCTGCTGAACCAAATACTACTCAATTTGTTAGGAAATGCAGAGAAGTTTACCACCGAAGGACAAATTGCAGTAAGGGTATACCAGGAAAGCTGGCAGAATAACAAGGTCTGGATCAGCTTTCGCGTCTGTGATACAGGGATCGGCATCAAAAAAGACAAACTGGAACTCATCTTTCAAAACTATAAACAGGCAGAAGGGGATATCAGGGAAAAATATGGCGGCACCGGACTGGGCCTGGCTATCGCCAAACAACTGGTGGAACTGCAGGGCGGAAATATCGCTATTGAAGAAATGCCCGGCTTTCAAACCGTTTTTTGCTTTAACATGCCCTACATGGATACGGGCAAACCACTCGCAGCGGGTAAACGCAAGCCTGGAAGGATCCCCAGGAATCAGACCTTCGAAAATGCAAGTCTCCTGGTAGTGGAGGATAATCAAATGAACCTCCGGTATATCATGAGTCTGCTCCAGAAGTACAAAATCAATTACTGCGTGGCCACGAATGGGCCGGATGCCTCCTGGTTCCTGGAGTCAAAACATTTTGACCTGATTCTGATGGATATCAGGATACCAGGCATGAACGGACTGGAGCTGGCACAACGTATCCGGGCTGATGAGGCAATGCCCAACGTAGCTACTCCCGTTATCGCCACCACAGCTGTTGCCCTGGAAAGTACCGCCGCTATGGCACGCGCCGCGGGGATTACAGATATACTCACCAAGCCTTACACGCCGGACCAGCTGCTACAGCTGTTCCACAAATATTTAAACGAAGACGAAACCGAACTTATAATGGAAGAAGTACAAAATATCAGTGGATACGATTTTAGCCCCGATCTGAATGTTCAGTTTCTGAACGGCCTGTATGAAAATAATATCTCGTATGCGGCAGATCTGTTCGAGATCTTCCTCCGTATCATCAAGGATGAACTGGGCAAAATACGGGAACTACTGGATAATGACGACTGGTCTAACATGAAATTCAGTCTGCATAAGCTGAAACCTAACTTTGCTATGGTGGGCCTGACCTGGATTACGGAAAATGTACAGGTACTGGAAAGCCTCCTCAATGAAAAAGATATTAATAAGGCGGACATAGAAAACCGCTACAATGAAATAGTAACATCGCTGGAAAAGTATTATCCTGTCGTGAATGCAGAATACGAGAAAATGCGCAAATACATTGAAGTAAACGGACTGTGACCGTTAATATGCGGCTAAAACCTCCCTCACACTACTGTAGTAATTCCCTCCAAACAATATAGTATGCACCAGCAACGGGTATAACTGGCATATGCCGATACGTTCCTGCCATCCTGGTACTAATGGATAGATGGATTGATATGCATAGTAAAAACGGGTGTCGAAACCACCGAAGAGCCTTGTCATGGCAAGGTCCATTTCCCTGTGCCCGTAATACACGGCCGGGTCGTAAATACAGGCCCTGCCATCATTGCCGATCATAAAATTGCCCGACCACAGGTCGCCATGCAGCAAAGCCGGCTGCTCTGCCGGGAATAAACGGGGCAGCTGCCTGCAAAGGCGTTCCATCTGCTTTACAGTCTGCTGTTCAATGATTTTTTTATCATATGCCAGCCGGGTCAGGGGCATCAGCCTGTTGAATGCATAAAACACAGGCCAGTTGCTATAAGGTGTATTGTATTGCTTTAAGGTGCCGATATAATTGGGTACCGGATAACCAAAATGTGGTTGGGTAATCAGGTGCTGTCGTGCCAGCCCTGCCGCAAAATTCTCCCAGAAATCACTCACCGCAACGCCTTTCTGGATAAATTCCATCAGCAAATAACTCTTGTCGGCCACGGTGCCCGTAGCCAGCGGCTTGGGTACCGACAGCGCATATGCCGCACGCAGCTCCTGTAACCCGCTGAATTCCTGCTGGAATAAATCGGGATACTGCGCTGTATTATTCAGTTTCAGGAAAAAATAACCCTCATTCGTGGCTATACGAAATGTTTCATTAATATCACCACCGCTGACACTTTTTGCATCATTAATGTGTATTTTCACCTGTAGTTTTTCAGATAAGGCTCCGCCAAGTTTTATTTGTAAAGATTCATCTATCATGATTCTTTCTGTATGGAATTAAATACCAAAATTAGAATAAAGGTTGTCCGTATTGTACTAACACTTACGGCTATACTGTTGTTAAAAGGATTAATGGTCTGGAGTTACCGCTTCGAAAATTTTTACTTCTATGGGTGGTATAAGTGGACCAGCGTAGCTTTTAGACAAGTCATGGGTATAGTGCCTTTCAGTGTTGGCGACGTAATATATGCAGCATGGATTATAACAGGAATAATTTATTTGTTAAAACTATGTTATAAACTCTTTACCCTGGCCTGGGCAGACACGCTACTGCTGCTCATAAAGGGTGTTCATAACCTCCTCAAACTCTACCTGGCCTTTCTCGTGCTATGGGGCCTGAACTACGACAGGCAGCCACTCCCCGACGATACCGGCCTGGCACCGCAAAGATACAACACACAACAACTCTGGCAGCTAGCAGATACTTTATTATTAAAAGTAAATCAGGAAAAGTTTAACCTGGGAGATACCCTGAACATCACGATGTCTGATACTTCGGGTATCCCGCTGTTTACCAGGGCTAAGCTGGCTTATGATAATGCATCGCAGCGCTGGCCTGCCTTCCGCTACCGCGCCGGTTGCGTGAAGGCCTCCCTGTATGGCCGCTGGATCAACTATATGGGTATTACCGGCTACCTGAACCCCTGGAGCCTCGAAGCACAGGTAAATATGACCACACCGCCGGTATTGCTGCCCTATACTACCTGCCATGAAATAGCCCACCAGCTGGGTTATGCGCCGGAGGAAGATGCTAATTTCGTAGGGTACCTGGCAGCCAGCAATGCTGCGGATAGCCATTTCCGTTATGCCGCCAACCTGGAGATGCTGCTGTACAGCGTCAGACAGCTGGCCTTCCGTGATTCCGTTCTGGCAAAGGATATCTGGTCCAGGGCAGTGCCCGGAGTAAAAGAGGATTATAAGTCCATCGTTGGCTTCTACCGCAGATACGAAGGAAAGGTAGATGATTATTCTGCCATGCTATATGATCAGTACCTGAAAGCAAACAAGCAGGAACAGGGTATACAGAGCTATGCGGATGTAACACGCTGGCTGATAGCATACTATCGTATCCAGTAAAGAAACAGCTAGTTCATCATCAGTACATTTACGCTACGCTGCAGGATGTTGAAGGCTATTTCTGCCATCAGGTTTTCCCTGTCCAGCGTAGGGTTTACTTCTGTAATCTCAAAACAGCAGATTTTACGGTGCTGCATGAATTTGGCAATCAGGTCTTCCGCTTCACGTTCACGTAAACCATTGCTTACAGGAGTGCCCGTACCTTTTGAAATAGAAGAATCCAGGCTATCCACGTCAAACGAAACATAGATATAATCACAATCACTGAGATAACGGAATACTGACCTGGAAATGGCTTCCGGGCCTTTTCTTCTTACCTCGCTGGTCGTAATTACCTTCATGCCATATTGCTTGATCAGGTAATCTTCTTCTTTTTCATAATCTCTCAGGGAGATGAATACAATGTCCTCCGGCAATACCTTCGGTGCGATTTTACCGATGTTTTTCAGTGCATTCCACGTTTTAGCGGCCTGCTCATCGATTTCATGCACTTTACAATCGAGGTTGTCTTCAGCAATGGCAGTAGCCAGCGGCATACCGTGCATATTCCCGGAAGGGGTGGTGTAAGGGGTATGCAGGTCGGCATGGGCATCTATCCAGATGACCCCCAGTTTGGATTTGGGATGTGCCATTTTTAGTCCTGCAATAGTAGCGCCGGCAGTACTGTGGTCGCCGGAGAGTAATACCGGGAACCAGTTTGCCTTTACGGTTTCACAAACACTCTTGCTGATACGCTCGTACATGGTGTACGTACCTTTGATTCTTTTGGCATAAGGAGATTCAATGGGTTCAAATAGCAGCTTGTTTTCTGTTTCGATAGCCTCCGTAGGAAAGTGTACGAAGAAGTTGCTCATGAAATCCAGGGCTGCAATTTTGATAGCGTCTACCCCCAGGCTGGCCCCACGGGTACCCGCACCAATCTCTGACTTAACTTCTATTATCTTGATATTCTTCATAAATAATGAATATACTATACCGGCAAGCTAGTGGATTTTACCTGAACACCCAAGGCAGCTGTCATTGTCCGTATAAAAAACAACGCGGAATTAATAAACTATATCCAACACGCCAGCGTTATTGTATCGATTTATTCAATATTCTTTGTTTTCTGATAGACAACAGTGAATTTTCAGACCTACCCTTTTTTACCTCCTTATTTATAGATAATTTGTGAGAACACACTAAAACACAACTTACAATGGATTATCAACTCACAGAAGAACATCTCATGATCCAGAAAGCGGCGCGGGACTTTGCCATCACAGAACTGCTGCCAGGTGTTATTGAAAGAGATGAAAAACAAATATTCCCAACAGAACAGATTAAGAAACTCGGTGAACTTGGATTCCTGGGAATGATGGTGAGTCCTAAGTATGGCGGAGCCGGACTGGATACCATATCCTACGTGCTGGCCATGGAAGAGATTTCTAAAATCGATGCTTCTGCATCAGTAGTAATGAGTGTTAATAATTCCCTTGTTTGCTGGGGACTGGAAACATTCGGTACAGAAGAGCAGAAACAGAAATACCTGGTGCCGCTGGCCAAAGGAGAAATTATCGGCGCATTTCTGCTTAGTGAGCCTGAAGCCGGCTCTGATGCTACTTCTCAGCGTACCACTGCGGAAGATAAAGGCGACCACTATGTAATCAACGGTACCAAAAACTGGATTACCAATGGTAACTCCGCCAGCGTTTACCTCGTAATTGC
The DNA here is from genome assembly GCF_011752935.1 of Chitinophaga sp. Cy-1792. Taxonomy (NCBI): domain Bacteria; kingdom Pseudomonadati; phylum Bacteroidota; class Chitinophagia; order Chitinophagales; family Chitinophagaceae; genus Chitinophaga; species Chitinophaga sp. Cy-1792. The sequence goes on from NZ_VWWO01000003.1 coordinate 1,066,115, forward strand.
ACAAACCCATCCGGAGAAGGGTAGTAAAGGTATCAATGCGATAATAGTAGAGAAGAATACACCAGGTGTTACTGTTGGGGCCAAAGAAAATAAACTGGGCATCCGTGGTAGCGATACACACAGTATTATGTTCCAGGATGTAATTGTACCAAAGGAAAACCGTATCGGTGAAGATGGCTTCGGGTTTAAATTTGCCATGAAAACCCTCGCCGGTGGCCGTATTGGTATTGCTTCCCAGGCATTGGGTATTGCAAGCGGCGCGTATGAACTGGCACTGAAATATTCTAAAGAAAGAAAAGCATTCGGTAAAGAAATCTGCCAGCACCAGGCTATCCAGTTCAAACTGGCAGATATGGCCACTAAAATTGAAGCCAGCCGCCTGTTATGCCTCAAAGCTGCATGGGAAAAAGACCATCACCTGGATTATACCCTGAGCGGTTCCATGGCCAAAGTATTTGCTTCCGAAACAGCAATGTGGGTAACTACAGAAGCCGTGCAGGTACACGGTGGTTACGGTTTTGTAAAAGAATACCATGTAGAGCGACTCATGCGTGATGCCAAAATCACACAGATCTATGAAGGTACCTCCGAAGTACAGCGTATCGTTATCAGCCGCGCTATACTCTCTTAAATAGAAACGTCATCCCAATTTTTTACCGGGTATCAGGGGCCGCCGGAGGCGCCCCTGATACCCGGTTTTCCGTTGATGCCTTCGGCATCAACGGAAAACCGGAACAACAACAAAATGCCGGTCATCTCCTTAAAATTGCCTGAACAACAAAACAGAGGTCTTATGTTGCTTTGCTCCTTATGCCTCTTTGCGAGAAAAGAAAAAAGCGCCGCAGGCGCCACCTATGCGCGCAAATAAACTAATTTTGCCCAATGGCAATAAATCTCACCACATACAACCAGGTGCTGCAGCAACTGGCCCCTTATAATGCAAAACTCGTGGCTGTTTCCAAAACAAAGCCCGTAGCAGATATTGAAGCGCTCTATCAGCAAGGACAAAGGATCTTCGGCGAAAACTATGTACAGGAACTGACCGAAAAACAACCGGTATTGCCGGCAGATATTGAATGGCATTTTATCGGTCACCTCCAATCCAATAAAGTTAAATACATCGCTGGCTTCGTTAGTATGGTCCATGCGGTAGACAGCTTTAAGCTGCTGGCAGAAATTAATAAACAGGCCATTAAAAATAATCGTGTCATAAATTGCCTCTTACAGTTGCATATTGCAGAAGAAGAGACTAAATTTGGCCTCGATGAAGGGGAACTCATCCAATTGCTGGACAGCTGGCAACAGCAACAGCAGGAATTCTCAGGCATCCGTATTGCCGGGTTAATGGCAATGGCCACAAATACTTCCAACGAAACCCAGATCCGTAAAGAGTTCCACCAGCTCCAGGAGATATTTGTAAAAGTTAAGGAACGATACTTCGCTTCGCAGGACTACTTTAAAGAACGCTCCACAGGCATGAGTGCCGACTACCAAATTGCATTGGAAGAAGGTAGTACCATGGTACGTATCGGTAGTTTGCTTTTCGGAGAGCGAAACTATAATAAGTAATATTTTAAGGTTAATGCTATGAAGAAATTATGGAGCTGCCTACTGGCAGGATTATCCCTGGCCGCCTGCCAGGCTGGTGGAAAAAAAGACCTGCAGGCCGGTACCTATCAGGCTAAGTTACATCGTAAAGACGGCGCTGATATCGTGTTCAACTTTGAAGTGAAAGATACTGCCGGTCGTAAGGTATTATACGTGCTCAATGCCACCGACAGGCTGCTGGTGGATGAAGTAAAGGTGAACAACGATTCTGTTTTTATTAAGATGCCTTTCTTCGATTCAGATTTTAAAGCAGCCATTGCAAAAGATGGCAGCCTCAATGGTTCCTGGACGCGCCACCTGGCAGATAAGGACGTGAGTATACCTTTTACTGCCATCCCTAACACCACCGAACGATTCCCGCAATACGCGCCTGCAAAAGGCAATGTGAATGGCCGCTGGTCTACCTGGTTCATCGGTAAGGAGAAAAATGATTCTTCCTATGCCATCGGAGAATTCAAACAGAACGGCAATACCGTGCACGGTACTTTCCTGACCAGCACCGGCGACTACCGCTTCCTCGATGGTATCGTTAGTGGCGATACCCTGAAACTCTCTACTTTCGATGGCTCCCATGCTTACCTGTTTACCGCACTGATCAATGCTGATGGCACCCTGCAGGGGATTTTCTATGCCGGTATTGGTGATGGTAAGGAAAACTGGTTTGCACGTAAAGATGAAGCAGCTAAGTTACCGGATGAAACCTCGCTGGTTACTGCAAAACCGGGCGCCGGGCCACTGGAATTCAGTTTCCCTGACCTGAACGGTAATAAAGTATCCCTCAGGGATGATCGTTTCAAAGGCAAGGTGGTAGTTGTTACCCTGATGGGTTCCTGGTGCCCTAACTGCATGGATGAAACCAATTACCTGGCTGAGTGGTACAAAAAGAACCACGACAGGGGAGTGGAGATCATAGGCCTGGCTTATGAGCGTACCACCGATTTTGAGAAGTCTAAGAATAGCCTGAACAGCTTCCTGCACCGTTTCGATGTGCAGTACCCTGTGCTGATTACCGGTGTTACGCCTGGTGATCCTGAAAAGGCCGCTAAAACACTGCCTCAGCTGACGGGTATCAAGGGCTTCCCTACGACTATCTTCATCGACAAAAAAGGTAATGTGTCAGAAGTACACACTGGCTTCAATGGCCCTGGTACAGGCGAACATTATGAAGAATTCAAATATAATTTTAACAGATTGATAGATAAGTTGTTAGCAGAGTAGTTTGGGAAGAATCGCGTTGGACGGACTTTTTAAATAAATTTATTATTTTCGTTTCTTTCAAAAAGTTTTGAAAAGCAAAAAAACCATATTATTTTACTGCTCCGTTTGACTTTATAAATTCCATTATCTACTCGCTTATCTTATCCACATAGCCGGAACGATGTCAAAACGTTGATGTTGTTCCGGCTGTCTTTTTTTAGTTTATGCCATATTGTTAATCCGGCGCAGATAAGCGAAAAGTATAGATAATTATTGAAGTAGTCAGCACAACCAAAACGAACCGATGAACTGACCATTTGCCCGGCTGGTGGCTACTGTCAGGATTTTAGTGATATCAACCAAAAACAGTAGCAGTGGAAAAGGCTGGATGTAATATCTGTTTATCATCTCAATAAAAATATTTCAGAGACACTGGAGATCGCATTAATCATCTGTCAGAAAAAATAATTTATAACATAACATTAAAGGCTATACGAAAAGAAATTTCCCATCAAATTTTTCAATGTTGATTGAATCACTAATTCAGCCTATGTAGTCTATTGGGCCATTCTTGGCCTGATATTTGAAAATTTTGTAGACATCTGTGAAGATGAACTAAGTTCTTTAATCATTTGTTAAACAAATAAAAACCAGTGATTATGTCTACTTTAAAATTTATGGCAGGCGCACTAGCCGGATTCTCTGCCGGCGTACTTATAGGAGTGTTAACCGCACCGGATAGTGGCCAGGGTACCCGCAAAAAAATCAAACACACAGCAGGTAAATGGCGTTACAAAATCAATAAACTTGTTGGAAGAGGCACCGATGATCTCGATGAACTCAAAAACGTCTTCGAGAATGAAGTTAGCGGCCTCAAAGATGATGTTCGGGAAAAAGTTCTTAAACTGATTCAACAGAGTCAGAATTCTTACAATAACTTTAAGAAAGAGGCATTATCACATTAATACATTACGAACAGTGATGGATAAGCAAAAGCAGGCTGCCCGCAACGGACAGCCTGCTTTTTTATAAGATTGTCTTAAAATAGCTTCTGGCAACAATACAGGCTGTACTCAGCTGGCAGTTTCTCCTGTTTCCATAAAATACTTGAACCGGCGGATATCCTGCACCACCATGTTCTCAAAAGCGGCATTCAGCATCCAGGCCAGCCCTGAACCCAGGTAGCCCGCCGGTGCACGGTAGGTCAGCATTACATCTACCGCTGTTCCGCCTCCGGGTAAGTCCATAAACGTAACACGGCCCGCAGTAGCAATAGATGAGCCCGGCAAAGAACGCCACCCCAGAAACTCTCCGGGATACTCCTTTACAATCTCAGCATCCCATTCCAGCGTCCCTAAACCGGCCGGCCCCTTCACCACCCAATGGCTATGCAATGGGTCATACTCCTCTACAGACTGCAAATGCTTCATAAATACCGGCAGATTGTTTAACTGACGCCAGAAATAATACACTTCTTCCCGCGGATTGTCTATCAGAATAGAGGTTCGTATGTTCACCGCCCTGGCATGTCTGTCTGCTTTGCGCTTCCCGAAAAAGCCATTAAAAAGGCCATTCCCGGAAATGCCACGGTACAGTAAATAGCCGGCGCCCAAAAGCCTCGCAAGACTCTGTACCGGCTTCTTATCTACTTTGCTGATCGCTGATCCCAACAGCCAGGCTCCTGAAAATATTGATACGATACGACCTTCAGGACTAACATTTATCAGCGTGGAACTATCATATAACGTTCCTGCCACAGGGGCATTCCCGTTCATCTGGTTGTTAGCATTCATAATCATATTTTGCCTGTATGCCACTAAAACCTTGCAATAATTTAAAGTTCTGATATTTATGTAAATAGATATATTTTTATTTTTATTTTATGTAGAGAGATAGCAACGATGCGTAAAATATTACACAGTTCGCCAACAAGTTTTTTTATTATCTTAACCACCAAACATGGACACAATGAAAAATTTACTCACCACGTTATGCCTGCTGATGAGCATCGGCACCTATGCACAAAAAGAAATCGCACCCGCCAAATGGGTGAAAATGTTCAATGGAAAAGACCTTAAAGACTGGGACATCAAAATAAAAGACCACGACCTGAACGATAATTTTGGTAATACCTTCCGCATAAAAGATGGTTACCTCACCGTTTCCTACGATCAATACAAACAGTTTGATGAACAATACGGGCACATCTTCTATAAAAAAAATTATAGCGCCTACCTGATTGTTGTAGAATACCGCTTTACCGGCGAACAGGTGAAAGGCGGCCCGGGATGGGCTTACCGAAATAGTGGCGTCATGCTGCATGGCCAGCCTGCCGCTACCATGACCAAACACCAGGACTTCCCGATTTCACTGGAAGAACAGCTGTTAGGTGGTAATGGCAAAGATCCGCGTACAAATGCCAATCTCTGCACACCGGGTACCAACGTTGTCATGAACGGAAAACTGATCACTGACCACTGTATCGGCTCCACTTCAAAAACTTTCCACGGCGATCAGTGGGTGCATGTAGAAGCCCTGGTACTGCGCGATTCCGTACTGAAACACATCGTTGGTTCCGACACCGTCCTGGTTTATAACAAACCGCAGATCGGTGGTGGCAATGTCCTCGAACCTGATCCTGCCGTAAAACAGGATGGTAAGCCACTCACAGAAGGTTCTATTTCTTTACAAAGCGAGAGCCATCCGGTACAATTCAGAAGAGTAGAGTTGTTCGATCTGTCGCCGTACATTAATGATCCGGTGAAACTGGATCGTATTATTCGTCAGTTGCAACAACGTAAGAATAAATAATAATACAGCTATTATTGCTCCGAAAAACGGGAAAGGCAGCCAAAGGCTGCCTTTCCCGTTTTTCGGAGCATCCCGCCCCACCGAAGGTGGGGCGGGATGCTCCGGGTAAATCGCTGATAAAATTATTTCAGCATCAGCTGACTAATATATTTAACCGGCGCACTGCCATAGCTCAAAAACGTTTCATTGAAAGTTTTCAGCTTATAGGCATCACCCATTTTCTTCTTATACGCTTCACGCAGGTCAATAATTTCTTTATAACCGGTGAAATAGCTGGTCAGCTGTACGCTGGTAACACTTACACGTCTCCATTTACCTTCTGCTTCCGCCTGTTGCTGGAATGCTTCTTTGGTCAGCAAATGCAGGGCATCTTCCTTACTCATATCTTTCACGTGAACACTGTAATCCAGGATGGTATTGCAAACGGTACGCAGGTTCCATTTGTACCACATCAGCCACATTTCAGGTTCATTGTTGCCATAGCCGTTTTCCAGCATCATCTGTTCGGTGTAAACAGCCCAGCCTTCAATCATGGCGCCATTGCCCATTAAGGATTTAATCAGACTTGGCGACTGGTTCGCATACACCAGCTGAGTATAGTGACCCGGAATAGCTTCGTGTATATCCAGGATCTGTAAAATATACTGGTTGTACTCGCGCAGGTAGCTTTCAGCTCTGTCTTTTGGCCAGCCTTCCAGTGTTCCTACGTTATAATAGGTATTGCCACCTTTATCGTATGGGCCGGGAGAGCTGATGCTGGCACCGGCAACACCAGCCATATAGGCAGGCTCTTTACGTACTACCAGTGGCTTGGACGGATCGATATACAGCAGGTCTTTTTCTTTGATGAAAGAGATCAGCACCGGAATCTGTTTTTCAATAGCCGTCTGGAATTCTTCCGGCTTCACATGTTTCACGGATAAGGTGTCTATCATTCTGCCGATCAGCTCCAGCGAATCAGTTGGCATTGGCGCAGTACCAAAGTATTTGGGCCATAACTGTTTGCTGATACGTGTCATTTCACTATGCACATATTTCTTTCTGGCAATCGCGGAATCGTATATCTGTGCAGCGGTGTAACTGGATTGAATATCGAAGGTGAATTTCTGATCGTATAATTGCTTGCCCAGGCGGAAGCTGCGCGGATGCTCAGGCTTCAGTGCTGTCAGCCATTTGGCATAGTCGCGCATGGCATTGGCCGCAAGGGTGGCGCGGGCAACCATTTCTTTTTGTTCTGCAGCAGGAATAGCAGATTTTTTGAGAGAGTCTGCGAAATCTTTATCCAGTACGGGAGCGCCGCCATTATTCTGCTCTATGGCCAGCTGCTGTAATTCAGGAACAGGATTTTTGATCTGTGCCTTAGCTGCTTCATAATATGCCGGAACATTGGTCAGGCGGGCATAAAAGCTACGCAGCCTGGTATCCAGTGGTGCATAGTTTTCGTTGAGAATGGTAGCGAAAGTATTGCTGACATTGAATGAAGAAGGGTCCCATTCATTGCTTTTCTCTTCGTTGATACGCCATGAAACGCTCTTGAGATAGTTCTCTATCAGTTGAAAATCGATCTGATTGGAAGGTGTGAGCTTAGTCAGTTCATAGGATTTCAGGGAATCCAGGTGACGTTTGGTAAAGGCCAGCGCTTTATTGCTGGCGGCACTGTCGGGTACAATCAGTACGGTGTCATACTTGTGGAAGCCTACACTGGTAGCCCAGTCCGGGTTTTGTTTCCACAGGTCATCTATGAATTGCTGCTCATAATTATTAAAGGCAACATTCAGGGTACTGTCTACTGTACCGCTGGTGCCGCTGCCGTTGTGGCAAGCAGCAAATGTGGCCGCAGTGGCAGCGCAAAACAATAATTTTCTCATCGCAGATAAAGTTGTTTTTAAAGGCTCTCTAAGATAACATTTTACAGGCTTTCCGCAGCAGGATCCTACAGGGATGGTAATTTTTTATATCTTTGCAACGTATTAATTTATATAAACTGCAAAAAATTGAGCCATGTAATTGCACAGGCATATTAATCTTCGCTTAGCCGTTCCATTCCGGGACAGGCCTGTGTTTTTATTGTTTATTAAACCCCTTGCAACATGGCAGTTTCACAGAAATATGGCCGTACCTGGCATTACCCGTTTTCTCCGGGTACCACCAGCGACGACCGCATACAAGATAATTACTGGGATTATCTGAAAGATATTCCCACCATTATACATACCGAAAAACTGGACGGAGAGAATAATTGCCTGTCCAGGTACGGTGTATTTGCACGCTCACATGCTGCGCCCACTACTTCCGCCTGGACTACCACCATCCGCCAGTATTGGGAACGCATCCGGCATGATTTAGGCAACCTGGAAGTTTTCCTGGAAAACCTTTATGCCGTGCATTCTATTGAATATAAACACCTGGACCATCACTTTTATGTGTTTGGTATCCGGGAACATGACAGATGGCTTGGCTGGGAAGAAACCTGCTTCTATGCTGCCATGCTCGACCTGCCAACAGTGCCTGTGCTGGCAACCGTGACACCGCCGGCCACCCGCGCTGCCTTTGAAGCAGCAACGCTGTCGCTGGTGCAGGGCCGCGGCACTTTTGATCCGCACGACGCAGCAGATGGGTCGCCCGTAACCATGGAGGGGATTGTATCCCGCAATATAAATGGTTACAGTACCACCGACTTCGCACAAAATGTTTTTAAATATGTGCGTAAAGGTCATGTTAAAACAGATCAGCACTGGACCCGCCACTGGCGCCGTGCTAAATTAAATTATGAAGGAGGTAATTATGTGGACCATCGATAATAACAAGTCCTGGGATCATCTTACTAAAACATATTACTGGGTAGCACGTATGGCCGAAGTGCCACAAAGTCCGGTGCACCATGCAGAAGGTAACGTGAATGTGCACACGCAAATGGTACTGGAAGCACTGGTATCGCTGCCTGCATTTCAGGAGCTGCCACCACAGCAACAGGAAATCCTGTGGGCAGCAGCATTGTTGCATGACGTGGAAAAATACAGTACAACCGTTACCCTGCCTGATGGTACGATTACATCGCCTGGTCATAGCCGTAAAGGGGAAATGACCACCCGGCAGATATTATATACGGAGATAAAAACACCGTTGCTGATAAGAGAGCAGATCGCGAAGCTGGTTAGGTATCACGGCCTGCCCATCTGGTTATTTGATAAAACTGACCCGGTGAAAGCATTGATCAGCGCCAGTCTGGAAGTAGATACGCGACTGCTGGCACTGCTGGCCCGCGCCGATGCGCTGGGGCGAATCTGCCAGGACCAGGCAGACCTGCTGTACCGGATAGACTGCTTCGAGGCATTAGCCCGGGAGCAACACTGCTGGGGACAACCACGACAATTTGAAACTACGCAGGCAAAGATGCATTATCTCACCCGCCACGACGCCGGCCCGGATTATGTTCCTTTTCCGACGCAGGGCAGCGAAGTGGTACTGATGAGTGGCCTGCCTGGCGCAGGGAAAGATACCTGGGTGCAACGTCATTATAAAGACTGGCCAGTGATATCGCTGGATGATATCCGAAGGCAGAATGGGATCTCACCAACTGATAAAAGCGGCAATGGTACTGTTATTCAGGAAGCAAAGGAGCTGGCCAGAACGTATCTGCGCAAAGGGCAGCATTTCGTATGGAACGCTACCAATATTACGCGGCAGATGCGCGAACAGCTGATCGCATTGTTTATGACATACGATGCCAAAGTAACGGTAGTATATATAGAAGTACCCGCCGCAAAACTGCTGCAGCAAAATAATCAGCGGGAGCACATCGTTCCCGCAAATGCAATGCTGCACCTGATAAATAAGCTGGAAGTGCCTGTCAGCACGGAAGCTCATGAGATTAGGTATGTTTTTGACGATTGAGTGGTAACGTTATGGTTACTGACGAATAATTATTATCTTGTCGGCCGGTGACCCTGTCACCGTAACCGGAATAAGTTAATACTATTGTCAACCAAAACTACAGTGAATATACAGCAGCCTCCCTTTTCGCTGGCCGATTACGAACTATTATTCAAGGCGCATGTACGGCACCTCAGGGTAGTTGCGTTCAGTATGGTGAAGGACGTGGATGCAGCCAAGGATATTGTGCAGGAATTTTATGTAAAATTCTGGGAGATACAACACAAAGTTGTATTGGATACTGGTTTTGAAGCCTACGCAGTAAGGGCAGTAAAAAATCGCTGTCTCAACTATCTGGAACAAAAAGCTGTAGCGGCCAGACATGAACTGGCTTATTCAGATCTTCATCCTGAACAGGATCCGACAGGCATTAACCGTGAGGATTATTATATTAAAATAGCCGCTGCTATGGCAAAAATGCCGGAGCAGCGGCTAAAGGTATTCAGGCTAAGTACCCTGGAAGGATTTAAATACACCGAAATCGCGGAGCAGCTGGATATTTCCGTGAATACCGTAAAATTTCATATCAAGGCGGCTTACGCTTTCCTGCGCCAGGAGTGCCTTTTGCTGCTAATAACGCTGTTATTATCATTGCCCCGATAATTTTTTTTGCAGATGACCTACCCTTTTTTTAAACCCGCCTGTCTATTCTTATAACGGTGCATATGGACGAACAAAATATTGATCATCCCGAATGGGATAAATTGGCCGACAGGCTGGAGCAGACAGGCGGAGATAACCACCCGCATGATCCGCTGTTCGCTGCATGGAAAGCGTTGAAGGAGGATGCCGCTGCTGTACAACAGCTCACCAATATAGATGATGAAGCAGAATGGCAACAGTTGCGGTCATCGTTGCAGGTACCTGTACGAAGGAGCATCATTAATATAAGCGTTCGCGCAGCCGCTGCTGCAGCAGTATTGCTGCTGGTAGCTACCGGCAGCTGGTATTATATGAAACCCCGGCCACAGGTAGCAGAAGTAGCAGCAAAACAAACTGCACCCAATGCCGTCATGCTGATCAATGGCTCTGGGAAAGAAATCCGGTTGGATACCTTACATCAGCTGCAGGAAAAAAATGGCGCCAGCCTCGTAGCGGCTAACAATTCATTACAGTATAATGCTACTGAAAAAGCCGCAGAAACAGTTTATAATACAGTGATTGTACCGCGTGGTATGAACTATAAACTGGTATTGTCTGATGGCTCACAGGTATGGCTAAACGCAGATTCCCGCATCGAATTTCCGGTAGTATTTCCTGCCGGTAGCAGGAGTGTGAAAGTAAGCGGAGAATGTTATTTCAGTATAGTTGCAAATGCCGCAGCACCTTTTGAGGTAGCCGCAGGAAATATGGACATAAAGGTATTGGGAACCACCTTTAATGTCAGTACCTACGACAGCCATATTCTGGCAACGCTGGAGTCGGGCCGCATCGCAGTAAAGGGTGGGGGAGAGATGATGACATTGTCACCTGGTCAGCAGGTTAGTCTGAAGCAGGAAAAATTAAGTATAAAGGACGTAGATACAGACCAGTTTACTTCGTGGAGAAATGGTATACTGATTTTTGAGAATCAGACCCTGGAAGTAATAATGAATCGCTTATGCAGAGAGTATGATTATGAAGTCACCTTTAGTAATCAGCAAATAAAAGAATTAAGGTTTACAGGAAATCTGGAGAAAACAAAAAACATTGCCGACGTGCTGACATATATAGAACAGATTACTGATGTAAAATTCAGTATCAATCAAAACCAACGACATGTAACTGTAAAATCAACCAATTAAAAAAAACGGGCCAGTGACATGGCCCGTTACATTCTTGTAATACCTGTTAGCGCAGGTACCATAAGTATTTTATTATAACTCAACGTAAATGTAATGAAAAGAAATTACATCACAGGTGCGCTTTTTCACCTGATAAGCAGGCGTATGTCCGTAGGGGCCATATGTTTGCTTCCTACCCTATCCGCTATTACTGTAATGGCCCAACAGCAGCAGCCAAGAGTCACATTTAATGCTGATAACATTACCATTGCAGACCTGTTGAAACAACTCAATAAACAGGTGCGTTTACGCTTTCTTTTTAATGCGCAGGAGTTGGCCAACTTACCAAGAATATCTGTACATGCAAAAAATGAACCGCTGGACCAGGTACTCGAAAAGATTTTCCGTGGACAAAACATCTACTACAATCTTAGTAATGGTACGTTGGTAATACGTTATAAACCGGCCCTGGAAACACCTGTGCCGGCAACTTCCGGCCGTGAGCTCACCGGTGTTATCCGTGATGCGGAAGGTAATCCGCTTAACCACGCCACTGTACAGGAAGTAGGAACTACCAGAGGTACCTATACGGATGATAAAGGCCGCTTCTCTTTCCTGATCTCTGATCAGTCAATTCTGCGTATATCCTACGTCGGAATGGAGCCAAAAACGGTGCAGGCGGGTAATATGAAGCAGCTGAACCTGGAGCTGGAACGTACCGGCCCTGCTAAAGAAGTAGTGATAACGGGGATGGTTACACGTAATAAGGAATCTTTTACGGGTGCAGTTTCTTCTTTTAATAGTCAGCAGCTGAAAACAATGGGTAACATGAACGTTATCCAGAGTTTGAAGTCGCTGGACCCTTCGTTTATACTGGTGGAGAATAATAAATTAGGCTCCAATCCCAATGCCCTTCCCAATATTGAAGTGCGTGGGAAAAGCAGTATATCCACCACTGACCTCAACAGTCAGTTTGCAGTAGATCCAAACCAACCATTATTTATACTCAATGGATTCGAAACATCGCTATCCACGATTGTCAATCTTGACATGAACCGTGTTGAATCCATTACCATTCTTAAAGATGCGGCATCTACCGCCATGTACGGCGCACGCGCAGCGAACGGCGTAGTGGTGGTAGTAACCCGCAAACCTAAAACAGGTGAGCTTCGCATCAGCTATAACAGTGATAATAACGTAGAGATGCCAGACCTGCGTAGTTATAACCTGATGAACGCTGAAGAGAAACTGCTGTTCGAAAAACTGTCCGGTAGATATAACGCGCAAATCTCGACACAAGTAGGAGAACAGGCTGCTGTGGATTCTGTTTACAGCCAGCATCTTGCACTGGTGAAAAGAGGGGTTAACAGCTATTGGCTTAGTGAGCCTGTTCGAACAGGTATTACCAATGGCCATTCCCTGATGGTGGAAGGTGGTGATGATAAGATCCAGTATGTTGCCGGCATCAATTACAAACGTATTAATGGTGTTATGAAAGGTAGCTCCAAAGATAATTATGGCGGAAATATTGATCTCACCTACCGTCGTGGTAAAACAAGTATCACCAATCAGCTGACAGTTACCAATACCGTCGGAAATGAATCGCCTTACGGTACCTTCTCTACCTGGGCAAATATGAACCCTTATTTCCAGAAGTATAATGATGACGGCTCTATTCCTAAATACCTGGATTATTCCAATAACAGGTATGTGAAGCGATTCAATGTTATTAATCCTTTCTATGAAGCGCAGTTGGGAAACTATGATACTAATAAATTCTTCTCGCTGATGGATAACCTGAAAGCCACCGTGGAAGTAACCAAAGAACTACAGGCGCAAGCAGGTATCCAGCTGACTAAAACCACTACAGATCACAGTAAATTTCATGTGCCTGAGAGCGCAGATTTTGATGAATCAGTGGCAGAAGACAGAGGCCAATACACAAAGATCATCGGAAATACCTTTTCCTATCAGCTATACGGCATGCTGACCTACTATAAAAACTTTGGTAAAAACGTAATTACTGCCAACTTACGTGGTGAAATGCAGGACCAGACCGGCCGTGGCCAAACCTGGGCTGCAACCGGCTTTCCGGATGGTACCAATGGTAACCCGGCATTTGCCTTCAATTATAAACGCCTGTCAAAACCAGGAACAGAAGTATCGCGCAGCCGCCAGATGAACGTGTTTACCAGTGGTAACTATGCATATGACAACAGGTTCCTGGCCGATTTCACTTATCGTATTGACGGTAGTACCGCATTCGGTAGCCAGGAAACTACCAGTCCCTTCTGGTCTGTTGGTGTGGGTTACAACCTCATGAATGAAAGTTTTTTTAAAGAGCTGACATTTATTAACAGGCTGAAGATCCGCGGTAGCTATGGTTATACAGGTAACCAAAACTTCAGCCAGTTTGCGTCTCTGGCAATCTATACCTATTACAATGATGCCAACCTGTTTGGACAAGGTTTGAATATTAACAGCATTGGTAACCCTTATCTGCAATGGCAGAAAACCGGTGAAACCAATATCGGCCTCGACTTCTCTCTCTTTAACAGCAGAATAAATGGTACGATCAACGTCTATGAGAAAAACTCAGATCCACTGGCAGTAGGCTTGTCGGTGGCACCTTCTGTAGGCGTAGATGTATTTCCGGGCAATATCGGACATCTCATCGGCAAAGGTCTGGAATATAATGTGAGCTTTTCTCCGATATACAATCCTGCAAAACATATTGTATGGACCATCGCCAGTTATGCAGCCTTTACCAAAAATAAATATGGAGGCATTGGCAACAGGCTGGATGGTATGAACAAGCTGGAACAGAACAATAAAACATTACAACGCTATATGGATGGCTACAGTCCGGAAGATATATGGGCAGTACGTTCCGCAGGTATCGATCCGGCTTCTGGCAGAGAAGTATTTATCAAGAAAGATGGTTCTCAATCCTTTGAATACAACACAGATGATATCGTAAAAGTGGGCAATTCCAACCCATTTGTAAATGGTACTGTTTCTACAAACCTCCAGTACAAAGGCTTTACATTCAATGCGACCTTCCGCTTCCGCTATGGTGCAGACGTTTATAATACCGCATTGTTCAACAAAGTGGAAAACATCAGTCTGACGCAGCTCGGAAATAACCAGGACAAACGTGCATTATACGATCGCTGGAAAAAACCAGGCGACCAGGCGAAGTTCAGAGGTATCTACCTGCTCTCCAGTGATGAGTCCAACGGAACTCCATTATCCAGCAGGTTCGTACAGCACGATAATAATTTTGTTGGAGAAAGCATGAGTATTGGCTACCTCTGGGACCAGCAAAGCTGGATCAAAAAAATCGGTATGAAGTCTTTCAGGCTCAGTGCGTACCTCAATGATATCTTCCGCCTCAGTAGTGTACAGGCTGAAAGAGGTATAGAATATCCATTCTCCAGAGCAGTTTCATTCAGTCTCGGTGCTACTTTCTAATATTTCAATCAAAGGAAAAATGAAAAAATATTTCATTATATCAATGTTGTCTTTGTCGGTGCTTTGCTTTTCCTGTAAGAAATTCCTGGACCTGCAGCCCGAAGATAAATACACAGAAAATCAAACCTATTCTACTGTCAGAGGTTTCCAGACAGCCCTGAACGGCATTTACCTGGGTATTGTCAGTGATGATCTCTATGGTGGTAAACTTACCATATCAATCGCTGATATCCTTGCCCAGCGCTATAACCTTTCCAGTGATCATATTTATTATAAGATCGGTTCCCAGGCATACACGGATGTACAGTCTATGAGTGCAATGGCTGGCATCTGGACTTCCGGGTTCCACCAGATACTGGCTTGTAATAAATTGCTGGAGGCGCTTAAGAAAGATAAAGACGTACTCAAACCAGGAGATCGTGCTATTATGAAGGGGGAAGCGTATGCTTTGCGTGCCATGCTGCATTTCGATATCTTCCGCCTTTTTGGCCCGGTGTATGATTCACCTGATTCAACAGCGGCAAAAGTGCCTTACTACAGCCTTGCTAATGGTAAAGAAGCGCCATTGATTCCAGGCAATCGCATGATGGATAGTATTCTTATTGACCTTGACAGTGCTGCGGCCAATCTGACCAATGATCCGGTACTGACAAAAGGGGTAGAACTGTTCGTTCCTAATGAAGATAACTTCTACAGAAGAAGAAACCTGCGCCTGAATGCCTTTGCAGTAAGGGCTCTGCAGGCAAGGGTATTGCTGTACCGTAAGGATAAGGTCGGCGCATTAGCTGCGGCAACAGACGTAATTAACAAAGCCTCCGGATATTTTCCTTGGGTAAAACCGGATAGTATTCTGGCCGAAAAAACAAATCCTAACAGGGTATTCTCTACAGAAATATTGCTGGGACTCTATAACTCTAACCTGTATAATCAGCAGGATAAATATTTTTCCGGAAAAGCCACTACTTCTACTATCCTAGCGCCTACAGACGCCAAACTCAGTACAGCCTTTGATGGAAACGTCAATGACTATAGGTATGGCCCATGCTGGATCGTTCCTACCACAGGGGGTAAATCTTACCGCTGCTTTGCTAAATATGAAGATGTGGTCGATCGCGGTCGCAACTGGAGATATATACAACCATTAATCAGGATGAGTGAGATGTATTTCATTGCCGCAGAAGCTACCACTGTACAGGCAGATGCCATCAACTATCTCAATGTAATACACAAAAACCGTAACGTACCTGATCTGGCTACTACCGCAGTGATTGCTACAGAGCTGCAGAAAGAATATAGAAAAGAGTTTTTCGGTGAAGGTCAGCTGTTCTTCTTTTATAAACGGAAAAAGATAACCAGCGTACCTACCGGTGGAGCAGCAAGTACTGTCACCATCAGTTACAATATTCCAATGCCGACAGCCGAATCTGTTATTCGTTAAAATGCATAATCTGACTCTGATGAAAAATTTGAAATATATTATCCCGCTTTTATTACTGCTGGTATTTTCCTGTAAGAAATCTGACCTGAAAAATTTTGATGGAACTTCAGATATCTATTGGAGTAATATTATCAGCACGCAAAATTCTTTATTGAATACCGATTCAGCGGTGTTTTCCTTTGCCTTCGGCTCGGCGAAAGTTACGGATACACTCCTTAAGCTACCTGTAAAAATAATGGGCTTCGCAGCAAGCGAAGATAGGGCCTTCCGCGTGAAAGCACAGGATTCTTCCACCATGGTGGCAGGTAAGCACTATGATGCATTGCCGGAAAGTTTTATCATGCATGCCAATAAGATCATTGATACAGTAACTATCAGGATCCACCGTACTCCGGATATGCTGAAAGGTGAGCTGACACTCTACCTGGAACTCCTGCCTAACGAAAACTTTACGGCTAGTCTGAAGACCTACAAAAAAATGACAGCCACTGTTACGAAGATCAAAGCTTCAGATGTTATAATCCGCCCTAAATATTGGTTGGATGCCTATCTGGGTGTATTCTCACGAAAAAAAGCATTGATGCTGATAGAGATCGTTGGGGTAGATATGGCCGCCATGAATAATACCGCACCGGATATCACCAACGTAGCCGGTTATGGCAGAAGCCTTCAGCAATACCTGGATGAACAGCGTGTAGCCGGTAATATTATTTATGAAGAGGATGGTATTACAGAAATGACCATGGGCGGAAGTATCTAAACACAACTTAAAATGATTGACATGAATAAACGCATATTAACCGTTTTCAGCCTGTTGTGGATTTTAGCCATGACCAGCTGTTATAAAGATAAAGGCAATTACGATTACATTAACGTCAACAAGGTCAATATCTCAGGTATTGATACCACTTATAATATTGTCCTGGGCGTGCCTTTCAGGATCAGCCCTACCGTTACTGGCACTATGCCGGGCATGGACGATACCAGCAAGTATTCCTATGAATGGTTCTTTGCGCCAAACATTGGGGATGCCATTGCCACAGGTACCCGATATGATATATCAAAGGAGCATGACCTGACACAATTGCCTGGTATGAAAGTCGGTGATTATGTGGGCCACTTCAGAGCTACGGATAAAGCCACCGGTATCAGCAGCTACAAAGCATTCAAACTCAGAATTGTAACGGGTGTATACGAAGGATGGCTGCTCCTGAATGATATCAATGGTAAAGCCAGGCTGGACATGCTCTCAAAAGTAGATACCGGCTGGCGCTTCATGCCCGATGTGCTGGCAAGTGTAAGCTCACACCTGTTATTGGATGGCAAACCGATATCAGTAGATCTGATAACATTAAAAAGTACTACGATCTATATAACCACTGATAAAGGCAGTAATAAAATCGATCCGGAAAATTTTGACTGGAATGAAACCATGACGCTGGCTTCAGATATGGGGAATAAATTGCCATCCCCGGGTTTCTATGCGGCCAGGTTCTACCGGGTGCCAAGTGGTAGTATGATGGTGGGTGTAGACAGTAATGCCTATTATTACTATAGTACCAACTTCCTCAACTATACCTCCAGGATTAATTTCGTGCGTACCGAAGGAAAGTATTTTGCAGTAGGCGGCGTCGGTTATGGAACATCCTTTCTTGCACCAAATGTAATTTACGACAATACAAATCGCAGATTCCTCCTGCAAGCCCCCGGTGGATCTGCCTGCCAGGTGATGGCCGACCCGGGCGCCAGGAATTTTCATTACCAGGATCCCACAAAGCGCCTGGTTCATATAGAAAGTAATAGTTACGAAGGAGGCGACATCTTTGCCCTGTTAAGGGAAGATAAAACCAACATCAATTGCATTGCTGTCTTGAATACCTCCGGAACCACTACTTCCGTGAGCGTAAAACTGCAACTCTATGATACCATTACAGGCGCTCCCGATTTAAACAAGGCCACTGCCTTCGCGGTCAGCCCTATATTTGGAAGTCTGTTGTATGCTGTAGACGGAAAAGTCTATTCCTACGACCTCTATCAGAAAGCGGCAAATCTTGTACTGGACCTGCCTGGGAAAATCATCTCCAGTATGAGAATAGATGCTACCTCCGGCGCTAATTTCAACAGGAGACTGGCGGTGGGTTATTGCAACCCGGACGGTTCCAATGGTGTATTCAGTGTGTATGACATCCCAACGCAGAATGCACCGCTGACATTATATCAAAGCTGGAGTGGCTTTGGTAAAATAGTAAAGGCAACCTATCGGTTCAGATAATCAGCAACACCTATCATCCCTATAAAAAAAGCGTCTCTACCCGGTAGAGACGCTTTTTGCTTTATGCAGAATCTGTTTAGAATTCGTTTTTCCACATCATGCTCTCCACAGGACGAACAGTGCGGCCGTTGTATTTCGCATTGCCTTTCTTATTATAGAAGGTTTCAACATCTCCTTCCACAACAAAATAAATCAGCTGCCCGATAGGCATACCTGCGTATACACGTACCGGTTGTGCACAGGAGATTTCCAGCGTCCAGGTGTTGCAGAAGCCCACATCGCCTTTACCGGCAGTGGCGTGGATATCGATGCCCAGACGGCCTGTGCTGGATTTACCTTCCAGGAACGGCACATGTGCATGCGTTTCGGTATATTCTTCCGTTACGCCCAGGTATAAAGTGCCTGGTTGCAGCACATAACCCTCTGCAGGAATTTCGAAATGCTCGATCTCATTGTGCTGACGTGCGTCCAGTACACGATTTTTATAGGTGGCCAGATACTTGCCCAGGTGTACGTCATAGGAGTTGGTACCAAGGTATTTCCGGTCATAAGGGGAGATCACGATCGTGCCTTTCTCTATTTCCTCCAATATGCGTTTATCTGACAAAATCATGTGCTTAGGTAGTTTGCTTTAGCTGTTAGTAATTTGTATCGGGTCTCAAAAAGCGGTTAAAGAAAAGCTAATACTGAGCTCAGCCCGTCTTTTATTCCCCTTTTTTCTATTAATTTGGCAAGATATGCCATTAATACGTACCATACAAATTGATCCGGAGACCCGATTAGGGTTGTGGAAAATTAGTGAACAAGAAGACTATTTTCGGGACAAAATTACCATCAGCAGGGCTATTCACCATCCGCACAAACGTTTGCAACACTATGCCGGCAGGCTTTTATTAATTACCCTGTTCCCGGATTTTCCGATCGATGAAGTGGTAGTGGGAGATACCCGTAAGCCCGTTTTGCAATGCGGCAGCTTCCATTTTTCTATCTCCCATTGTGGCGATTATGCCGCCGCCATCGTGAGCAGAAGCGGTGCCGTAGGCATTGATATTGAAGGCGTACAACCTAAAATCGGTAAGGTTGCCCACAAATTCCTATCTCCCGCCGAACAGGCATTTATCGATCCGGTAAATACCCTGAAACACCAGACCATCTGCTGGAGCGCCAAAGAAGCACTGTTTAAATGGTATGGCCTCGGTAGCGTCGACTTCAGGGAAAATATGCGCCTGCATCCATTTCCTTTTATGCCGGCCGGATTTATCACCGCCGATTTTGTGAAGCCAGATACAAATACGCGACTATATTTGCAGTATATATTGGAAGACGACCTGTGCCTTGCATGGACCCATCCGGTAAAAGAGTCAAACTAATTATAAATTGTTTCGTTATATATGAAGATATATTTACTTGGATTTATGGGCGCCGGAAAATCCTACTGGGGTAAACAACTGGCCGACCATTGGAACTTACCCTATTACGACCTGGACGAAGTAATCGTGGAAACAGAAGAAATGGCCATCAGCGACATTTTTGCGACCAAAGGGGAAGATTATTTCCGCGAAAGAGAAAGCATGCTCCTGCGGGAGCTGTCCAAACAGGATAATGTCCTGATCTCCTGCGGCGGCGGTACTCCCTGCTTCCAGGATAATATGGACTTCATGAATGAAAAAGGTATTACCGTATGGATAAATCCTTCCGTGGAAGTAATGGTGGAAAGACTTTCCAGAAAGAAAGCCAAACGCCCGCTGATCCAGGACCTGGAAGATGAAGACCTGGTTGATTTTGTAGAGAAAAAGCTGGCAGAACGCCTGCAGTTCTATCAGCAATCCAGGCATATCATCGCTTCCGATAATATTACGCTGGAAACATTTACCAAAAACATAGACCATGCATAAGAGTTTTTTAGTTTGGGCAGCAGCTTTGGGAGCGCTCGCAGTGATATTAGGTGCCTTCGGCGCCCATAAACTGAAAGAGCTGGTACCTCCTGAATCTGTAAGTACTTTTCAGACAGGTGTTACGTATCAGTTTTATCACGTTTTTGCATTAATCGCAACAGGAATCCTGTTCGCCTACGCACCAGGCAGCCAGATGCTCTGGGCAGGCAGATGCTTTATCATCGGCACCTTCCTGTTCTCCGGTTCATTATACCTGCTCACTGCCATGAAAGCGACACAAACCGTTGGACTCAACGGAATAGGTATCATCACACCTATTGGAGGCGTATTCTTCATCGTAGGATGGGTACTACTGCTATTATCAGTTTTAAAAATTAAAGCATAATTTATAAAAAGAAACTGCTTCAAAAGATGTCCACGGATCTGATTCAGCGCTGCTGCTTTTTGCTATGGCAGCACCTTACAGCCCGCCGGAACATTCTTTTGAAGCAGTTTTACTTTAAGCATAATTAAGATGAGTAAATTTATTCGGGTGTTGATTTTATGCCTGTGCTGCGGCAACTTCCTCTTCGCCCAGTCAGACATTACCGGGAAATGGTACGGCGTACTGAACGCTAACCAGGAAAGAGTGCGCTTGATGATAAACCTGCAACAAACCAATACAGGCATCACCGGTATATTGGCATTCCCGGATAGAGCCACAGAGGCAAAACGCTTTGATTCTGCCAGCTATAAAAATGGCATACTGTTCCTGCAGATTAAAGAGAATGATATTGTTTATATCGCCAGATTCTCCCCTAAAAAAGATTCTTTGTCAGGTCGTTTCCTCTGGGGAAATATCGATGATAACCTGGTACTTACCCACAGGGAAACAAAATATGAAGACCTGCACCCACGCCCGCAGGAACCTAAAACCCCGTATCCTTACTATAAGGAAGAAGTTTCTTTCCGTAACGACTACGACAGCGTACGACTTACCGGTACTTTTGTACGCCCCGCCGGCGCCATGGGCGAAGAGCCTGTTGTCGTAATGATCCCAGGTTTCGGAAAACTGAATAGAGATAATGAAGTAGCCCGGCATAAAATGTTCCTGGTAATGGCTGATTACTTTGCCAAACACGGTATCGCCAGCCTGCGTTACGATACCCGTGGGGTAGGCGGCTCCGGTGGAGATGCCGACAGCGTGGATATCCACACCGTGGCCAGAGATGCCGCCGCTGCTGTGAAATACCTCAGAACACGTAAAGATATAGACATACATTCACTCGGCCTGCTGGGCCACGGAGAAGGTGCTACCGCAGCACAAATTGTAGCGGCAGACAATCCGGCGATAGCTTTTGTCGTTTCTATGGCAGGAATGGGTGTGAGTGGACGGGAAATGTTAGATCAGATGATGATAGGACAGGGGAGAGCAAATAATGAACCCGACAACATCATCCTGTCACGTGTACAACAGATGAAACCAGTATTCGATGCCTGGGCGCTGGATACATCCTACGAGGCCAGCAAGGCGCTCGCAACAAGGGCACTGGAGAACGTTTATGATTCACTACCAGCAAAGTATAAGTCAGTTGTAAATAAAGAACAATTTACACATGAAGTGAGCGTAAGTCCGGAAATGTTATCTATCTTACGTTATAAACCACTGTCATACCTGAAACGCGTTAAGTGTCCGTTTATGGCAATTAATGGCAACAACGATCACAATGTAGATGCAGATACCAATCTGAAAGCAATGGAACGTGCGTTGACAGAGAACGGCAACATGATGGTAACAATCCGTAAGTTTGCAGGATTGAATTACCGCTTCCAGCCTTGTAAAACCTGTACTGAAGCAGAATACGCAGAGCTGGATGAAACCATTGACCCCCTGGTACCGGAATTTATAACGCACTGGATATTACAGTTGCCGCCGGTGGGCAGGTAGTCCCAATTTTAGTGAAATTATGTCCAAGAATAAACTGAAAACCGAAAAACCAGAGAGTAAAAAAGCGAAAGCTGCACCAGCCCCCAATCCTGAAGTATTGAAGAAAGACAAGGAGCCAGAGATAAAGGTAAAGGAGCTGGTGAAAGATGAACGCACCCATAAAGTATTGGGCGTGTTTTTCCTTTTGCTGTCACTATATTGTTTTATTGCATTCACATCATATCTGTTCAGTTGGGAAGAAGATTTTGATAAGGTTAACCGTTATTCTGCCAGAGAGTTATTTTTTGGAGATGTTAAAGTAGATAACCTCCTGGGTCGCCTCGGCGCCTTTGTTTCACATGGGTTTTTCTACAATGGTTTTGGTATTGCCTCCTACCTGTTTTGCTATTTCTTTTTCATCGTAGGCGTAAATTTTATCGTTGGCCGCCGCGTATTTCGTATATGGCGCAACGTGAAATATATCCTCTTCGGACTGCTGTTTATTGCTATGTCCACCTCTTTCCTGTCTTTCGGCTCCGAATTCCCATGGGGTGGCGCCGTAGGGGATGCCCTCAACCACTGGGCTACCGGGTTTGTAGGAAAAACAGGTACCGCACTTTTCCTGCTGGTAACTGGTCTGGCATGGCTGATCTGGAAATTTAATTTCGATTTCAAATGGCCGGAAAGAAAGCCTAAACCGCCTAAACCTGCGCCTGTACCTGCTGCGGCACCTGCCGCACCGGTGGCATCGCCGGTAACTTCGCCAGTTGCTGAAAAGCCTGTCGAAAAGCAGCCTGTATCCAACGCGCCTTCCAGTAAGGCCAACGGCCTCCGCGAAGAGGGTGGCGTAATGGTCATCCCGCCACATGAGGAAGAAGAAGAGGAACTGCCACCCATGCACCTGGTCGAGAAAGAGGATGTGACCGTCATCCCTGCCCATGCACCTGTGCATATTCCTCTGACAGTAAATACGCCGATGCCGGAACCGGAAGAAGATGATGTCCTCTATCAGGATGAAGAAGATGCCGCAGCCGCCGGGCCGATGTTATATATAGACGATACACTGGAGGTGCCGCAGGAAATCCCGTTATCTCCGGCATCCACTGCACCAACGTCTTCTCCTGCAAAGAAAAATAATCAGCAGGAAGTCGCCTTCGAAATAAAACCTACCTACAATGATGAGGAAGATGAGGTGGAAGACCAGGCGCCTGTCCGCAATAATGTAAGCGTAGATCCTTTCGATCCTGCCCTGGACCTCAGTAACTATAAGTTCCCTGGCCTAGATCTCCTGGAAAATCATAACGCGGATAAAGTCATTGTGCAGGATACTGGTGAACTGGAGAAAAACAAAAACCAGATCATCGATACCCTGAAGAACTACGATATCAGCATTCAGAAAATCAGTGCTACCGTAGGTCCGACAGTTACTTTATACGAAATTGTTCCGGCTGCGGGTGTGCGTATCTCCCGTATTAAAAACCTGGAAGATGATATCGCGCTGAGCTTGTCTGCCCTGGGGATACGTATTATTGCGCCTATTCCGGGTAAAGGAACCATCGGTATCGAGGTACCAAATGTTAAAAAATCGATCGTTTCGCTTAAAAACCTGCTGGCCTCTGAGAAATTCCAGAACAGCACCATGGATCTTCCTATAGCCATTGGTAAAAAGATCGATAACGAAAACTTTATTGCTGACCTCGCTAAAATGCCCCACCTGTTGATGGCGGGTGCTACCGGTCAGGGTAAATCTGTCGGTATTAATACATTACTGGTATCTCTCCTTTATAAAAAGCATCCTTCTCAGCTGAAGTTTGTATTGGTGGATCCAAAAAAGGTGGAACTCTCCCTGTATAAACTGATAGAAAAGCATTTTCTGGCCAAATTACCAGGGGAAGATGATGCCATTATCACAGATACCAAGAAGGTTATTCACACCCTGAACGCCCTCTGTATTGAAATGGACCTGCGTTACGACCTGCTGAAAGAGGCCGGTACACGTAATATCCGTGAGTATAACGCCAAGTTCACCCAGCGCAGACTGAATCCGCAGAAAGGACATCGTTACCTGCCATTCATCGTATTGGTGGTGGATGAGTTCGCTGATCTGATCATGACAGCTGGTAAGGAAGTGGAAATGCCTATAGCGCGACTGGCCCAGCTGGCGCGTGCGGTGGGTATTCACCTGATCATTGCCACGCAGCGCCCGTCCGTAAATATTATTACCGGTACCATCAAGGCCAACTTCCCGGCACGTATCGCCTTTAAGGTATCTTCCAAAATAGATTCCCGTACCATCCTGGATATCGGCGGTGCCGAGCAGCTGATCGGGCAGGGGGATATGCTGGTATCCTTCAACGGAGAGCTGGTAAGGCTGCAATGCGCCTTTGTGGATACGCCGGAGGTGGAAAGTGTGGCAGAGTTTATCGGCAACCAGAAAGGATACCCGGACGCGTTCCTGTTACCGGAATATGTAGATGAAAAAGATGCGGAAAGCAGGGAATTCAGTCTCAGCGACCGCGACCCGTTATTTGAGGAGGCTGCACAGGTAATCGTTCAAACCCAGCAGGGGTCTACTTCTTTGCTGCAGCGCCGTATGAAACTGGGCTACAACAGGGCAGGAAGGCTGATGGATCAGCTGGAAGCCGCTGGCATCGTAGGTCCTAATATGGGAAGTAAGGCAAGAGAGGTATTGGTAAAAACCGATTCCGAATTGCAGGAAATCCTGGATATGCTATAATAATTTAAATATTCTTATATATGATATGCCATTCGTTGAAAATATACGAGATTTTGCATATCTGAAAATAGCTCTTAAACTGCCCGGCACAGCATTTGTCTAAAAGGGCAATAAGCAATCAAAAAAATCATTAAGATGAAGAAATTTGTATTAACGGGGATGTTATTGAGTGGTATTGTTTTCAGCGGCATGGCGCAGGGAAAGCAGGCGAATGACCCTAAAGCGAAGACTATCCTGGATGGCGTAAGCGCTAAATTTAAGACCCTGAAATCCGTAACCGCCAATTTTGTACTGAAAGTGGAAGGTGCCAATAACAGCGTGACGGAGTCCAAGAAAGGCACCGTATCCATGAAAGGCCCTAAGTACAAAGTGTCCATGGAAGGTCAGGAGATCATCAGCGACAACAAAACTTCCTGGACATACGCAAAAGATGTTAACGAGGTAACAATCAACAATGTAGACCAGAGCAGCGGTGCTATCACACCTGCCAAACTGTTCACCAATTTCTATGATAAAGACTTCCTGTACCGCCTCAACCCTGAAACAACTGAAAAGGGTAAGGTGTTAGAGAATATTGAAATGACGCCTACAGATAAGTCCAAGAATATATTTAAAGTGATCGTTTCAGTGGATAAAAAAGCCCAGAATATCGCAAAAATGAAGGTTTTTGAGAAAAACGGGAACCATTACACCTACGAAATCACTAATTTCACCCCCAATGCTCCTGTAACAGATGCTACTTTCATCTTTGATGCCAAGAAGTATCCCGGAGTAGAGGTGGTAGACCTGAGGTAAATTACAGATCATCAAGTTTCGTAATTAATTTCTACCTTTGGCAAGTTTCAATAAAAATTAAACAATATGGCATACGACGTAATCGTAATTGGTAGTGGGCCCGGCGGATATGTGGCTGCTATCCGTGCATCGCAGCTGGGATTTAAAACCGCTATCGTGGAAAGAGAAAACCTGGGTGGTATCTGTTTAAACTGGGGCTGTATTCCTACTAAAGCATTATTAAAATCTGCACAGGTAATGGAATACTTCCAGCATTCTACAGACTATGGTATCACTGTTGGTGACACCAAGGTTGATTTCCCGGCAGTTATCAAACGTAGTCGTGGCGTTGCTGATAAAATGAGCAGGGGCGTACAGTTCCTGATGAAGAAAAATAAGATTGATGTGTTGATGGGCAATGGTAAAGTAAAAGCCAAAGGCCAGGTAGAAGTTACCGATAAAGACGGTAAAGCTACTGTATACGATGCTAAACACATCATCCTGGCAACAGGTGCACGTGCACGTGAACTGCCAAACCTGAAGATCGATGGTAAAAAGGTAATCGGTTACCGCGAAGCGCTGGTACTGCCTGAACTGCCTAAATCCATGATCGTTGTAGGTTCTGGTGCAATCGGGGTAGAATTTGCTTATTTCTACGCTACCATGGGTACTAAAGTAACTATCGTTGAATTCATGCCTCGCATCGTTCCGGTAGAAGACGAAGATATCTCCAAAGAACTGGAAAAAATCTACAAAAAGAAAGGTATCGATATCATGACCAACGCTTCCGTTGAGTCTGTAGAAGCTGCAGGCAACGGTGTTAAAGCAAAGGTTAAAACCGCTACCGGCGAAATTACCCTTGAAGCTGATGTGGTACTGAGCGCTGTAGGTATCGCTGCCAACATCGAAAACATCGGTCTGGAATCAGTAGGTGTTAAAACCGATAAAGGCCGCGTAACTGTTGATAAATACTACAACACTAACGTTCCTGGTATCTACGCTATCGGCGACATGGTTCCTGGTCAGGCACTGGCACACGTTGCTTCCAAAGAAGCGATCGTTTGCGTGGAAGCTATCGCTTACAACGAGAAGAAATACGCACACAAACCAGCTACCATCGACTATATGAACATCCCAGGCTGTACTTATTGCGCGCCTGAAGTTGCTTCTGTTGGTTACACCGAGAAAGCTGCTAAAGAAGCAGGTTACGAAGTGAAAGTTGGTAAATTCCCATTCTCTGCTTCCGGTAAAGCTACCGCTGCAGGTGCTACTGAAGGTTTCGTAAAAGTTATCTTCGACGCTAAATACGGCGAATGGCTGGGTACCCACATGATCGGTGCTAACGTTACCGAAATCATCGCGGAAACCGTAGTTGCCCGTAAACTCGAAACTACTTACCAGGAAGTGCTGGATTCTATCCACCCTCACCCTACTATGAGCGAATCTGTAAAAGATGCGATCGAAGTAGCTTACGGCGAAGCAATCCACCTGTAAGGTTTAAAAATATCAAATGTAAAAGGGTGTCTCTACGCAGTAGAGACACCCTTTTCTTTATAAAGGCCTTGCGCAGCTTTCCCGCCTGGAGGTGAGTAGTGTGCAGGCATTTCGTATATTCTTTGGAGATGCCCCGCTGGTGGGCAGTGTGTAGGCACTTTGTGCATTCCTTGGAGATGCCCCGCCGGAGGCGGGGCCCCCCGGCCGATTGCGAAGCAAGCGGCCATAAACGTGCAAAACAAAATCATCCAAATATAATTATCTCCCCACCATCACTGTTTTACAAACTTCTTTGTAAATATTCTTTGCCCATTATAATATATCGTACAGATATAAACACCTGCTGGTAAATTACTTACACTAATTCCTTCCATAGAATCAAATAACCTGGCCTGTAATTTCACCCTGCCACTCATATCCGTTATCACCAGCTGCCGTTCCCGGATTTTCGGGTCCATGATCCCCAGCGTATTGCTGACCGGATTAGGGAAAAGCAGTATGCTGCCGGAAGTGGAGATCTGTACACTGCTGACATCCGACGTAATCACGCGCCCATCCGTGGTAGTAAGCTGTACACGGTAATACAGCAGGCCTTCCCAGGTATTGGGATCGTTGAAATAATATACCAGTCCGCTATTAATGTCGCTTTGCCCGATGGTTTCCCAGCTTTTGCCGTTATACCGCTGCCAGCTGATAGTCTTAAGCAGGTAATTGCTGCCCAGTAATAAAGTCAGTTGTACACTGTTGTCCGATACTTTGTCTGCCAGCAGGCCTTTAACATAGCAGCCTACCCCCTGCATTGTATAGTCGGCGGTATAGCTTTTCCTGCCTTCCCATCCAGCTGCGCTGATCGGAGCTACTGCGAAGTTGGTGCTGCTAACCTGCCGCTTTGAAATGAATATAAAGGTATCACGTACCTGGCTATACGCAGTTAGCTTTGTAGTGCCCATGGCGTACACCTGGTAGCTGCCGGCACCAGAAATGCTGTTCCAGTAAAGGAAAACGCTATCCGGACAGTTAAAGCCGGTATTGATAGTTATTTGTGGAGAGATAATAAACGGGGCGGATATAAAAGCGGTATCTGGCAGCTGGTACCGCAGTATGGCCTTGCTGAAGACATTGGGTGTCTGCCAGGAAATATTGGTGGCATAAAGGGGGTAACCTGTGGTTATATTATGCCAGGTACTGCCGCTATCCAGACTATAAGCCAGGTCTCCTGTGCCGCCATAGGTAGTTTCCCAGTATAGCACCGCGGAAGTATCGGCAGTAAGCGTTGTTCCTGCTACCGGGTTTTGCCAGGTGAAGCTGTTTTTAGGAATGAATTCGTAGGCTATTGCGTAGGACTGACTAGCTGTTGCAAGTTTATGTGCGTTAATGTTTACGTGCATGGTGCCTGCGGCAGGAAAGTCGATCGTAACCTGTTCGTTGTTGTTGATGCTGTCGCGACTACGTCTGGCAGTGGCATTCAGCGAGTCTTTATTGGGCGTTGTGGAGAGTGTCCAGGGGAGATACAGTTGCTGATCGGTGCCGGTAACCTGTAGGTCCAGGTCATTTATAAGGGCCTTTGTGGCATTGGCAGGAGCAGGAGGGTCGTTCCAGCAGAGTGTAACCTTCACCGTTAGTGTATTGGGAGGTATGGTAAGATCAAAGCCGGAGGCTCCGTTGGAACTAATGTTTCCTTGTCTGTAGCGTTGCTGCTGCAATGTTTGTAGGGCATGTGCTGCATGCACATTACCAAAGCCCAGGTTATAGTTTGGGCGTATACCGAAAGGCAGCCGCGCACTGTTGATTAGTATGGCCCTGGCTAAAGTAGCGCTGATGCTGGTGTTGTATTGTTGTCGCCATGCATCCTGTAATAGTGTAACTATCCCCGAAGTGGCAGCGGCGGCGCCGGAAGTACCATCCTGGCCGAATGCAGCAATTTCCGGTTTGATACGGCCATCATAGGCGGGGCCATGGGAAGCGAGTCCGATATATTGTCCGCTGGCATCTGTACCGCCTACCACAATTACGTTTTTTCCCTGTTTGAAATTTCCGGAAAGATTGGCCCATGGCAGGTTTTGGTAGATGCCACTTGTAGGAGCCTGCGTGCCTATGTTTCCGGCGGAAAATACATGCATGATGGTATCGGTCTGGTATATCTGCTGGTCGTAGGCAACCGCTTCGGTACCATAATAGTTTTCAATATCAGTGCCGTAGGAATGGTTTTGTATGGTGATGTTATGTTGCGTGTAATAGGTAATTGTGTCTGGCAATAAGCTGATGTTGAAGTTAGCGCTGGCCATACCGGCGGCAGGTGCAGCGCCGAGTCCCAGTGCGCCTGTATTACCGGCTCCTCCTATGATGGTGGCCATGGTAGAGGCGTGCGTGGTTACAAACTGTGAAGTGCCTGCAGTATAAATATATCTGCCTGCAAGATCTATATCGGTGGTATCGAATCTGTCTTCCTTAACGCTAACGGCTATACTTTTTCCGTCTATGCCGGGAAACTGTTGCTGGGCAAGGTTAATACCGTTGACGTAGGGGTTGGCCGTGTTAACGATCATTTCTGTCAGTGCTTTCCGTGGGGCATCGGCAAAGATGATATTCTTTAAAGCGATGAATTTATCCCAATCCTTCACCGCTATTTTCAGCAATGCAGTATGATAATCATTGCGTAAGTAAAGTATGCGCCCGGGTATGCTTTGTAATGAATCCTTAAAGTTTACCTGCGTGGTAATGCTGTCTTCTTTATTTAATTTCTCCAGTTGCTGTAATAAAAGCGTACTTGCTTTCCAGTTATAGCTGGCCGGAAGATAATAATCTCTTTTCTTTGCTGGCAGGCTGTCTTCGGGTATCCTGAGAATGATGTAGTGCAGTGGTGTTAATACTTTAACAACATGTAATTGCTGCAATGTCTTTTCACCTGGTGTTTGTTTAAATTTGATCAGGTAATAGGGGGGGAGATTAAGGCGACTGCTTAACATGTCGTATTTGAATCCGTATCTTAAATAAATACTATCGGGAAAGGAGGTGCCTTGCTGAGCAGCAGCATATTTGCAGCAGCATAACAGCAAAAGCAGCAGGGTAAAGGATATAAAATAATGCTTGTTCATGCGGGCAACGACGTAATTAACGTTAGATTCTGGCGGAAATTGTAAACTAAATCTACAGTATTATAATTTTTATCCCAATTTTTTTTACAGGAAGAGATAAAATGTTTTTTTTAAATTCAATGAAAGTTGTAATATTGGTTACACAAGTTGTAAATGAAAAACGTCAACAAAATCTGTGCATCATCGCAACTGAAATATGTTAGTTAATCTATAGAGCAAATCTGAAGGCCGGAAAGCCCGGTATTATTGAATCATCACCAATCATTAAGAAAACTGCCTTTGTGGGAAACCCACATAGCTGTAGTATGCTTTTGAGAAAACAGAGAGCCGCTATTTACCAGTTACCTGAATAAATATGCATTGTTGAAAAGCTATAGCCCGCAGTATACACACTACTATTAGCGTGGTGTATCGTTTTGCGTATTAGTTATTACTATCTGTTTGCGTACAGATGGTCAGGATATTTTTTATTCTAAAAACCCAAAATCTGAGTCTATGAAAAAACAAACACTTGGTGTTCTTTTCTGTCTCCTGGCTGTATTTGCCATGGTATCCTGTCAAAAAAACGTAAAAAGCACTGACGCTACTCCACAAGCAGTTAGCGAAGACGTGTTAGCCTCCATCAAAGCCTATGGCTTCTCTACAAGTGATGTGCACGCAGTAAACGGTGGTTACATCGTTGAAGGTGACATCTTCCTGACCAAAGAACAACTGTCACAAAAAGTTAGTGGTCCTACCTTACAGGTGGCCAAAACTGAACAGTACAGAACTACCAACCTGGTTACCGGTCTGCCTCGCGTAATCAAAGTGTATGTTACCGGCCTCGGTTCTGCTTTCATCGCAGGTACTGATACCGCCATCGCACGTTACAATGCACTGGGTCTGCGTATTACCTTCCAGCGTATTACCAGCGGTACCGCTGATATCACTATCCAGGGCTTCAACCAGGGCCCAAGCGGTGGTTATATCACCCTCGGTTCTTCCGGATTCCCTACCAGCGGTGGTGCACCTTACAACCTGATTCAGATGAATACCAACAGCCAGGCTTACGGTTCTAACCCTAACGTACTGTATGTAGGTTCTGTTATCCAACACGAAATCGGTCACTGTATCGGTATGCGTCATACCGACTATATGAACCGTGCCTACAGCTGCGGCGGTACCGCTACCAACGAAGGCACTGCAGGCGTTGGCGCTATCCAGATCCCTGGTACACCTAGCACCGCAGATCCTAACTCATGGATGCTCGCCTGCTCCAACGGCGGCAACCGCACCTTCAATGCCAATGATATCATTGGACTGAACTATCTTTATAAATAAAAGTTAAAATGACATTTAATCCTGGTAGACAGAACAGGATTGAATTGTTCATAAACTTTTGGGAGGTGCAGCCGGAATTTGTTCCCGGATTTTGGGAGCAAGTCTGTTGAGCGCACTATGCTGCATCTCCCTATTTCTTCATTATATATTTCTGACGGACTCCCGGCTGGTTTATCTATAATATTTCTTTTTCTTCCCGGATAAAATATCAAGACCGCCGCCATTGCCATAGTTATTGAAGCCTGAAAAACACGCCCTTCAGTGCTTTTACCTGAAGCGAATAAATAGTGATTATTACTGCAGCAGCAACGGATACGTTATCCCAATTTTTTCTGGTAGAAAAGAAAATGATTTTTTAAAGTCCAACGAAAGTTGTAACTTAATATCACGAGTTGTACTGGAATATATCAATGGCATCAATGCCTGATCATCGCAACTAAAATGTAGTTAATCTCAATAGCAAGTCTGAAGGCCGGAAAGCCCAATATTATCGAACTATCTCCATCTTTTAAGAACCCGCATTTTGGAAACTGAATAGCATATACATGCTTTTGAGAAAATGAAACGCCTCCATTTATCAGTTGCCTACGTAATTATGGATTGTTGAAAAATGCTAATAAGCTGTCTGCACGCTGCCTTTCGGGTAGTGCATGATTGTATTGGCGTATTTCTAACTCCTATCTCAGACAAGTAGCAAATATATTTTTTCTATAAAACCCAAAATCTACATGTATGAAAAAGCAAACGCTTAATATTCTTTACTGTCTCCTGGCTGCATTTATTATGGTATCCTGCCAGAAAAACGTTAAAAGCACTGATGCAGTTCCGCAAGCAGTCAGCGACGATGTTTTAGCCTCTATTAAAGCTTATGGCTTCTCTACCAGCGATGTTCATCCCACAGACGGAGGATATATCGTAGAAGGTGATATCTTCCTGTCTAATGATGATCTTGCACTGAAAGTGAGTGGCCCTACATTGCAGGTGGCCAAAACAGAACAATACAGAACCACCAACCTGGTGACCGGTTTGCCACGTATTATTAAAATTAAAGTGAGTAACCTGGGTGCCGCTTTTATATCTGGCACTGATACTGCCATTGCCAGATATAACAGACTCGGACTGCGTATCACTTTTCAGCGTATTACCAGTGGCACTGCTGATATTACCATTCAGGGCTTCAACCAGGGCCCAAGCGGTGGATATATTACCCTCGGCTCTTCCGGATTCCCCACCAGTGCCGGTAAGCCTTATAACCTGATTCAAATGAATACCAACGCACAGGCTTATGGTGCCAACCCCAACGTACTGTACGTAGGATCTGTTATCCAACATGAAATTGGTCACTGCATCGGTATGCGTCATACGGATTATATGAACCGTGCCTACAGCTGCGGCGGTACCGCTACCAATGAAGGAACTGCAGGCGTTGGCGCCATCCAGATCCCAGGTACCCCAAGCACCGCCGATCCTAACTCCTGGATGCTGGCCTGCTCCAACGGCGGAAACCGCACCTTCAATGCCAATGATATCATCGCATTGAAATATCTGTATAAATAAAAGATAAAATGACATTTAATCCTGGTGGAACAGGATAGATGCATGCATCATCTTTGGGGAGATGCTGTCGGAATTTGTTCCCGGATCTGTGAAGCAGGTTTGTTGAACACACTTTGCCGCGTCTCCCTATTTCTTTTGCCTATATTTCTGCCGGGACTTCCGGCTGGTTTATCTATAATTTTTCTTTTTCTTCCCGGATTAAAAAATCTTTGATGAAAACGATCTATTATGGAACAATCAAGGAAGAAATTTTTGAAAAACCTGCTCGTCAGCGCAGCCGCCATTCCCGTAGTTATTGAAGCCTGCAAAAAGAGCAACGACACCACCACCGACACAACGGATACCACCAGCAACAGCAACAACGGTAGCTGTACCAAAGCACCTGAAGAAACAGACGGACCATACCCGCTCTATGCCTCCCGTACAGAAGCAATCGACCATGTAGACATCACCGAAGGAAAAACAGGAATTCCCCTGAATGTAACCATCAATATCCTCAACGTCAACAACAGCTGTCAGCCACTCGCCAACGCCCGCGTAGATATCTGGCATTGTGATAAGGATGGCTACTATTCCGGTTATACCAATAATGGCTATCTCGGCACGCAAAATAATGAGAAAGCAACCTTCTGCAGGGGAATACAACATACCGATGCCAATGGCCAGGTGAAATTCGCTACCATCTACCCAGGCTGGTATACCGGCCGCATCACTCATATTCACGCACAGATATACGTGAACGATGTACTGAAAACAACGACACAGATCGCGTTCCCGGATGATCTCAATACCATCATTTATAAAACGGCTTTATATGCGGCACACGGACAAAATAATTCTGTGGCCAGAAACAGTGCGGATTCTGTCTTTGCAGACTCATTATATGCCGAACTGGCAAGCGTTACGGCTAATACTAGTGGGGGATACGATATGGTTCATACAATCCGTATCAGTGGTTAGGAAACAACCTCAGGGTTGTTTCCATTCTTTTAAAAACTGACTGTAACTATCGCCAACAGGCAATTGCATGCCACAGTTCATCCTCACCAGCCGGTTACTTACCGAGCGGATTTCATGTACTGCTACGATATAACTACGGTGTATCCTGCTGAATTTGCCAGCAGGTAACTGCTCCAACATTTTTTTCATGGTCATCAACGTCAGTACCGGAGCTGCATCTGTCAGATGTATACGTACATAATCTTTTAAACTCTCTATATACCTTATCCTGCGGGTATCTATCCGCATTACCTGGTAGGAAGAATGTATCACCAGGAAGTCTTTTTCTGATTGCTCCTGCTGTTTGCCACATTGGGACAATACCTTATCAATAGACTTTTCGAAGCGCTCAAAACTGATAGGTTTCAGCAGGTAGTCTACGGCATTGAGTTCAAAACCATCGAAGGCATATTGCTTATAAGCTGTTGTGAAAATGATCATTGGCGCATCATGCAGCGAACGCGCCAGTTCTACGCCACTAATATCCGGCATCTGAATATCCATGAAGATAAGGTCCACTTTCGCATGACGCAGCCAGGCCGCTGCGGCAATAGCATCATCGAAGGTTTGTACCAGCTTCAGTGCCTTGAACTGACGGGCATGAGTGGTGATTACATCCAATGCCGGCGGCTCATTATCGATCGCTATGAATTTTATCTCCATACAGTCCCTGCAATATTAATGTTACTTGAAATTGACCAGCTACCTCCTCTGTTGTTAAGGTATAACGGTCCGGATAAAGATGCTCCAGTCGCTGAACGGTATTGGAAATGCCAATTCCTGTACGGTTTTCCTGCTGATGTTTCTTGAATATCTTATTACTGCAAAAGAAGCGGATACTATCTTCCTCAATATTCAATGTTATTATAATTCTGGACTCTTCATGGTTACTCAGGCCATATTTGAATGCATTCTCCAGGAAAGGCAGCAGCACCAGTGGCGCTATACATTTCACACCAGGATCCCCGGTGATGGTCACCTCCACCTTGGTTTGCTTGCTGAGTCTGAGTCGTTGCAGGTCTATATAATCATTCAGACAAGCTATTTCTCCCTGTAATAACACATAATTCCTGTTCTCCTCTGTTACGTAACGCAGCATGTTAGACAACTTCATGATGCTTGGCGCCGCATATTCATTACGGGTGATGGCCAGCGAGTAGATATTGTTGAGCGTATTAAAAAGAAAATGGGGGTTGATCTGTGCTTTAAGAAAAGATAACTCCGCCTGTGTTTTGCGGGTTTCTGCATATAATGCGCGTTTCTCTGTCTGCCGCCAGCGGTGTGTGGTTTCTATGGCCACACTCAGCGCTATGGTGAGCATACAGAGAAATAAACTGATGAAATCCATATGGAACCGCATACGCCCCGGTCCTGGTGGTTGTGCCGGCATAGCAGGCATCATGCCATCAGGGGGCGGCCCGTGGTGCATCATCGGTGGGCCCATATGATGGGGGAAACGCATAAAGAGATGATCAAACGGTTGCATCAGGTTGATCATCAGCAATAATATTACTATCGAGAAGAAATACAGTAAGTAGTGCTTCCGGAAGAAAAGTTGAGGGAAAAGAAAATTAGTATGAAAATAGAACAGTGCCGAATAAGTCAGGATGAATACCAGAAATTCCGGCGAGAATAAGATAGCCAGGGCACGGCTGTCACCCGTCTGCCCGCTGATAAACAGTAAAGGCAAACTAATAAGAATAAGCCAACCAGTAAGATGGGCTATGATGACAGATGATTTTAACCGGACCATGCACGACAGAATTTATTACACTAATGAAATTTGGTGCAATCTGCCCATATAATTATCCTTAACTCTGTCAACAGCGTTATTGTGTCGATGAATGATAGGAATACATTGCTAATCCTTTCCAGCCTCCCGGAATTGTACTAAATTGCCTGTTTTATTAAAAGAATCAAAAATATGTTGCAAAATTCAGTGAAGAAATGGCTGCTGCTGGCACTACTGGTGCTCTCTCAGCATGTTTATGCTACTGAGGGGATGTGGTTGCCGCAGCTGCTCTCTAATCTCAATGAAAAAGAGATGAAGGGTATGGGTATGAAAATCAATGCCTCAGATATTTATAACATTAATAAAGGAAGTCTGAAAGATGCGATTGTCAGCTTCGGTGGTTTCTGTACGGCAGAAGTGATCTCCTCCCAGGGATTATTACTGACTAACCACCACTGTGGTTACGATGCTATCCAGAAACATTCTTCACTGGAGCATAACTATCTGGAAAATGGCTTCTGGGCACGTACTGCTGCTGAAGAACTGCCAAACCCGGGCCTGACGGCTACCTTCATCGTTCGCATCGATGATGTTACCAAAGCTGCCGTTGCAGATGTGAAACCTGGTATGACGGAGAAAGAAAGACAATCCGCTATTGATAAACGCCTGGAAATCATTAAACAACAGGTGAAAAAGGAATCATGGCAGGACGCTATGATCAAACCTTTTTTTGAAGGAAATAAATACTATCTCTTCGTAACCGAAACCTATAAGGATGTTCGCCTGGTAGGTACACCACCTTCTTCTATCGGTAAGTTCGGATCAGATACGGATAACTGGGTATGGCCCCGTCATACAGGCGATTTCAGCATGTTTCGTATCTACGCCGGTAAGGATGGCAAGCCAGCTCCGTATTCGGCGGATAATGTGCCTTTAAAGCCAAAATATTTTCTGCCAATCTCCATGAAAGGCGTTAAAAAGGACGACTTCACCATGGTAATGGGATTCCCTGGCCGTACCACCGAATACCTGCCTTCCGAAGCAGTGAAACAAACAGTGGAAGTACTCGACTTTGCCAAAGTGGAAATGCGCGATGCCGCCCTGAAAATCTGGGATGGCTACATGCGTAAAAATGAGCAGATCAAAATCCAATACGCCGCTAAGTTTGCCAGCACCGCTAACTACTGGAAAAAATGGCAGGGCGAAATGCTGGGCATCAAAAAA
Organism: Chitinophaga sp. Cy-1792; assembly: GCF_011752935.1. NCBI lineage: Bacteria > Pseudomonadati > Bacteroidota > Chitinophagia > Chitinophagales > Chitinophagaceae > Chitinophaga > Chitinophaga sp. Cy-1792. The sequence continues at coordinate 1,103,344 of NZ_VWWO01000003.1, forward strand.
ACAGATGGTATCGCTAAAAAACAACGCTACGAAGCGGAATACAATAAACTCCTGAACGCCAACCCTGCACTGAAACAGCAGTACGGCGGCGTGCTCGATACCCTGAATGCCCTCTACGTTAAAATCAATCCCTACGCACAGAACCGCGATTACTATTCCGAGCTGACCAAAAACGTAGAACTGCTGTCCGCAGCAGATAAACTGTTCGACTACCTCGACAAAATGAACGCTAACGGTTCTTCCGACGATAGCCGCAATAAGTTCGCCGGTACCATGCAGGACTTCTATAAAAATTATAATCCGGGTGTAGACAAAGACGTATTTGTTAGCCTGGTGGATATCTACACGAAACGGGTGCCTGAAAATCTTCGTGGCAGCCTGTTTAATAATATCTGGAGCGCCAGTGGTAATAGCAGCAAGACTTTAGCTGATAATGTGTATGCTACCTCCGCACTCACAGCACATGCTAAAGTAATGAAACTGGTACAACTGCCACAGGAAGAAATGATCGCGGCACTTCGCAAAGACCTGGGTGTCCAGCTGGCCATTGCTTTACATGAAGGTTTTAAAGAAAATGTTGCACCACAGCTATCAGCACTGCAACTGCAGATCAACGACCGTCAACGCACCTATATGCAGGCACAGATGGATGTTTTGGCCGGTAAGAAGAATTTCTATCCGGATGCCAACAGTACCCTGCGTGTTACCTATGGTAAGGTAGATGGCTACAGCCCTAAAGATGGCGTAGATTATGACTACTATACCTGGCTGGATGGTGTGATGGAAAAATATATTCCTGGCGACTATGAGTTCGATGTACCTGCAAAACTGATTGAACTCTACAAGAAAAAAGACTACGGCAGATATGGCGTTAACGGTAAAATGCCGGTATGCTTCATCGCGAGCAACCATACTACCGGTGGTAACTCCGGAAGTCCGGCGCTGAATGCCTACGGACAGCTGATCGGTCTTAACTTCGACCGCACCTGGGAAGGTACCATGAGCGATATTAACTATGATCCTTCTATCTGTAGAAATATCATGGTAGATATCCGCTATGTGTTGTTTATCGTAGATAAATTTGCCGGCTGTACAAGGCTGGTGGATGAAATGAAACTGGTGAACTAATCTGGTTTAAGATAAAAAGAGAAGGGCGGAACATTTGTTCCGCCCTTTGCTTTTTATGAAGATATTTTACATTCATAGACAATAGAACTGCAACGGTCCACCTCTTTAAGGCCTCTGCGATAGGAGCGTAGTCCATGCCAGAAACCTTGCAGCAGCCTGCTTTTCCCGGTTTTATATTTTTCGCTGAGCAAGCTAACATAAAAGCCATCGAATACCATTGGATGTTTCTTTACTACCGTGATACCATGCTGTGCCAGCAGCGACTCCATCGCGGCTGGAGAGAAGTGGTACAGGTGGCGCGGAACATCATAGGCAGCCCAGAACCCTTTGTAGTAGCTGGCATCCAGGGAAGTGTAATTTGGAACGGCAATAATGATGGCGCCTTCCGGTTTGACGAGCTTACGCATTTGTTCCAGGTAACGGTGCAGCTCATGAACATGCTCGAGTACATGCCACATGGTAATGGCGTCGAACTGTTGCTGCTGCAGCGTAAACAGCTGATCTACCGGCAACGCCTCGATCTGGTACAGCTGTTTGGCATTGTGACGCGCCGTATCATCCGGTTCCAGGCCAGTCACATTCCAGCCTCCGGTTTTCATATAATGCAGAAATGCACCGGTGCCACTGCCGATATCAAGCAGGGTTCCCTGTTTCAGGCCACTTGCCGACCTAACCCAGTTTTGTTTGCTGCGAAGGGTAATTTTTCTTACGCTGTGATAGAGGCGGTTAATCAAACCCTCTTTTGTTTCTGTATGGGAGATGTATTCCTGCGACTGGTAATATTTGCCGATATGCGCACCATCAGGTACATTCTGTGTGAAACGACCAGTACAGGTACCGCAATGCCAGATACCAAAGGTTTCTTTAGATACAGTGTAGTCTTTAGCTGTTAGCGCTTCATGTATTTGAGAGGATCCACAAAGCGGACAGGTATTTCGATAAATCAAAGTTATGCAGTTATTTTTTTGCCAAATTAATATTAAAATTTTTTATCCTCAATGATATTCTGCCATTCAACACATAAAATATCCGCGATCGTTTTGCTGATGCTGCATAAAAAAGTCTGCACCCTGCCAGCCAAAATGCCATCATATGCTTCGATTCGCCTGGTATCCACCCGAACAATCCTGTTGAGTGGTTGTTGTGCTGTAATATCTTTCGGAGCATACCATTTATTGTACGAGGCTGTCATTGCAATGTTACATAATTATTATGGTACTTCGCTGTGGAGAAAAATATTGATATTTTAGGAAAAAGTTACTGCGTTTTATGATTATATATGCCTTATTAGGTATGACCCTGCTGTTGGCGTTTTTGAGTCTGCGGTTTGTTTGGTTGGCAGGGAAACGGCCACCAGGCGTATCCTTCAGTTATCTTTTTCTGGGAATAGGCTTAGGCACTTTCGTGTATTTGTTTGGCACCTGGGTTTATCTGAGCATATATGCCGGTTATTTATTCGGCGTACTTTTTTTGCTGGATCTGCTGGCTGTTTTTATCCGTAAGAAGTCGCCCCATACACCGCCGGCCCGGTGGAAAGTAAGGGCTAACCTCGGTCTGGCAGTACTGCTGCTGACACTTAACCTGCTTTATTTTACCGGAACGACCGGCAAACCAGCGGTAATAGAGCTATCATTTCCATTCAGGGGAAACAGGTATTATGTTTTGCAGGGAGGTAAGGGCCTGCCTACAAATGTTTTTCATTTCAGCCTGCGCGGGGCGATTTATGCGATGGATATTGTTAAACTGAACAGGTTTGGAGGCAGGGCAGATAAGGTTTTTTCAAGAAATCTACCCGATTATGAAATCTTCGGCGATACGTTATATGCTCCCTGCAACGGCCGTGTAGTACGGGCTTACAGTAATAATCCGGATAATATTCCTCCCAATATGAAGCGGGGGCCGAAAAATACCAATCAGGTGTTGCTGGAAACAGACAGCTGCTATATCTTCATGGGTCACCTCCGGATGAACAGTGTGCTGGTGCATGACGGTGATGAAGTAGTAACAGGGCAGCCACTGGCTTGTATTGGTAATTCCGGCTTCAGTACGGAACCGCACCTGCATATACAGGTACATAAAAAACAAGGGGATATTCCCTGGTATCTGGGAACTCCCCTTTATATTCATTTTAATGGAAAAGGCTATCTGCTGAACGATGTGATCCGGAACCCCGGCCACTGACCTATTTCATTATTTTCTTTGCTTCTGAGTTGATGATCTGCGCTACCAGGTCTGCCGGAGAGGCACCTGCTGCCATAAATACTTCCAGTACCTGCTTGTTGAGGTCCATCGCCTGCGCTTCCTGCGGTAAGCTGATAGCCACCTGGTTGATAACGGAGATCGTCTGGTCTTTCAGCGATTTCACCGCTTCCCAGGTTTGTGTAGATACATAAATTTGCTGGGTAACGTTATGCTCGTATTCTGCTTTAATATTTTGTACCAGTACCAGCTGCATGTCGGTAGCAGTCATGCCCTGCTGATATAACCTGCCGATCAGGGATTGCGGGGTGATACGGTCCACATATAACGCCATGCGCTCATAGGCCTGCAGCTGTAATGGCAGGATGGTGGTGGCGCCGCTGGTAGCGAGGGCTGGCTGCCCGTCCGCATCTGCTGCCGGCTTCTTAATTATATCCTTTACTGTAGTATACACCATATACACAGCTCCAAGTGCCAGCACTAAATACAGCAATTTCTCGGTATTCATCAGTTGATTCAGGTTTTTGCAGATACAAATATAGAATAATATTATATATAAGTAGCTTAATAAAAAAAGGGACTTTTTAATAGTCCGGGAAGATATCTACCGGAAAATTAAAAAATCCCTTTGTTATTTTAATATTTTGGTTTAGCTGAGTTTAGCCAGCCATTCTTTCATTCTTTTTACGCCTTCCTGCAGTTTATCCATAGAGGTTGCATAGGAGAGACGGATACAGTTCGGCTGTTCGAATGCACTGCCGGTAACGGTAGAAACATTCGCACGATGGAGGAGGAACATACAGAGATCGTCTGCATTCCGGATGGTTTCTCCTTCGTAGGATTTATTAAAGAATGCGCTGATATTAGGGAACATATAGAATGCGCCTTCCGGATCATTTACCTGGAGTCCTGGAATTTCTTTCAGGGCTTCGTGGATGTATTCGCGGCGTTTCCTGAATTCTGCTACCATGGTGTCGACGGTGCTGAGGTCGCCTCTCAGTGCGGTGATGGCGGCACGTTGGGTGATGGAGCAGGTAGCAGAGGTAAACTGGCTCTGGATTTTATCACATGCTTTGGCAATTTCCAGTGGAGCAGCGAGGTAACCCAGGCGCCATCCGGTCATGGCAAATCCTTTACTGAGGCCATTGATGAGGATAGTTCTGTTGATGAGGTCACCAAATTGTGCGATGCTCTCATGTTTACCAACATAGTTGATATATTCATATATCTCGTCAGAGATAATAAAGATCTGTGGGTGTTTTTCAAACACTGCTGCCAGTGCCTGCAATTCCTCTTTTGAGTAAACTGAACCGGTAGGGTTGCAGGGAGAGGAGAACATGAACAGCCTGGTTTTAGGCGTAATAGATGCTTCCAGCTGGGCAGGTGTGATTTTATAGTTGTTTTCGATTCCGCAGGGAACAAATACAACTTCACCCTGGCAAAGTTTTACCTGTTCAGAGTAAGTAACCCAGTAAGGGGTAGGGATAATTACTTCATCACCAGGGTTAACAAGCGCAAGTACCGCGTTGGCGAGACTTTGCTTCGCCCCGGTGCAGACAACAATCTGCTCCGGCGTATAGTCAAGACCGTTATCTCGTTTCAGTTTATGTACCACTGCCTGGCGTACGTCGAGGTAGCCGGCTACGGGGGTGTAGTGGGTAAAGCCTTCATCGATGGCTTTTTTAGCAGCCTCACGTATATGTTCGGGCGTATCAAAATCAGGTTCTCCAATACTGAGATCTACTATATCTATTCCCTGGGCTTTCAGCTCGCGGCCGAGTTTAGCCATTTTAATCGTTTGAGGCTCGGAAATCCTGGACAGCCTCTCTGCAAGTTGAATCATATGCTTAATATCGGATTGACCAGGACAAACCTACACAAAAAAATGAGAAATCGGCATGAAAGATATTGTGGACTGTGGTATAAACGCAGAAGGGGCCGGATATCCGGCCCCTTCTGCGTTTGCGGAAGCAAAAAAGATTAATAGTTATTCAGGTACCCTGGAATGGTATTACATACGAGCTTGTCTGTACCGGTGCTGTTAGGCGTACCGGAAATGTAGGCAGTGTAAACGCCGCCGGTACCAATGCTGAAGAACAGGTTGGTGTTTTTTGCTACAACACTATCTGTACCAGCCAGTTTGATCGACATAGAAGACGGATCACTGATATTGCTCAGCTGCTGGAAGGTGGGCTCAAAGTAACCGTTGTTGAAAGTCTGGCTGCTTAATATTTTCTGTGAACCCAGGTAAACATCGACAGGGCCAAGGGACTTACTCAGGTTAAAGAAGCGAAAATTGATAGCAGTAGGAGAACAGGTGCTAAGATCGTTATAGACAAAAGAAGATCTTACCGTATTATCAGTGGCGTCAAAAATGAGGAAAGTATAATAGCTGGTCGAATCCAGCTGTTTGGTAGAGGAAGTCAACGTCGAATCTTTACCATAAGCATTTATTTTATAGGTATGTTCTCCGCCATAACCACTATAAGTTGATTTGTTGTCGAAGTTGAAAGCACCGTTGGTGTTACCTTTAATACCGTTGTCATAAAAGTCTATCCCGGTGCTGAAGGTAGAAGCATTGAGGACATACATCCAGTACCTTGGTCTGGTAGGTGTTGTATCAATATTGTTTTTCAGGCAGGAGGTCAGTCCCATGGTGGCAGCTATCAGCACAATGATAGCCCAAACGCGATTTTTCTTAGTCAGCATCTGCTCGCAGTTTTTTAAAATAAGTGTGAATGTTAGTTTTTACATCGATTATACCTGTGGCTGATATCGGCTTAGATCAGGTATAATTTTTCTTGGTCTTTCTGATTCATGTTCATAAATCATTTCTCCAAGTGCCCGGAGAAATGGTTTCCCTGTTTCTTCAAATTCGTAATGGTCATTCCCGATAACGCCGTCTTTGTTGACATAGAGGGTAGCGGAAAGCAGAAACTCTATCTTTTTACTCAGATCAACAATATAAGCCGTGTCTGTCAAAAATCCATATGCCCAGCCTGGTTTATTGAAAATTCTTATGCCAGCTGGAATTTCAGCGCTTTTTTGTCCGCCATATAGCAGGAACTTGACATAGGCCTGATGGTACTGCTTCGGATCATAAACCGGATCGGCTGAGTCCGTCGGGTATTGCGACATGCAACGATACAAAAACTGGTAGTCGCTGTCCGTTAAACGGAACCCTGGTCTATTTGTTACATGTCCCGGAAAAAAAATTCTTTTCATGATATCATGGAGACAGGAGAGGGGCAGCCGGTTCCGGATGGAAAAATCCATAGGGCGGTGTTCCAGGCTGCCGGTATGATCGATATGACTATTACCGGCGAAGTCATGTCGGGGAAGGAATTCCAGCTGACTGATCGTCTCGGGCTGTTCATAAATTACCTGGTCGTCATGCCGGAACTGAAAGCTGTTGGTATGCCGGTTGGCGGCTTCATGAAGCGGCAATCCAACCCGGTGGCGGATCTGTATATCCGGATAGCCACATTCCCAGAGGCGGCGGTTAAAGGTCTCCTGCCCCAGGAATTCATATAGCCGGTTATAGGCATCATTGTCGCTGATGAGGAATATTTTTTTAATATAGTGTGCAAGCGTCGCCAGGCCGTTCCGGGCAGACCTGTCTGCCGCCACGCCGGGATTAATTCCTGGCAGTCCATTGATAGTCAATGGTGTGTGAAGGTCCAGCCCGGGAATATTGAGCATACGAAGCTTTTCCATGGCTAGGATGGCTGCAGGCAGCTTTACGGTCGAAGCCGGGTAACTATATTCTCCGGGTTGACTCCGGAAGCAATAGTCCGTAAATCGGGCCCGTTGTTGCTCGTCCCGGTCAATTTGTGTATAAATTACCTGGAGCCGGAAACGTTCCGGGTGGCTGAAAATGGCCGCAGTTATGCCTTTTTTTCTCCTCCACCAGCTTTCCGGGAAATTATCTGTTGTGCGATAATGAAGGGTTTGCATATATTTGTCGGTATTAACGCGCTGTAAAGCAATGGAAATATATTAAATTCCGGAAAGAACCAGAATCGCAGAAAGGAAAATTTTGATGCCAACTTACCCGCAAACTCAAGCCGGTAGCCGTTTTGCGCCTATTTTTTAAAGGGCTTTAATATATCAATTTAAATTCTATCTTTGCAACTCTTAAAAATTTTTTATTATAAACCCGAAACAAACAATATGCAACTTAAAGGACTGGTAAGATTTTTTGCCATCGCACTGATCCTTATCTCTTTGTACCAATTGTCCTTCACGTTTTTGGTGCGGAACTTTGAGAAGAAGATAGAGCAGCAGGCCAAATCCGATGTGGCCAAACAGTATCCCTCCGCCGAGCAGAAATACCCTGGTGATTCTGCATTACAGGGCTTTTACGCCGACACGCTGAATGGATTTGTGAAAGAAAGAAGACAAGAGATCGTGGATAGCACCAGCAATAAAGAGATTGCAGGGTTCCCATGGTACGTAACCTACAACAAAGCAAAAGAAAAAGAACTGAATCTTGGTCTTGACCTCGTTGGTGGTATGAACGTAGTACTGGAAGTAAGCGTAGAAGACGTAATCCGCGCTTTATCCGGTCAATCTAAGGACCCCGCATTTAACAGAGCGCTGGACCTGGCAATTGAGAAAAGAAAATCCAGCCAGGCTGATTTCGTTACTTTGTTCGGGCAAACATATGCGCAGGTAGCTCCAGAGGGCAAACTGGCGAATATCTTCGCAAACGCTTATCAGAAAGATATCAACTTCAACTCCTCCAATCAGCAGGTGCTGGATATGATTCGTAAAGAATCTCGTGCTGCAATTAAAAATACCTATATCGTACTGCAAAAACGTATTGATAAATTCGGGGTAGCACAACCAAACATCAGCCTGGACGAAAATAAAGGTCTTATCTCCGTTGAACTGGCCGGTGTAGACAACGCAGAACGCGTTCGTAAATACCTGCAGGCTACTGCAAACCTGGAATTCAGAGAAGTTTACAAAAACAGCCCTGACGTATTCCAGAACATCCTCAGCCCAATGAACGAGGCTATCAAAAATGCACTCGGTGGCAGCTCCCTCCCTGGAGATACTGTTGCCAAAGCTGCTGCTGATACTGCCACCGCCGTTGCCGCCAACACTAAAGACACCGCTAAAAACGGTAGCCTGAACGATTACCTCGCGAAAGACTCAGGTAAAGCTGCCAAAGGTGCAAAAGCTGACACTGGCCTCGCTGCTCAGGACAAAGCCCTGAAAGAAGCGCAGAAACAGAACCCGCTCTTCGCCATCCTCTACCCAAGAATCGATCAGCAAACCAACCAGATCATTCCTAGTGCTTCTGTAGGCGTAATGCTGCCTAAAGATACCGCTACTTTCCGCCGCTACCTGAACCTGCCTTCCGTTATGGCTGTATTGCCTAAAGATGCAGTGTTCGTTTTCGGTCCTGAAAATAAAACCGATAAACACGGCGCACTGGAAGTGTATATCCTGAAAATTAATCCTGCAAACCCTGCTCCTCGCGTGGGTGGCGAAAGAATCGTTGACGCCCGTCAGGACTTTGATCAGAACAACCAGGCTGAAATCAGCATGGTAATGGATAACCAGGGTGCACACGAATGGAGAAAACTCACCAACGAGCTGACTCCTTCTGACCCTAAAAATCCAGCTACCTTCAACTACATCGCTGTTGTACTCGATAATATCGTTTACTCCGCTCCTTACATTCAAGGCGAAATCGCTGGTGGCCGCTCTCAGATCACCGGTAGCTTCAGCGTTGAAGAAGCAAGTGACCTGGCCAATATCCTGAAATCAGGTAAAATGCCAGCTCCTGCAAAAATCGTTCAGGAACAAATCGTAGGGCCAACCCTCGGTGCTGAATCTATCGCAGCAGGTGCCAAATCATTCATTATCTCCTTTGTCATCATCTTCGTACTGATGCTGGTGTACTATAACTCAGCTGGTTGGGTTGCGAATATCGCGCTGATCCTCAACCTCCTGTTTACTTTCGGTATCCTGTCTTCCCTGGGCGCAACGCTCACCATGGCTGGTATCGCAGGTCTGGTACTCACCATCGGTATGGCTGTGGATACGAACGTAATTATATTCGAAAGAATCAAGGATGAACTCACCCACGGTGAATCATACCAGTCAGCAATCGAAAAAGGTTATAAACGCTCCCTCGCTCCTGTACTGGACGGTCACGTTACTTCCTTACTGACTGCATTCATCCTGTTCTACTTCGGTCTTGGTCCTGTACTGGGCTTCGCAACTACCCAGATCATCGGTCTGTTGCTGTCCCTGTTCTGCGGTATCCTGGTTTCCCGTATGGTTACCGACTGGTGGACTAACAAGAAAAGACACTTCGAATACTTCACCCCGGTTTCCCGTAAAGTATTCAAACACGCAGCATTTGACTTCGTTGGTAAACGTAAAATCGCTTATGTTATCTCCGCTGTAGTAATGCTGGCAGGTGTTTCTTCCTTCTTCCATGGTTTCGATCACGGTATCGACTTCTCCGGTGGTCGTAGCTTTACCGTTCGTTTCGAACACCCAATGAGCTCCGACAAAGTTAGAGCTGCACTGAAAGAAGAATTTGGTTCTGAGCCGTATGTGAAAACAATTGGTAACACCAACCAGCTGAACATCACTACCTCTTACAAAATTGAAGAACAAAGTCTGCAGGTAGACAAAGAAGTAACCGACAAACTGTACCATGGCCTGAAACAATTCTATGGTGCATCTGTAACGCCTGAAGCATTCACCAGCCGTTATATCGTTGGTTCGCAGACCGTGTCGCCAACTATCTCCGATGACCTCCGCGCCGGTGCCGTTAAAGCTACCGTGCTGTCCATCGTGGTAATCTTCCTGTACATCCTGCTGCGATTCAGCAAATGGCAATATTCTATCGGTACTATCTTCTCCCTCCTGCACGACGTACTCGTTACCCTGGCAGTGTTCTCCTGGTGCAGAAGCTTCGTTCCGTTCACACTGGAAATTGACCAGCACTTTATCGCCGCTATCCTCACCGTGATAGGGTTCTCGATGAACGATACCGTTATCGTATTCGACCGTATCCGTGAATACTTCAGAACCGGCGCCCATGGCCGCGACCGTGATACCGTAATCAACAAAGCGATCAACGATACCCTCAGCCGTACAGTGATGACTTCTCTGACTGTATTCCTGACCATCCTGATCCTCTTCATCTTCGGTGGTGAAGTAACCCGCGGTTTCGCATTCGCAATGCTCATCGGTGTTGTTACCGGTACTTACTCTTCTATCTTCGTTGCTGCACCAGTACTGGTAGACTTCGACAAGAAGAACGAACTGGCTAACGAAAGCGATGTAATCAACGCTTCTGCCAAAAAAGAAGTAGCTAAGTAAGCTCCCTGACAGGAAAAATGTTTGATAATATACAAAGGCTGTCTCTATCCAATAGAGACAGCCTTTTTCTTTTGGGATGAATAAGGTGGTAATTTTTATCAACAGGCTTAGCGGAGCGTTACCGCCTGGAGGGCGGAACCACCAGGTCGATACCGAATTGGTGGTTCGCCATCATCTAACTACAACATTATCTCTCTGACATATTCATCTTCCTTTATAACAAAAGTAAAAGGGCTGCCCTTACCTCTGTAAGAGCAGCCCTTTTACTTTTATATCTTTCCCGTTACTGCGGTGTGTTAAACACAAACCCACTACCAGACTCATTTTCCTGGTAATCGACTTGCATGCCCGCCAGGTACATACTATGCGCTTTCTTGATAATCACCGGTATTCCATCTACCTCAAATAAATTATCATCCGCACCCATTTCATCAAATCCAATCATAAAACCCATCCCGGAACAGCCGCCACCTTTCACGCCTATACGTAGGTAAGGAGCAGTAGCCATACTCGTCAGCAACTGCTTTACCATAGCCTGCGCCGCTGGTGTAAACTGAACGGGAACTAATAAACCTGCGTCCATCTTGCTTAATTTTAAGCAAAGGTAGGGAAATGCGGATTATTGATACATGCCCCAGTGCAGGTAATTGCTGCTATTGAGTTCCAGGCCGTTGTCGTGCAGAAAAGAGGCCAGTGAATGCAGTTTCGCCTCTCCGCCATTAGCTACCCAGCTATTAAACTCATCAATATTGCCGTACCGCATCAGGTAGAAGGAATAAGGCTCTGTAAGACCGGCATCATCAATTTTTTTCTGCCAGTCCAGCAGCGCATTGGGATAGTTTTTATCCATATTTTTGGAGTAATAGAACTTGATAAAACTGCTACGTATTTCAGCAACCATTGCCAGCGACATCTCTTTCTGACCACTTAGGGCCGCAGGAATAGCTACAGCCACTGAAACCGCCATTTCATAATTGGCTTCAAAAGGCAATTTGAAGTTTTTTTGCTTCTTTTTGTTTAGCAGGTCATCCATATTCAATACCAGCTGTCTGTTCAGTTTTACTGAAGCACCGCTATCCGTCAATGTAATCTGGCTTTTATAGATGTTGTACATCAGCTCGGAAATCTTGTTCTTTCGATTCCCCGAAGGTTCGTTGAGCTGGAATATTTCTCCATATAACAGCGCCCAGATATACTTTTCATTGGCTGCAAGGATCTTGCTTGCCCAGTAATAGTTGGACGGGAACTCCGGGTTCGCAGCAATACCTTTTTCGAACCAGTCCATGGCCCGACTGGTGCTATCCTGGCGCAGAAATAAGATGCCCATGTTCAGCATCAGCCTGCCGTTTTTGGGTTCTATTTCCAGGCCTTTGCCGTAAGCTTCCACTGCCTTTTCGTTCTGGTTCAGATCATCATATGCGTTGCCCAGCATTTCGTATATCTGCGTGTCCTGCTTCTTTTTCAGCAAATCTGTCAGGACGGCAACGGTGGAATCAGGCTGTTTCGCCAGGTAGAAGGCATACCCTGTTTCATAGGGGATATCCAGGTTGGAAGGGTCCAGCGCTGCTGCCTGTCGTAATAGCAGCAGGGAGGAGTCTGTCTGGCCATTGTCCATTAGTTTGACAGCAGCCTGCTTGAGCGTAAGCGCTTTGGTTTGATTGGTAGATTGCGCAAAGGCGGTATTGCACAAGCCTGCCAGGAGTAGTAATACAGGGAACTTCTTCATTGGCTTTATGATATAGGTATAAAATAAAATAGGTAAATAAGGGGGGCGCGTCAGCGTTTCTCCCGGGCCAGTTGCAACAGGGTCTGGTGCAATTCCAGCACTTGCGGGATAACCATATGTTGTTCATCATTGAAGATAACATAGTCGCTCAGGCGCATTTTTATTGTTTCATCTATCTGTTTGTGTATCCTGGCCAGTACATCATTGCGGCTGACATTGTCTCGTTTCATCACGCGGTGCACCCGCAGTGGCTGAGGGGCAGATACGCCAATGATTTTATCAAGATGATGGAAAGATTCGGTTTCAAAGAGGAGCGCTGCTTCTTTCAGGACATAAGGGCTTGTCTGTTGCGCTGACCAGTTGTCCGAATCCCGGATGGTGGCAGGGTGTACCAGGGAGTTGAGGAGGTCCAGTTTATTTTTGTCATTAAAGACGATGTTCGCGAGATATTTCCGGTTAAGGGTGCCGTCAGGGAAGTATACTTCCTCCCCGAATCGGGCTTTCACCTGCGTTGCAAGCTGAGGGTCGCGGATGAGGATATCTTTGGCTTTTTCGTCGGCATAGTAGACTGGGATGCCCAGTAGTTCAAAAATCTTACTGACGGTGCTTTTTCCGGAGCCGATACCTCCTGTAATTCCTACCTTAAACATAACAATCGAATTTAATAAAATTTGCCATAAAACAAAGCCGGTGCATAGAAATTTCTATGCACCGGCCAGGAAAAATATAGCGATTATAATTATGCTTTCGGAGCAGCAGGATTATTCTTCTGAGAAGTGTATTCCATGCTGATAGCAGAACGCTCCATAGTCAGGAAGGTACCTGGACTAACTTCGATCACCAGGGTGCCGTCGTCGTTTACTTTTTTGATTTTACCGTGGATACCGGCAATAGTAACAACTTTTTCACCTTCTTTCAGGCTTTCGATAAATTGTCTCTGCTGTTTAGCTTTTTTAGTCTGCGGACGGATCATGAAGAAATACATCACCACGATCATACCACCAAAAATCAGGAAAGATCCCATAGGATTGCTTCCACCGCCTTGGGGAGCTCCCATCAATAAAACATTCAGCATGTTCATTTATAATTGATTTAATAGTTTAATAAAATTTATAAAAATTACTTCCTGATAATATTGCAGCGGATAATCGGACCTACCTGGTAACCCTGACCGTCATTGAGTCTCAGGGTAACTTCCTTTTGCGTGTAACCTTCTTTGCCTGCGCTGTCGAAGATTACTTTTACGTAGGCCGACTGACCGGGTTTGATCGGGTCTTTAGGCCATTCAGGAACGGTACAGCCACAGCTGGACCCTGCGTCAAGAATCACTACATCACCTTTGCCCGTGTTGGTAAACTTAAAGGCGTACTCCACTTTTTCTCCCTGTACAATTTCCCCGAAGTCATGGACCTTTTCATCAAAGGTGATGGCCGCGCCCAGGTTATCGGTGACAGCCGTCTTTTGCGTATTGGCGTCCTTTTCTGCTTTATTGGCGTTATTGCCATTACAGGCAGTTAAGAACAAAGTTGCACAGGTAAGGAGATAAAACAAAGCTTTCATGATGATGCTATTTTCCGTAAAAATAGTGAGTTCCGCTTATTTTTTAGGACGATCCTGTTTTTTTACCAGTTGTTCTTTTTCCAGATCTTTCAGGATATTATCCAGGATACCATTGATAAACTGGCCGCTTTGTGGTGTACTATAGGCTTTTGCCAGGTCAATGTATTCATTGATAGTCACCTTGGTCGGGATGGTAGGGAAATAGAGGAATTCACAAACGCCCATTTCCATCAGTAGCATATCAACAGCGGCTATACGTTCCGGATCCCAGTTTTGTAATTTAGGTTTAATGAGTTCCAGGCAGTATTCTTTTTTATCGATAACTGTCAACAGTAATTCTTTTGCATAGTCCAGCTTTTCTTTGCTGATCAGCTGCAGGAAGTTGAACAGATGCGGTTTGTTGAAATAGTTACCGATGAGGATGCCCATCATATCCTCGTCGTCGCCCCAGTGGAGGAAGGTATCTTCCATATGCTGGAGGAACAGTTCATTTTTAGCCAGTATTTCTTTATAGATGAACTCCAGTATTTCTTTTTCTGCAGATTTCTTACGCTGTTCATCTGCAATATAGGCTTTATATTCATCAGTGGCAGTCAGTAGATTGTAGAGTCTGCGGATCAGTTCCTCATCAACGAGGTGCTTCATTTTCCACTGCTCCAGGTTTACCTGAAAGCCTTTGTCGTTAATAATCTGATAAATGAATTCATTTCCTGCAATTTTTGTATTCACCTGCAGGTCCTCGGCGGAGGGTAAGTGTTTGGAAGCTCTGGCCTGCGCATCAGTCTCTGCGTACTGTGCCACCCGAACTACTGAATAAAGTAAATAAGTAAAGATCTGGCAGGTCTGATCCAGCTTTTCGTTTAAAAGTCTGGTAGCCGTACCCGGCTTAATACTGCTTTGCTCCATCGTTTCCAGGGCGTAAAGTGTCTGCATTACTTTAACCCGGATATTTCTTCTACTGATCATCGTATAAAAAAGAACTGGTATAAGGGCGCAAAACTAGAGAAAAAAATCGATATTTACGGATTCCGACATACTCCTTTCCTGAAATAAGGCTGCTAACCAATATGGATACTGTCATTTTTTCCTGGAGCCTGTCAGTATTTGTCAGTGAATTTGCGGGTTAGCGCCATTTCCGGCTGCTAATTTGACCCGAATCATGGCTTGGCATAATTCTCGTTGCCCAACTAACACTCAAAATCAAACTACTTCTTTAAATAAAAACTACTATGGCTAAAAAATTAAGTATTAAACCTTTAGCTGACAGGGTGATTGTGAAACCTGCAGCAGCAGAAGAGAAAACAGCTGGTGGTATCATTATCCCTGATACTGCAAAAGAAAAGCCTCAGAAAGGCACTGTTGTAGCCGCTGGACCTGGCAAAAAAGATGAGCCGGTAACTGTAAAGGTGGGAGATACCGTTCTGTACGGTAAATACTCCGGTACTGAGATCAGCATCGAAGGTGATGACTACTTAATCATGCGTGAATCTGACATCCTGGCTGTAGTTTAATTCCACGCTCAGGAATCTGATCAATTGTTTTAATCTCTAAATTTTTCCAAAGAATTATGGCAAAGCAAATATTCTTTAATATAGAGGCCCGCAACAGAATGAAAAAAGGTGTTGACGTTCTGGCCGATGCAGTAAAAGTAACCCTCGGTCCTAAAGGCCGTAACGTAGTGATCGAAAAGAAATTCGGTGCTCCGGGTGTAACCAAGGATGGTGTTTCCGTTGCTAAAGAAATCGAACTGGAAGACCCTATCGAAAACATGGGCGCTCAGATGGTGAAAGAAGTAGCTTCCAAAACTGCTGATCTGGCAGGTGATGGTACTACCACTGCTACCGTTCTCGCTCAGGCTATCATCGGTGAAGGTCTGAAAAACGTTGCTGCAGGCGCTAACCCAATGGACCTCAAACGTGGTATCGACAAAGCCGTTAAAGGTATCGTTGAAAACCTGAAAAAACAATCTGAAAAAGTTGGTAACGACAACAAAAAAATCGAACAGGTTGCTACTATCTCCGCTAATAACGACAACGAAATTGGTAAACTGATTGCAGAAGCAATGAAGAAAGTTACCAAAGACGGCGTTATCACCGTAGAAGAAGCAAAAGGTACCGATACTACCGTTGAAGTAGTAGAAGGTATGCAGTTCGACCGTGGTTACCTGTCTCCATATTTCATCACCAACAGCGAAAAAATGCAGGCTGAACTGCAGAATCCTTTCATCCTGATCTACGATAAAAAGATCAGCACCATGAAAGATATCCTGCACATCCTGGAAAAAGTAGCTCAGCAAGGTGCGCCTCTGGTGATCATCTCTGAAGACCTGGAAGGTGAAGCACTGGCTACCCTCGTGGTAAATAAACTGCGTGGTACCCTGAAAGTTGCTGCCGTTAAAGCTCCTGGCTTCGGTGACAGAAGAAAAGATATGCTGCAGGACATCGCTGTGCTGACAGGTGGTATCGTTATCTCTGAAGAACAAGGTTACAAACTGGAAAACGCTGACCTGACCTACCTCGGTCGCGCTGAATCAGTAACTATCGATAAAGACAACACTACCATCGTTGGTGGCCGTGGTCAGAAAAAAGATATCCAGGCTCGTATCGGTCAGATCAAAGCTCAGATCGAAGTAACTACTTCCGACTACGACCGCGAAAAATTACAGGAACGCCTGGCTAAACTGTCCGGTGGTGTTGCTGTTCTCTACGTAGGTGCTGCTACCGAAGTAGAAATGAAAGAAAAGAAAGATCGCGTAGACGATGCTTTACACGCTACCCGCGCTGCCGTTGAAGAAGGTATCGTTCCTGGTGGTGGTGTTGCCTACATCCGCGCTATCGAATCTATCGATAAACTGAAAGTAGAAAACGAAGACGAACAAACCGGTATCGCTATCGTTAAACGCGCTATCGAAGAACCTCTCCGTCAGATCACCGCTAACGCTGGTATCGAAGGTTCTATCGTAGTGCAGAAAGTGAAAGAAGGTAAAGCTGACTTCGGCTTCAACGCCCGCACTGAAACTTACGAGAAATTACTGGCAGCAGGTGTTATCGACCCTACCAAAGTAACTCGTATCGCACTGGAAAATGCCGCTTCTATCGCTGGTATGCTCCTGACTACCGAATGCGTAATCGCTGACAAACCAGAACCTAAATCCGCTGCTCCTGCTATGCCAGGTGGTCACGGTATGGGTATGGACTACTAATCAGCCGATTAAATCATATCAAAATAAAAAAGACTCTTCCATCCCTGGAAGAGTCTTTTTTTATATTTTTAACCTTCCTGTAACTTTTATAACCTTTACCCCGTTTTTACTCCTGAAGAGAAAATACTGACGTGGATGAATAAATTACTACTCATAATAGCTACACTGTTCCTGTTCCTCAGCGCTTGTACCAAAAGCGATGACAGCATATTGCCCGGTATGGTAAATGCACAAAGAACCTCCGATTCCGTTATCGTACAATATCTGTATGACCACAAGGAAACCGGATTCATAAAAGACCCGTCCGGACTCTTTTATAAAATCAATTTTATTGGTGATAGCATCCATTTCCCGGTATTAACCTCCGTCGTTTCTGTTAATTATACCTATCAGCTACTGGATGGAACTGTCGTTTCCAGCTCCATGGGAGTAACCGACTTTAAAGGAATTCAACTGATTAAACATATTGCTGCCTGGCGCATCGGATTACAAAAAATATCTACCGGCGGCAGAATGAGAATGTACATTCCGCCAACCCTCGCCTTCGGCGAAGTAGGCATCCCCAATCTGGTGCCTGCCAACGCTACGCTCATCTGCGATGTAGAACTGGTATCTTTCAATTAGTATAACTATATTTCGAACTAAATAATAATCACACAAAAACAGCCAAATTTCAACGATGAAGAAATTTTTGATTCTTGGAGCAGCAGTAATCAGCTTCATGGCCGCTTGTAAAAAGAGTAATGTAGATGTCTACGATCCATATCCGCAGTACAAAATCGATTCCGCTAACATCCAGGCATACCTTCAACAAAAAGGTATCTCCGCAGAAATGGATTCGCTCGGTTTCTTCTATAAAATTACACAACCGGGTACAGGTACAGATACTATTCCCAGCACATCATATTACATTACAGCTGGTTATAAAGGCTATACCCTCAACGGCACTGTTTTCGACGGAAATGATTCTACCAACTTCTCGAAAGCACCTGTTTACTACCTGGTTCCTGGCTGGTACTTAGGTCTCCGCCATATCACCAAAGGTGGTAAAATCACCCTGTACCTGCCTTCTTTCTTCGCCTATGGCCAGCGCAGCTTCAATTTCAACTATAATAACCAATCCGGAACAGTTCCTGCAAATTCCCCACTGATCTTCGAAATCAATCTGATGGACTTTGCTAAAGCGGCTAATTAATCCGGTTTAAAAATAAATATAAAGGCATCCGTAGCTATTGTTGCGGATGCCTTTTTATTTATACCCCCACTATTTAGTTCAACTTGTTAAAAGCTATTGAATCCCTGATTATTCTGATCAACTTCCCGTAATTTTACAGATAAATCAGTTTTTAGTGGCACACGAATGTATTTCAGTATTTGATATCTTCAAGATCGGCGTAGGCCCGTCCAGCTCCCATACCTTAGGCCCATGGCGCGCCGCCTTACGTTTTCTGTCTGACCTTGAAAAAGAAGGCAAGCTCCCGGCCGTTTCACGTTTACAGGTATTACTTTATGGCTCCCTGGCCAAAACAGGTCACGGACACGGCACTGACATTGCCGTATTGCTGGGTCTGTGCGGTGATGATCCCGTAACCTTCGACGTAAACCAGATTACACCTAAAATTGAAGCCATTCGCCGCAACCGCAAAATGACCGTTGCCGGCAAATATGAAATAGACTTCGATCCGATGGAAGACATCTCCTTCCTCTTCGAAGAATCTCTACCTTTCCATCCAAACGCATTAACTTTCCTCATTTCGTTCAACGACGGCGACCAGCGCGCCGCTACCTATTATTCCATTGGTGGCGGATTCGTTGTGCAGGAAGGCGAAAATGGCAGCGCCGGACAACAGGTAGACCTCCCTTTTCCAATAGATACCGCCCGTCAGCTACTGCAGTTCTGCATCAAAACAGGCTTCAGCATTTCTGAGGTGGTAATGGAAAATGAACTGGCATGGCGCCCCGAAGCAGAGACTAAAGCCGGTGTACTCAACATCTGGCGCGTCATGCAGGAATGCACCTACAGAGGATGTCATACCACCGGCGAATTACCCGGCGGACTCAGAGTAGCACGCCGTGCCGCTGCCCTCAATAAAAAATTATTAAAAGGTCGTACCTATACAGACTATATATCCTGGATAGAGGCTATCCGCGCAGGTGGCGAACACTTCACCTATACGCTCGACTGGGTAAGCTGTTTCGCCCTGGCTGTCAATGAGGAAAACGCCTCCTTCGGCCGCGTGGTAACTGCTCCAACCAACGGCGCAGCCGGCGTAATCCCTGCTGTATTACAGTACTTCATCGCCTTCTGTGATGGCCTCCATGAAGATAAAATCATGCAATTCCTCCTTACCGCTTCTGAAATCGGTAGCATTTTCAAAAAACGCTCCACCATCTCAGCAGCAATGGGTGGTTGCCAGGCAGAAATCGGCGTGTCGTCAGCCATGGCCGCAGCAGCATTGACAGAATGCCTCGGCGGTTCACAGCGACAAGTACTCATGGCCGCTGAAATAGCCATGGAACACCACCTCGGACTTACCTGCGATCCTATCGGCGGACTCGTACAGGTGCCTTGCATCGAACGTAATACCATGGGTGCTATCAAGGCGATCACCGCTTCCCAGCTGGCTTTGCAAAGCAACCCTGAACTGGCTAAAGTTTCCCTCGACGCTGTCGTGAAAACAATGTGGGAAACCGCACTGGACATGAGCTCTAAATACAAAGAAACGTCCGACGGAGGCCTGGCAGTGAATATTCCTATCAGCCTCAGTGAATGCTAATTGTAACTGTTATCTGTAAAATATAATGCTGTTGCTTTGCTGCTTATGCTGCTTTGCGAGCAAAAAATAAGTGCCGAAGGCACAAACATCGGCCCTGAAAAGGTTTCTACGGAAATATTTTCAGGGCCGGTCGCTTTAATGCTCGTTTGCAGTAAAAGAACATTATTTTCGTTGATAAGCTTATCTGACTCCTATGCGTTTGCTTTTTGCATTAATCCTGCTTACTGCTACACTTTCCGCCGCTGCCCAGCAATTTGGAGGCAACCCCTCTTCCATGAAATGGCAACAGATCAATACCGATACCGTCCGGGTTATATTCCCCCAGGGAATGAACGCCCAAGGTGAACGCGTAGCCAATATCGTGACCTACCTCAACAGGTATACACGAAAATCCATAGGCCCCCTGGAACGAAAGGTAAATATCGTACTACAGAATCAGACCATGATGTCTAATGGATACGTGGCACTGGGGCCCTTCCGCTCAGAATTCTATCTCGCCCCATCCCCAACATCCTACGACCTGGGCTCCCTCAACTGGGAAGAACAACTGTCGCTGCATGAATACCGCCACGTATTACAGAATATGAACTTCCGTCAGGGAGCTTCAAAAGTAGTATCATGGCTGGGCGGACAAATGGGCCAGGCCGCCGCTACCAACATAGCCGTACCTAACTGGTTCTGGGAAGGTGATGCCGTAACCATGGAAACAGCCCTCAGTGAGCAGGGCAGGGGACGACTCCCGGCCTTCTTCGACGGATTCCGCGCACTGGCGCTCGAAAATAAGGACTACCGCTACATGAAGATCAGAAACGGCTCCTATAAAGACTTTACACCTAATCATTATCCGCTCGGCTATCTGATGAGTGTTTACGGACGTGATCATTATGGCAGCACCATCTGGAAAGATGTAACTACGGATGCTGTTCGCTACCGCGGCGTTTTCTACCCTATGTCACATGGCATGAAAAAACGTATGGGCATGAACGTTACTTCGTTCTATGAAACCATGAGAGGACATTATGATTCTATCTGGACGTCCTACGCGCAACGCCCGGAGATTACACCGGCCCGCCAGCTGCTGCCAACGCAAAAAACACCTTCTAACTACAAATACATATACCCTGCAGGGAATAATGAGTATATCGTTTCTATTGACGCATGGAATAAAGTGCCCGGCTTCTACCTCCTGAAGGCCGACGGCTCCAAAGAATTACTCACCCGCCCGGGCATCGAATATGACGACTACTTCAGCTATAAAAACAACCGCATCGTATGGGCGGCAGCACGCTTCGACGCACGCTGGGGATGGAAGGATTTGTCCGTAATCCGGGTTTTTGACCGGAAAACAGGAAAAACACAAACGGTTTCAGAACGCGGGAAGTTTTATTCTCCCGATATTAACCAGGACGGAACGGTGGTTGTAGCGGCAGCTATCACCACAGATATGAAATATAGTCTGCATCTCATTAATACAACTACGGGCAAAACAGCGAAAATTCTCCCTAACCCGGAAAACTACTATTATACCAACCCCCGCTTTTCTGCTACAGATGATGCCATCATTAGCGCTGCCAGAAATAGCAAAGGAGAAATGGCACTCATCAGCCAGTCTGTCAGCGACGGAAATATCACTGTACTTACGCCCTTCAGCTTCAATGTGTTGGGGGCTCCTGCCGTTGCCGGCGATACGGTTTACTTTACTGCAGGAAACAAAGATGTCAATAACGTATATGCACTGACGTTAGCAGATAACAAAACTTACGAGGTCACCGACCGGCCGAATAGTGTATTATATATGTCGCCGGTACCCGGGCAGGACAGCCTCCTGTTCTCCGAGTTTACTACCAAAGGATATAAGTTATACCAGGGCGCCTTGTCGGCAAACTGGAAACCTGCTCCGGTAAATATCCTGCAACATAATGCCTGGCTGAATCCAGACTTTAAGGAAGGGGGTAACATCCTCGATATTGTACCGCATGACTCTCTTTTTGTCAAAAATTACAGGAAAACCACTGGTTTCTTCAATTTTCACAGCTGGATCCCATCTTTTGATGACCCTGAATATAGCATTAGTCTGCTCGGAAATAACATCCTGAATACAACATCTACCTCGCTCGGATATACCTATAACCGCAATGATGGTACTTCCAACTTCGGTGGCAGTTTCCTCTACGGTGCCTGGTTTCCATGGCTGGGAACCGGTTTCGACTATACACTCAATAAAAGCCAGCTGTACAAAGGACAAAGAATCTACTGGAACCAGCTGAGCTGGCACGCCGGTTTCACCATTCCGCTGAATCTTTCTTCCGGTCTTTATGCACGCTCACTGGCAATTGCCAGCAACTACTATATCCAGAAGCTATATGCAGATGGTATTCGTTTCAGGGTTAATCCGCAGCAGTATACCAGTACTGCGCTGGTATTCAGCAATAGCAGGATTAAAGGATCACAGAATATTATCAGCCATTTTGCCCAATACCTGATGATGCAATACAACCATTCCATTGGTACCGCAAAAGGTGAACAGTTTTATGGCCGCTTCGATCTGAACCTGCCAGGCTTCTCCGCAAACCATGGTATTGTGTTGCAGGCCGCCTACCAGCAGACGGATACAATGGGCAACTATAGCTTTTCTGACAGATTCGTATATGCGAGAGGGTATAGTAAACCTTACTACAGCAAGATTTATAAAGTAGGGGCTAACTATCATTTCCCGTTATGGTATCCGGACTGGGGCTTCGCGCAGATCCTCTATTTCAGCCGTATCCGGGCAAATGCCTTCTTTGATTATATGAATGCCTACGATTACCGCTTCAAATCAAATACACCTTATAGGTCTACTGGTGCTGAATTGTACCTGGATACCAAAATCGGCAATACCATACCTTTCACCTTTGGGGTGAGGTATAGCTATTTGCTGGATAAGGACTATGTAGACAATGCAAAGTCCCGCCTGGAGTTCATTATTCCGCTACAGCAGTTGTTTGCCTATTAGCGTTTTTTCAGGTAGATGATTATATTTTTTAGGTAGATGTCTGCCTTTATCTCACGGTAAACTTCAGCGAAGGCGCTTTATATACCTTCCCATTGGGTTGCTGGACAAGGATTTCGTCAAAGAAGAGAATATCACCTTTGCCCAGATTGGCTTTCAGGCCATTGGCCCAGATGGTGGTCATTTTAGCCTGTTTGAAATTATCGCCGGTATAATCTTTATATATCGCCGGCTGTCCGGTGGTATCATTGAGATAAGGCTCATGTTGCTCCAGGGTAAAGGCAAAGGAGATCACGGGATATTTGACATTCTTCTCATCTCTCACAATCAGGGAAGAGTCGAGTAGTTTTACTATTTCATTTTTTGGGAGAGAATCACCCAGGAAGATGCCCCAGGTACTTACCAGCTTCATCGGGCGTTTAGCCGCTACGGCTGCTCCGGCAGGTGTATGCGTTGCAGGTTTTGCAGCAGGAGTTTTAGCGCTGGCAGGTTTGGTAGTTTGTGCCTGTACAGCCGCACTGCCTAATACAAAAGAGAATACTAACAGGTGTTTTATCATGACAGTAAGATAGGGAAATAAAAAATCGCCCGGTATTTAACGACCGGGCGATTATAAAAAGTATAATTAATTAAAGTGATTTCAGACTTTCTTCTATCACTTTGATTTTTGCTTCGGCATCTTCTTTTTTCTTACGTTCCGCCTCTACTACTTCTGGTTTGGCATTGGCCACGAAACGCTCGTTGGAGAGTTTCTTCTCAACAGAAACCAGGAAGCCTTGCAGGTAAACCAGGTCTTTCTCCAGCGTTTCTTTCTGCGCGCTCAGATCCAGTTCTACTTCGCTACCCAGGTAGAATTTATCTTTCTGAACAACGAGGGTGATACAGCCAGGAACCGCTTCCTGTACATAGATCACTTCTTTTGCATTTACCTGTTTTGCCAGGATGCTTTCAATTTGTTTGAAAGCATTTTCGTGTTTGGTTTCGATATGCAGCACGATCTCGTCTTTCGGCTTGATCTGGTTTTTCTGTCTTGCCTCACGGATGGCTGTGATTACTTCCTGCGCCAGCAGACCTTCAGTGAGTGTAGCATGAGATGGTGCTTCAGGAGCAACAAATTGCAACAGCATCAGCGAATCACCTTCGTTACGGTATTTCAGGTGCTGGTAGATCTCTTCCGTGATGAAAGGCATATACGGGTGCAGTAACTGCATCAGCTGCTCGAAGAAGGAAACGGTCTGGTTGTAAAGAGAAGCAGGTATTGCTTGCTCAAAGCCAGGCTTCACCCATTCCAGGTACCAGGAGCAGAAGTCGTCCCAGATAAGACGGTACAGCGATTTCAGTCCTTCGCTCAGGCGGAAAGTATCGTGCAGGTTGGCTACTTCCGCTTTTACTTCACGGAGGCGGCTTTCGAACCATTTAACAGCGAAGTGGTCAGCTGCAACATTCTGCTGGTCTACTTCCTGACGGCCTTCCCACATTTTGATCAGTTTCAGCGCGTTCCACATTTTATTGTTGAACATGCGTCCCTGTTCACAGCTGGAATCATCGAAGAGCAGGTCGTTTCCGGCTGGAGAAGCGATCATGATACCGAAACGAACGGCATCAGCGCCATATTGGTGAATGAGTTCCAGCAAATCAGGGGAGTTCCCCAGTTGCTTACTCATCTTACGGCCCAGTTTATCACGCACCATACCGGTGAAGTAAACGTCGTCGAAAGGTTTCACCTCTTTATATTCCAGTCCTGCCATCACCATACGTGCTACCCAGAAGAAGATGATATCCTGTCCGGTTACCAGTACATTGGTAGGGTAGTAGTAGTTGATGTCGGCATTATCCGGGCTGGAGATACCATTAAATACTTCCATTGGCCATAACCAGGAGGAGAACCAGGTATCGAGGCAGTCCTCGTCTTGTTTAAGGTCGGCGGCAGCTACGGTGATACCGCGTGCTGCAAACTGTGCAACTGCTTCTTTGGCAGTGGCAGCCACTTCAAAGGAGCCGTCGTTGGTATACCAGGCCGGGATCTGTTGGCCCCACCACAGCTGGCGGGAGATACACCAGTCTTTCACGTTCTCCATCCAGTATTTGTAGGTAGCGAGGAACCTGTCGCCCGGGTGGATTTTTACATCACCATTTACAACAGCGTCCAGTGCTGGTTTGGCCAGTTCGGCCATTTTCACGAACCACTGGGTTGAGATACGTGGTTCTACCACGGTATCCGGGTTACGCTGGCTGTAGCCAACGCGGGTAGTATATTCCTGGTCTTTAACGAGTGCGCCGGATTCGTCCAGGGCAGCAATTACCTTTTTACGGGCAACGAAGCGGTCTTCACCAACAAAAACAACTGCCGCTGCGCTGAGCGTACCGTCGTCGTTGAGGGTGTCGATTACTTCCAGGTTATGTTTCAGACCGAGGTTGTAGTCATTGATATCGTGTGCTGGCGTTACCTTCAGTGCACCAGTACCGAATTCTTTATCCACGTACGTGTCAAAGATGATCGGTATAGCGCGGTTTACCAGTGGTACGATGGCGGAACAACCTTTCAGGTGTGTGTAGCGCTCGTCTTCCGGATTAACGCAGATAGCGGTATCGCCCATGATGGTTTCAGGACGTTGTGTCGCGATGGTGATAAACTCGCCGGTTGGTTTGCCGGAAGCATCTGTCAGCGCGTATTTAACGTGATACAGCTTACCCTGGATGTCTTTGTATTCTACTTCCTCATCACTGAGGGCAGTTTTAGCTTTCGGGTCCCAGTTGATCATGCGGGCGCCGCGGTAGATCTTGCCTTTCTGGTAAAGGTCAATAAATACCCTGATGACTGCTTTGTAGTAGTGATCGTCCATGGTAAAGGTTACACGGTCCCAATCGCAGGAGCAGCCTAGTTTTTTGATCTGATGGTAGATGATACCGCCGTATTTATCTTTCCATTCAAATGCATATTTGAGAAACTCTTCGCGGGTCAGCTGAGATTTTTCAATCCCTTTCTCGCGTTTGAGCATGTCTACAACTTTAGCCTCTGTAGCGATGGAAGCGTGGTCAGAGCCGGGTACCCAGCAGGCGTTGAAGCCACTCATGCGGGCACGGCGCACCAGGATATCCTGTACGGTTTCGTTGAGGGTATGCCCTAGGTGCAGTACTCCAGTAACGTTTGGAGGAGGAATGACGACAGTAAAAGGTTTACGGCCATCAGGTACAGACCTGAAATAGCCTTTATCCATCCATTGCTGATACCATTTTTCCTCAACCGTTCCTGGTTGGTAATTCTTTGAAAGTTCCATGCTATTAATAATATAAGTCCGCAAAAATAGATAAAAAAGCAATCTGTTAAAACACCTCCTTTACAGGGCACTGACATAGCGTTGACATAAAGGAAACCGGTACATTATTTCAATCCCTCGATTACTTTACAGGTCCTTTCCACCATTTCCGGTATGATATCGAGATGTAGCACCATTCTTACCTGGGAGTCGGAGATAGGCTGTACCAGGATTCCTTCCATTTTGAGGTATTCGGCAAACTGCTGCGGGTTCAGGTGGCCTTTCACCTCAAATATCAGGATATTGGTTTCTACCGGGTAGATTTCCCCTACGAAGGATTTTTCTGCCAGGGTGCCGGCAATTTTTTTCGCATGCAGGTGGTCTTCAGTGAGTCGTTGTATATTGTTCTCCATAGCGTAGATGCCGGTGGCTGCCATGTAGCCTGCCTGGCGTAAGCCGCCGCCTAATCTTTTACGGACGCGGCGGGCCGCTTTGATATAATCTTTACTACCCATGAGAACAGACCCCATCGGACACCCCATTCCTTTATTAAGGCATACCGAGATACTATCGAATACCTGGCCGTAGGCTTTCGGGTCCTGGCCGGTGGCAACGATCGCATTGAAGAGGCGGGCGCCATCGAGGTGGAGTCCTAAGTTGTGCTGCGTACATACATTGCGTATTGATAATATATCTTGCCATGTATAGCAACAGCCGCCACCCCTGTTGGATGTATTTTCCAGGCAAACGAGGCTGGTATTGGCGCGGTGGATATCATCCGGCTGTATGGCCGCCACCACCTGACCGGCAGTGATCATGCCACGGATGCCATGGATAGGATGGACCTGCGCCCCCGAAGTAGCCGCGATACCGCCACCTTCATATAAATATACATGCGACAGGTGGCTGCAGATGACCTCATCACCGGGCTGGGTATGCACATTGATACCTATCTGGTTGGACATTGTGCCGGAAGGGCAGTATAAAGCTGCCTCTTTGCCAAAATAATCTGCCATCATGGCTTCCAGTTTGTTGACGCTCGGGTCCTCGCCAAAAACATCATCGCCGGTTTCGGCAGTATACATCGCCTGTAACATGCCATGGCCGGGCTTAGTAAAAGTATCGCTGCGAAAATCGATCATAGATATTGGAAAATTTGCAAAGTCTGTTATGGTAAATTAGTTAAGATGAATGGTTTATGAAGATTTTTTGTCAATTGTTAAAATTTGACTAAAGCTACGTTACGAGAGAACTAAATGGCTATGATATTTCGTTAATAATGGGTAATTTACTTGTACAAGATGCAAAGCAAGGAAGATTTGGTAGTGTGATTCGTTAGCACGATCTTTGCAGGCTAATTTGAAACAAAAAGCAGATAGAGAGAGAAAGTTTGTAAGTTAGATAATTTTATATTTTCAAACAAAATATTTCTTCCTCTGTTACTTTATTTATAAACCAATACAATTTTTCATATGAGGCAACTTAAAATTGCCACCCAGATCACCAATCGTGATTCGCAGGCGGTAGAAAAGTACCTGCAGGAAATCTCGAAGATCCCTTTGTTAACACCTGAGGAAGAGACCGTTTTGGCGCAGCGTATAAAAATGGGCGATCAAAAGGCTCTTGAAAGATTGACGACAGGAAACCTTCGTTTCGTTGTTTCTGTAGCAAAGCAATATCAGCATCAGGGGCTTAGCCTCAGTGACCTCATCAATGAAGGTAATCTAGGGTTGATCAAGGCGGCGCAACGTTTCGATGAAACAAAGGGCTTCAAATTCATCTCTTATGCTGTATGGTGGATTCGCCAATCCATTTTACAGGCGTTAGCTGAACAAGGTCGTCTTGTTCGTCTGCCGCAAAATAAAATTGGCACTTATAACAAAGCGAACAAAGCCTACATGGCATTTGAACAGGAAAACGAACGTGAACCTTCTACCGAGGAACTCGCAGAAATCCTGGAAATGTCCGAATCGGAAATTAACAATATCTTCCAGAGCAATACCCGTCATATGTCACTGGATGCCCCAGTACATGAAGCTGAAGACGTAGCTATGGGCGACCTCCTGGAAGGTGGCGATATTACCGACGACGATGTAATGCGCGATTCATTACGTGAAGAGATCCGCAGGGTCCTGAAATCACTCAGCCCTCGTGAAGCAGAAATCGTGAACGCTTATTTCGGTCTGGATGGAGAAAACGGAGCAACAATCGAACAAATCGGTCAGAAATACGATCTGACAAAAGAAAGAATCAGGCAAATTAAAGAACGCGCAATCAAGAGACTGCAAAAAGCTCGTTACAGCGGCGCTTTAAAATCCTATCTGGGATAATCAATTTTTTAAATTTATGATCCCGAAGTTGGGAAACCCCCAATTTCCTCATCACGAAAGCAAGAAATCTATATATCCTCTTTATTCTATAAGAACACCGGCCGGTATTTCCATGGCCGGTGTTTTTATTTTGCAAACACAACGTATTTTTGCAGACTAGTCATATACCAATCATTGAATATTTATACCAGTAACTTAGTAGTATGGAAAACAAGAATCAGCAAGAACATGTGCATTTACTGATCATCGGTTCCGGCCCCGCCGGCTACACCGCAGCGATATATGCCGCCAGAGCCAACCTCAAACCTGTGCTGTACCAAGGTATCCAGCCAGGTGGCCAGCTCACCATCACCACTGAAGTAGAAAACTACCCAGGATACCCGGAAGGAATCCAAGGCCCTGAAATGATGGTCGATTTCGAAAAACAAGCTACCAGAATGGGTGCCGACATCCGTTATGGCCTGGCTACCTCTGTCGACTTCAGCCAACAGCCTTATAAAATTATCATCGACGAAGAAAAGACAATCACCGCCGACGCCGTGATCATCGCCACCGGAGCCTCCGCTAAATGGCTCGGTATTCCTTCCGAACAACGCCTCAACGGTAGCGGTGTATCTGCATGCGCCGTTTGTGACGGGTTCTTCTTCCGTGGTAAAGAAGTTGCCATCGTTGGCGCCGGTGATACCGCCGCCGAAGAAGCACTCTACCTCTCCAAAATGTGCAGCACCGTTCACATGCTCGTACGTCGCGGCGAAATGCGCGCCTCTAAAGTGATGCAGGACCGCGTCCTCAAAACTTCCAACATCATCGTTTACTGGAATTCTGAAACAGATGAAGTACTCGGCGATAAAAAAGTAGAAGCCATCCGCATCCGCAACAATAAAACCAATGAACTCAAAGAAGTGCCTGTAAGCGCCTTCTTCGTAGCCATCGGACACCAGCCTAACTCCGCTATCTTTAAAGAATACCTGGAACTCGACGATCAGGACTATATCGTTACCGTTCCTGGTACCTCCCGTACCAACGTTGAAGGCGTTTTCGCCTGCGGCGACGTACAGGATAAAATCTACCGCCAGGCTGTAACCGCCGCCGGTAGCGGTTGTATGGCTGCCCTCGACGCAGAAAGATATCTCTCTGCCAAAGGCCACCACTAATATTATCTCCGATAATACCATATTATCAATGCCGGGCCAGCATCGCGCGAACCCGGCATTCTTTTTACCTCCCATTCTTATCAGCTCATGCTTACCATCGCTCTGGAACAAGCCCGGTTTCATGCCTACCACGGATTCTTCCCCGAAGAAACCATCATCGGCAACGAATTTGTCCTGGATATATATGTTCGTATACCCGGCACCGTACCCATCGAAGATCTTTCCGAAACTGTTAACTATCAAGGTATTTACGAGATAGCTAAAGCGGTAATGGACATCCCTAAACCACTCCTGGAAGAAGTGGTCTACATCATCACAGCGCAACTGAAACTCCGCTACCCGGGCATCACACACAGCACCGTTACCCTTCGTAAACTCAATCCTCCCATGGGAGCCAGCATACGCAATTCCATGGTAAGCCTGGAAAAAGATTACTGATGTATTCCACTTAACCTTACCGGTTTTAATTTGTTATTTTTCGTAGATTTATAATTGTACGAACCCAAACAAATTCAAAAACTAAAAAATACCTGTCCTATGGTGAAGAAAATCATTACAGTTTCCCTATTGCTCTTCACAGCATTGCTAGCCAAAAGCCAGACCGTCGATGAAATGGTAGCCCAGGCAAAGCAGTTGGAAACCCAGATGAAAGAACAGGAAGCTTTTGATAAGGATAAGGAAATTCTTAAAATAGATCCCAACCAGTTTGATGCACTGGTACAGGCCAGTGAAATGTCGTCCCGAATCGGTAACAGACAAAAAGAAAAATCGGATAAAATTACCTGGTTCAATCAGGCAAAGGATTATGCGCAAGAAGCACTTAAGGTAAATCCGAATAGCGCGATGTCGAACTACGTAATGGCAGTAGCCATGGGCCGCATCGCACTGATCTCCGGCGCTAAAGACAAAGTAGCCGCCTCTAAAGACGTTAAAAAATATGCTGAACTAGCCATCAAATTTGACCCTAAAATGGGACCGGCATGGCATGTACTGGGAAAATGGAACTTCGAAGTAGCCAACCTCAACGTATTTGAACGCAGCGCAGCTAAAATGCTCTTCGGCGGAATCCCCGATGGCTCCATGGCAAATGCCATCGCTGATTATGAAAAATGCCGCCAGCTGGCGCCAGGCTTTATTCTTAACTACTACGAACTGGCGCGCGCCTATAAAGCAAACGATCAGCAGGACAAAGCTATTGAAGTGCTTAAAAAAGCTCTCACACTCAGAAATATTGCCTACGATGATACCAGCATAAAAGCGGATTGCAAGAAAATGCTGGATGATCTGCAATAAATTATAAAATATTTTAAGAGAAACTCCCGTCAGCCGCAGGCTGACGGGAGTTTCTCTTTTATGGGGAGATCGAAGATCTCCCCATAAAAGAGAAAACTAATTGAATTAAATAACTTTCCCCTTCCATCTACCACTCTTCAGGTATAAAGTACTGATCACCATAATGATAATCCAGTAAAAGAAATCAGCCCCCCAGGCATAAGCCAGCGGACTTTGCATTCTTTCTATCACCACATCACAATAAACCAGGTAACCTATAACCGCCAGGATCTCAGTAAACAGGTTCATCCTGGTGTTGCCGGTACCGGTCACACCACTCAGCACTACTGCCGAAATCGCCATCAGTATGGTACTCAGGGAAATAACGCGTATGGAAGGTATCGCCGCAGTAATCAGATCTGCATCATTCGTATAAATGTGAAGCAGGGTATAAGGGAAGATGTTGACCAGTATGCAGATGACCAGCGCACAACCCAGACTGATCAAGGAAATCCGCCTGATAGCCATAAACACCTGGTCCGACTTACCCTGGCCAATCAGATTGCTGACCATCGTATTACAGGTAGCCGCCAGTGCCCAGGTAAAAATCCCAAAGAACCCGAAAACACTGCGTAACATATTGGAAATGGCCAGTGGCCGCTCTCCCAGGTGTTCTATAAATATAAAAAACACGAACCAGCTGCCAATGCTGAATAAAAATTGCACAATGATAGGAGCAGAAACATTCAGAATGTTTTTCAACACCTCCCAGGATGGCTTCATATAGCTAAAGAGACTATATTTAATATTATATCTCTTTATAAATAAAATACTGTACGCTACAATAAAACCAGTGGATTCTGCCAGTATACTGGCCACGGCAGCGCCATTCAGGCCCATTGGCTGAAATCCCAGCTTACCGAATATCAGTGTGTAGTCAAAATAGATATTTACGAGCTCCTGGAAAATAGAGGTGATGGCCAGTATCCTGGAGTGGCCGCTTCCGATATAAAAGGCATTGGCCATACTCAGCATCATCAGCATCGGCAATCCCCAGATACGTATACGGATAAACGAAATGGCCGCGTTATAAATCTCAGGGTTATGTAATACATGTGAAAAGAAGTACGGTGTTGCCAGTAAGGTGATCATAATGGCCACCAGGGAACAGGCGAGTCCTAATATAAGTCCGTTGCCGAAAAGTTGCCCGATGCCGGCATATTGCAACTGTCCGGCACGGCGGGCAATCAATACCTGCATGCCGTTATTCAGACCATAGGCAATCATATACATCACCAGGTAATAAATACCGGCAATACCGTTTGCCGCCAGCTCCAGTTCTCCTAACCTTCCCAGGAATGCGGTATTGGTCATATGATTTATCTGAGGGATGATCAGGGCCAGGCATATAGGGGCTGCAATCTTAAAAATATCCCTGTTCGAAACTTCCAGTTGCATGTGCGCGTAACCGTATTTGGTGTTGGCAAAGATATACTTCCTTGAAGGCAATTAAAGTAAAAAGTTTATTATTGTGTTTCAATTGAACTCTATAACATGCCTGTGGCCTATAACATCCATCCTGCATTTACGGTAGACGATGAAACGCTGCTGGAAACCGATCTTACCTCCTGTCACCTGCTGGTGCTGGTAAGTACCGGCGCTTTCAGCTATGTGGTGTATGAGCCTGCTGCAAAGAAATTTCTGGCATTAAAATCCTATCATTTTCAGCCGCAGAAAATAGCGCTGGCTGATCTGGAGATGATCGAAGAAGTGTTTGAGATAGACAAACTATTAATAACCGCCTTCAAAACAGTACTGCTGGCCTTCGATATGGGCAATGGCGTACTGGTTCCCCAGCAATATTTCAACGCTTCCCTCAAAAAAGATTACCTGCATATTTCACAACCTGAAAAAATGCAGGAAGCCGTACTATCCGACATAATTTATGGTCAGCCTTTTGTGAATGTCTACAGTCTGGATAAAGACCTGTTAGGCTTCTTACGAAAGGAGTTTTCTTCAGACCTGGTCATTCATGCTAACTCTGCCCTGCTGCTGGCTTATACCCGCGACCTGGATTTTCAGTCCAGCGAAGGGGTGGCCTTTGTAGAAGTGCAGCGCACTGCTTTCACGCTCACCGTCTATAAAAACGGTAAGCTCCTGATTCAGCAAAGCTTCGATTACCAGACAGGTTTAGATGTTGTTTACCAGCTGGTAAGCACGCTCAGGCAGTTACAGTTAGATGAACAACAGATAAAGGTGAAACTTTCCGGGGCACTCGTAAAAGATAATGCCGTTTACCAGGAAATGTACAAATTCATCCCTAATCTGGAGTGGGCACAACGCCTGCCTGGTTTTAACTATATCGGTAAAATGCAGGAAATACCAGGCTATTATTTTCACAACCTGTATGCTTTAGCATTATGCGTATAATTGGAGGAGCGAGTGGAGGCAGGAGATTTCAGCCACCGGCAAAAATGGCCCATACCAGGCCAACTACAGACATCGCCAAAGGTGGACTGTTCAATATTTTAGAGAATAACCTGGACATCTCAACTTTAAAAACACTGGACCTGTTTGGTGGTACCGGAAGTATCAGTTACGAACTGGCTTCCCGCGGGGCCACAGATATGACGGTAGTAGAAAAAGATCCGTCCATGGCGGATTATATCGCCAAAACGGCACGATCCCTGGATATCACTTCCCTGAAAGTAGTGAAAATGGACGTTTTCAAATACCTTCAGCAATGTAACGAACAGTTCGATTTTATATTCGCTGATCCTCCCTACGCGTTGGAAACGCTGGATAAATTACCGCTGATAGTATTTGAAAAACAATTACTTACCCCGGAAGGATGGCTGGTCATTGAACATACCAATCACAACAATTTCAAAGAATATTCTTATTACCGATCAGAGCGAAATTATGGCGCCACCATTTTCTCTATCTTTATAAATAGAGAAGAACTGAAGCGCAATAACCCGTAACAATCTAATTCAGACCCTTATGAGTATATGTCTTTTTCCGGGCACCTTCGATCCCATCACGCTCGGACATACAGATGTAATTGACCGTGCATTGGACCTTTTCGAGAAACTGGTTATCGGAATAGGCTACAATAGTGCGAAAAAGCCCATGTTTCCGCTGGAACAGCGTATAGACTGGATCAGGGAGATTTATAAAGATGATAAACGGATTGAAGTAGCTGCTTACGAAGGTCTTACCATAGATTTTTGCAGAAAGATCAACGCGAAATATATCCTCCGCGGAATCCGCTATGTGAGTGATTTTGAGTATGAAAAGGCTATTGCCGATGTAAACCGTACCATAGATCCAACCATCGAAACAATTTTCCTGACCTGTACACCGCAGTTTTCCAGCATCGCAAGTACGCTGGTAAGAGATATTTACAGGAATGGGGGAGATGTGACACCGTTTGTTCCTGCAGCAGTTTTAAAGGCATTACATAATCAAGCACAACAATAAAATCTGTTTATATGAAAGCGATCTGGCATTCTACGGATGTTTCTCTGGAACAGCTGAATGAAATGGGTGCCGGCACTATGGCCGAAACCCTGGGGATGGAGTTTACAGAAATCGGTCCCGACTACCTGAGAATCATGATGCCGGTAGATCAACGCACCGTGCAGCCTTACGGACTCCTGCATGGTGGCGCTTCTGTGGCGCTGGCAGAAACAGTAGGAAGTGTAGGGTCGGGCTTAATTATTGATCCGGCAAAATATATTTGTGTGGGTATGGAGATAAATGCCAATCATATCCGTGGCGTAAAGAGCGGATACGTACATGCATTGGCAAAGCCCCTGCACATCGGATCTACCAGCCACGTATGGGAAATCCGTATCACGGACGATGAGCATAAACTGGTTTGCGCAAGCAGATTGACGGTAGCCATTCTGGCAAAAAGATAATTCAACTCTTAATCTTTATCATTAATAAGGCGACAAAATGTATGTCGCTTTATTTTTCTTTTTCTGTATGAAGCATTTTATTTGCCTGTTGTTGTGCCTTTACTTTATACCTGCAGTATTCGCTCAGCAGAAATCTCCCATCGTTACTTCAGATATCCCGCTTTTCTGGAAAACTTATGATGTGGTAACCCGTATTTCGGATAGTTCCCAACAGGCAGCATTATTTCAGGAAATGTATATTAACAAAGGGTCAGCTGGCCTCATAGCCATGATGGAGGCCAGACGTTATACTATCGCAGATTATTTAACTGCTTTTAAGAATTATCCTGAATTCTGGAAATCTATGCGGCCCAATATGATGAAAGCAGATAAATATGCTGCTGAGATCCAGCAAGGTATAACAGCCTTTAGAAAAATCTATCCGGCTAAGCCCGCTACTATCTACTTTACTGTGGGGGCTATGCGTTCCAATGGTACTACCCAGGCTGACAAAGTATTAATCGGAGCTGAAATAGCAATGGCAGACTCATCTGTGGTGACCACAGAATTATCGCCGCGATTCGAACATCTCAAATCTTTTTTCAAAACCAATCCAATAAAGGATATTGTTTTTTTAAATGTGCACGAATATGTGCATACACAGCAGAAAAGTACGATTGGGGATTATCTTTTGACACAATGTGTATTGGAAGGAGTTGCTGAATTCGTGGCAGTAAAGTCAATGGGTATTCCTTCTCCCAATCCTCCGATTGCGTATGGAAAAGCAAATGATGCGGCACTTAAACTCGCTTTTTCCAAATGTATGTTTACGCCATTTACTGACAACTGGCTGTATAACAACACAAAGAATCCGTTTGGAATGCGTGATCTGGGCTATTATATGGGATACGCATTATGTGAAAAGTACTATGAACAGGCAAAAGACAAGAAAGCTGCCATCAAATCCATGATAGAGCTGGATTACAACAACGATACCCTTTTATATCGATTTGTAGATAGTTCACATTACTTCGCCTATCCCATAGCAGCATTGAAGGCTGCCTATGAAGCCAGCCGCCCCGGCGTTACAGGAATATCCGGACTGGATAAACGATTTGATGGGAAGGTCGCGCCGGGAAAAAAGACGATTACAATTCAGTTCTCTCAGCCACTGGATCCCCGTTTCCGGAATTTTGAAATAGGCCCCGCAGGAGAGGCTTCGCTAATGAAAGTGCAAAAAGTAATAGGCTTTACCACCAATACCAGTGCTTTGATTGTGGAGGCAGACTTACAGCCTAATAAGCATTATCAGTTGGTAATCGGGGAGGAGTTTCGTACCAAAGAAAGTATTCCCCTGAAAAAATACCTTATCGATATTCAAACAGGGGAATAGTGGATGGCAGACATGCTACCTGCTTATAAGAATATCTTACTTTAGACTAAGTGTACCTGCTGTTTCAGCTGCTTTGAATACATCACGGATGTTTTCATAGGAGAACTGCAGGTATTTACTTACATTCTCCGGCTTGATCCACTGGATATCAAGGATATCTTCCTCTATCTGTGGTACTGTTAATTCCGTTCCGGTAAACTCCATACGGTACCAGTGGGTATGTTTCAGTACTTTTTTGTTTTTCATCGGGTAGTAGTGGTAGGTTTCTGTCAGCTTACCCGTCAGTTTGATATTATGTAAGCCGGTTTCTTCGGCTACTTCCCTGACTGCAGTGGTTTCCAGGTCTTCTCCCGGGTCTTGCTTGCCTTTGGGAAGGTCCCATTTACCACGGCGGAACATCATCAGCACTTCATTTTCTTCGTTGGTGATTAAGCCACCACCTGCTACCATGACGGTGAAGTGTAAGGAAACTTTTTTAAGCAGTTGTTTCACATCTTCACGGATAAACACAGCGGCTTTGCGGTCGCCATCTTCCATTTCCAGTAAAATCTTTTCGATCGTTTCGGTCTGCGGATCTTCAAATATGGCAGCATCTTCAAAGCCTGCCGGGATATTGGCCACGCTGGCGCAAAGCAGCAGCGGATGTTCGTTGAGATATATCGTTACATTTGATTGCATAGTTGCAAAAGTAATATGGTTAGCGATTGTATTGTGGTATTATTACGAATTAAATCAATAATTTTGGCGCTTGTATGACTAAAATAAGCGAAAAACAAGTTGCAGAAAAACTGCTGCAGGTGCAGGCAGTTAAGTTGAGTCCGGCCCAGCCTTTTACCTGGGCTTCCGGCTGGAAATCTCCTATCTATTGCGATAACAGGAAGATCTTATCTTATCCTTACGTGCGCGACTATATTAAATCTGAGTTGTGCAATGTAGTGTTTGAGACTTTCCCTGATGCCGCAGTAATTGCAGGTGTTGCCACTGCGGGTATCCCGCATGGTGCGCTGGTGGCTGATCAGCTGAAGCTGCCATTTATTTATGTTCGCTCCAAGCCTAAAGAGCACGGTATGGGCAACCAGATCGAAGGCGTACTGCAACCTGGTCAGCAGGTGGTAGTAGTCGAAGACCTGATCTCTACCGGTAAAAGCAGTCTGGAAGCGGTACAGGCTATCCGTGCAGCCGGCGGCGAAGTGATCGGTATGGTATCTATCTTCAACTATGGTTTCGATGTAGCGGTAAAAGCATTTGAAGCTGCCGGTGTTCCTTACTACTCGCTGAGCAACTACAACGCTATGATTGCCCTCGCGGAAGAAAAAGGTATCGTTTCTGCTGACGATGTTACACTGCTGCAATCCTGGAGAAGTGCGCCAGACCAGTGGGGTAAATAGTATCTGTGAGAAAATCTTTATATAGTACCTTTTTTGTATATTGGACAAGTAAAACGAAAACTATGCGTACCTTAAAATTACTCATGCTGTTGCTGGTTAGTACCTTCGGTATGGCGATGGCGCAACAGAAGCAGAAAACAATCGTTACTGTGAAAATCAGTACGCCAACTGTTCAGTGCGAGTCATGCAAAAACCGTATCGAAAGATACCTGTCCCGCGAAGAAGGTGTTGAAACTGCGAAAGTAGATTTCAAGAAACATATTACTACTGTGAAGTATTGGACCGATCGTACCAATATCGAAAACATCAAAACCGCAATTGCAAACTGTGGTTATGATGCCGATAACATCACTGCCAATACAGAGTCTTACGCTAAACTGCCTACCTGCTGCAAAAAGCCGGAAGATGGTGGTGGCATGGACCCTAAGAAACACTAATTGGTTTTCTTTCCATAAAAAAAGCCCGTTTCTACTCAGTAGAGACGGGCTTTTGATTTAAAAGGTATTATTCGTCGCTTTCGTGGTATTGCATAGTGTTATCCTTCTTGTAAATATATATGGTGTGGTATACAGGAGGCTCATCTGGCAGGATTTCAGCATATTCCCGGATAAATGCAAACTGGTCCTCATAATCCTGTTGCAAGATCGTTTTTGTTGGTGTGTGCCGGGAGGTATGAAAATCTGCTGGTTGCTGACCAGCCGGAACAAAATATCTGGATTGCCGGATTTCATTGATCAGCCTTTGTTTGTCGGAAGAAGTGATGCTTATCGTGAATTCTTCAAAGTATTCTCCCGGAGCAACCCCTGAGTGTTTATAGACTATTTTGAAATCATCATGCGGTTCCAGTTGATGTTGTGCCAATAACTTTTTGGCGTCTGAATTGGAAAAGAAATAATCTGCAGTAAACCAACTGGTTATTCCCCAGAGAAGGAGTGCCACATACCCTCCAAGTACCCATTTTGCCAGGCGGGGGAACCCCTAGTTTTTTAGGAAGATAGTAAAACAAAAAACCAATGCCTGTAGGAATTCCGAGCATGAAAATCCACCACAGGACGATAAG
Source organism: Chitinophaga sp. Cy-1792 (assembly GCF_011752935.1). Lineage (NCBI taxonomy): Bacteria > Pseudomonadati > Bacteroidota > Chitinophagia > Chitinophagales > Chitinophagaceae > Chitinophaga > Chitinophaga sp. Cy-1792. The sequence goes on from NZ_VWWO01000003.1 coordinate 1,142,040, forward strand.
AAAAAATACGTCCAATGAAAAAAAAATGAATAGTAAACAGAATAGGTGAGTGGTTATTATTTAGAAGAAGTTCAGCGGTTGTTTGGTTTCACATTTAATCGGGAATGGGATGAATACACCGCCTTTACCCACTTTACATTTGCCGGTAGCCTTGATCATGACTTCTTTATTGGCAAATGCGCTGAAAGCATTTTTGAAAACGTTGCCCATATTCACTTCCAGGCGTACCGGGAAGTAGAAGGTATCTTTTGCAGGGATGTTGATAACGGTGTCCTGGATAGAATGGCCTACTTCCACGTCGTTCATGAACAGGTCGAAGTTGGCATCTTTCAGCTGAAGGCGGTATGGATTCGGATTGTAGTAGGCGAGGGTCATCTTCACGGTACTTTTCGACATACCCAGTTCTCCCAGGTCAAAGCCTGCAACGCGGACGAACTCGAGATCTTTCATTTTCTCGCAGGATGCGGCAATACCCCAGATGGCAAAAACTACTAATACAACACGAAATACTTTCATATCGGACGGCTGAAAATTTTCCCAAACCTACAGCAAAGGATTTTATTTCTCAAATAGCATGTTTGGAATTAGGAAACAATTAACGGAGTGGATAAGTAGGCGGAACTGGCTGTAGTCTGCTAAAAATCAATTCGTACAGGTCTAAATACTTCGTATTTTTGCGCTCCGGTAAAAAATTCGGTTGCACGAATGGAGGGCCGGGAACTTTAAATCACAGTATGGCCGTGAGGTCTTAATTTTTTTGACAGGATGTCAATGGATGTAAAGAATCAAACATTATTAATTGAGTCTCAGTACTTTCCGTCAGTGAATTTTTATCAGGCCCTGGCCGGATATGAAAACCTCCTGATCGAGAAATTTGAACATTACCAGAAGGTGAGCTACCGGAACCGTTGTTACCTGGCGGGTCCTAATGGCCGTATGATCCTGAGTGTACCCCTGACTAAGGGTAAGAACCAGCGTACGGTGATGAAGGATGTCAGGATCAGCAATGAAGAGAAGTGGCAGTCGCTGCACTGGAAGACGCTGGTTTCTGCCTACCGTCGTTCGCCATGGTTCGAGTATTATGAGCCGGAGCTGGAGGCTTTGTATGAAAAGCCTTTTGAGTATCTGCTCGACTGGAACATGGCCTGTATGGAGTGGGCGAATAACAAACTGGGTCTCTCTCAAACAATTACATTTACCGATGGTTATGAGAAGACGGTAAGCGGGGTAGATGATATGCGTGATAAACTGGTGCCGGGTATTGTTCCGGAAGATTCGCCGGTTTATACCCAGGTGTTTGAGGACCGCACCGGTTTTCTGCGGGGAATGAGCATCCTTGACCTGCTTTTCTGTGAGGGAAAACAGGCGGCGGAGATCATCTCACAAGCAAAATAAAATATTAAATATTTTAACTTAATCAGTTGATTTATAATAGTTAGTATATTTGCCGTTTGTTCTGAGCGAAATTCAACCCCCACAGGAGAAAAAATTTAACGGAGCAATCGACAAAATATTTAGCTTTGCAACCAATTTTGCTGGGTTTCGAACTGACGTAGGTGTGTAAACCAGGAGTTTTCCAGCGGGGAAAAGGAGCATTTATCCTGAAGTTTAAATTTTATTACTCATTCCTAAAATTCATTCTCAGCATTAAATGAATAGCACCTACACAGACCTCGTTCAACAGACGTTTGAGTTTCCACAGGAGGGCTTTGAAGTACAAGACAACTACCTGCAATTCAACGGTCTGGATATTAAAGCGTTGATCGACAAGTATGGGACACCATTCAAGCTGACTTATCTGCCCAAAATCGGGATGCAGATTAATAAGGCTAAGAAAATGTTCAATGATGCCATTAAAAAGAACCGGTATGATGGCGAGTATTTCTACTGCTATTGTACTAAAAGTTCTCACTTTTCTTTCATTATGGAAGAAACGCTGAAACATGGCATTCACATCGAAACATCTTCGGCATACGATATTGATATTATCAATAAACTGTATGAGCGTAAGAAAATCAATAAGGAAACTTTTGTAATCTGTAATGGATTCAAAACCAAGCCTTACACCAGAGCAATCTCTAAACTGATCAATTCAGGGTTCAAAAATGTAGTCCCTGTACTGGATAATAAAGAGGAGCTGGAAGATTACCAGAAAAACGTAAGGACAAAAGACAAAGTTAAGATCGGCCTGCGTATCGCCGCAGAGGAAGAGCCTACCTTTGACTTCTATACCTCCCGTCTGGGTATTCGTTCCAGGGATATTCTGGAGTTTTACGTAGATAAACTGAAAGGAAACCAGAAGTTTGAGCTGAAAATGCTGCACTTCTTTATGAATAAGGGTATCAAGGATGATATCTATTACTGGAGCCAGTTTAATAGAGCCATGAACCTTTACTGCCAGCTGAAAAAAATCTGTCCGGAACTGGATAGCGTTAATATCGGCGGTGGTTTCCCAATCAAGCACTCCCTGGGCTTTGATTATGACTATAATTACATTGTAAATGAAATTGTAGCCAATATCAAAAGCATGTGTAAGAAGAATAAAGTGCCGGTACCGAATATCTTCACTGAATTTGGTTCTTTCACAGTAGGAGAGAGTGGCGCGGTGATCTACAGCGTTATTGGAGAAAAAATCCAGAACGATCGTGAAACCTGGTATATGATTGACAGCTCATTCATTACTACGCTTCCTGATACCTGGGGCATCGGTGAGAAATTCCTGATGTTGCCGATCAATAAGTGGGGTGAAGAATACCAGGAGGTGCATTTAGGAGGTATTACCTGTGACGGGTATGACTTCTACACCTCAGAAGAGCATATTAACGCCGTGTTCCTGCCTAAAACAGGAAATGTGCAGGAGCCGTTATATATCGGTTTCTTCCATACCGGCGCCTACCAGGACCAGCTCAGTGGTTACGGTGGTATCAAGCACTGCCTGATCCCGTCGCCTAAGCACGTCATCGTAGGTTACGATAAAAACGGACAGCTGAAAGACTGGTTGTATGCCAAAGAACAATCAGCACAAAGCATGTTGAAAATATTGGGTTATTAAAAAAATGGGTTAGTAATCCTCAGCCTCCTGATTTTTCAGGAGGCTTTTTTTTGCGTTATAGTGCCGGAAAATAAAAGAAGCCTTTCATGGGAATGAAAGGCTCTATCATGGCATAGGTAAGATTAGATTATTTCTCAGTATAAGGACAATAGGATAATTTCTTTTGAGAACAGCACAAAGGTACTGCGCTGATTGCAGCTGAAGAATCCCAAAAAGTTGTAATTTTTGTAATAAGATAATATTTTGAGATCTTTTGCGTTGTGCCCTCTTTTCGGTTATTTCCTTCCTAAATAATTGATACACATATTATTTATGAATTGATGTGTTTGCTATTGTGTAGCTCACACTTCCGTGTAGTATCATTGATCTGTGCTCTCGTTCAAGTAGTTGATAGCAATGCCACACTGTTTTTCGATCTCAGAAAAGCAGGCTTCGAGCAGTTCCAGCTCACCATTTACAAAGGCAGACTGCCCGGAGCGGGAAAAGCCCTTTACCAGGAGAAACTGCTTTGTGAGCTGCTGATTGATAATAGAGAGTTGCTGCTGTTGCTGCTGCAGGGTTTTCTTCTTCTCAATAGCGATAATGCTTTTGTAATAGGAGCCCAGGGACCGCAGGAGGAAAAGCATATAAACGCCTACCAGGAAAGGGTTGGAGAGGTATTGAAACGATCTGGAAAATCCAGGCGACACGTACAAGGTGATTCCCTCCAGTTTCAGCCAGGCCACCAGCGAAAGATAGGCCACCAGAAAGGCGGTAGCTGATAGCGCCGCCGCTAAATTGACGGTGATATAGCATAGTAATATGCTCATAAACCAGATGCAGGCATATTTTGCCGTAATATCCTGGTTGTTGAAAAAAGACGACAGGATGGGCATCAGCAGCGTTGTGTAGGATGTCAGGCCGCCAACAAATTTTGCTGAAACACTTTTCCGTAAAAGGAAAAGGCAGATCAGTAACATGACAGCAATGAACGGAATGAGAATGAGGTTTACATCATTCATAGTGATCATGGCCAGCAGTGCTACAGGCATCAGTGCACAACAATAAAAAAAGATATAGTCGAAGAGTAGCTTAATCTTGGCCTGTTCGTACAGATCACCTGTTTTGCTGAGTGCTGGCCCTATGGTGGCGCGTTCTGCATTGAGATAGATGTTCTTGATGAATAGCCAGGCTCCCCTGAAGAATTTTACCATTACTCCAAGCTTATGTATGCAAATTATTGCAATAAAAAGTACTACAGCTTCAACTTTTGTGTGAATTACGTTTACTGCTTATATTAAGAAGAAAAGCCATCTCTATCAGATAGAGATGGCCTTCCTGTTTTTCTAAACCCCCATATTCATTCGCAATTCCGTCAAAAAAATTACGACTAACCCTTATTCAACTACTATAGCTTTAGGTTGTTCCTGTGTATTTTCCTTTTTTGGTAAGGCTACTTTCAGGATACCGTTTTCATATTTTGCAACGATCTTGCTGGTGTCGATCGAGTCGCCAATGGTGAAAGAACGTTTGAACGATCTGAAGGAGAACTCGCGGCGTACCTGTTTTTCGTTTTCGTCTTTAGCTTCTGCTTTCCTGTCGGCGCTGATGGTCAATGATTTTGCATCTGCATTGATTTTAAAATCTTCTTTACTGAATCCTGGAGCAACTACGTCGATGTTGAATCCTTCTTTGTTTTCTGTGATATTTACCGGAGGGTGAGTGGTAAAGTAGTCGTTCGTCAGAAAATCATCTTTCGCAACTTTATTCCATCCATTCGTTAAAATATTTTCTACCAATCCATTAAAAGTTTTAGGTCCAAATGTTACGTGTGTCATAGTCTTTATCTTTTTTGTGGTGTTTTTATTTTTTGTTTTACACCTGATGCAGATCAAACCGGATACCATATGACTAAAACTGCTATTTTGTTAGTAAAATGGTTACAGATTATGACATTATGTCTGATTAATTGTTTGTAAAATGTCAAAAAGTCCATTTCTCTGGTCATTTTTTTATTGTTTGGCTGGTTTAGATTAACTTTGGAGAAATTCTAACTAAAAAATTCATAATTATATGTATCCAGCGGAATTAGTATTGCCAAGAAAGGCCGAACTGACCGACAATGGTTTTGAGGAAATGGTCACTAAAGCTCAGGTAGATGACACACTGAAGAAAGAAGGTACAACACTGGTAGTTATAAATTCAGTTTGCGGCTGTTCTGCAGGTACTGCCCGTCCGGGTGCCCTGATGGCGGTTGCACATAGCGAAAAGAAACCAGACAGACTCACAACCAGCTTTGCAGGTTTTGACCTGGAAGCAGTACAGGCCGTTCGTGAGCACCTGCTGCCTTATCCTCCGTCTTCTCCGGCTATCGCACTGTTTAAAGACGGTCAGCTGGTTCACTTCATCGAACGTCATATGATTGAAGGACGCTCCGCGCAGATGATCGCTGCTAACCTGATTGACGCATTCGAACAATATTGCTAACTTTTATTTAAGCAATTTGAATTTCTAAATTCAAACTTGTATCGTATTTTGGTGGTTTGATTTTCCTTATAGACTAATTCGGCTTTGTTCATAGGAAAGTTCAGATCACCAATTTTTTTTCGGCTATGTATCCTAATTTATATTACGCTTTTAAAGACCTGTTAGGCCTGGAAATCCCTTTCCTTAAACTGTTTCAGACTTTTGGATTCTTCGTTGCCATTGCTTTTCTCGCTGCTGCCTATGTGCTTACCCAGGAGTTGAAACGCCGTGAAAAATTAGGCTGGATGCAGGGAGTACAGGAAAAAGTATTGATCGGCCAGCCTGTTACCAACGCTGAAATTATTGTCAATGGCCTTGTAGGATTCCTCCTCGGACTGAAAATCGTTGGCCTGATGTTGAACTGGGATAATGCCATGCAGGACTTCCAGGGATATATGATGTCGATGCAGGGAAGTATGGCGGCAGGTATCATTGGCCTGATCCTTTTTGCAGGATACAAAATCTACAGACGTCAGCAAACGCTTAAAAATACACAACGCAAGGAAGAGATCGTAACCATCATGCCGCATCAGCGTGTGCCGGATTTCACGGTAATGGCTGCTGTTGCGGGACTCATCGGTGCCAAAATTTTCCATAACCTGGAAAACTGGAACGATTTCGTGGCAGATCCAATAGGCGCACTGCTTTCCTTTAGCGGACTTACTTTCTACGGTGGTCTCATCGTAGCAGCGATCGTTATCATCAACTACGCCAAAAAGAAAAAAATCAATATCCGTCAACTGATCGACAGCGCTGCTCCGGCACTCATGCTCGCATACGGTATCGGAAGAATGGGCTGCCATTTCGCTGGCGACGGCGACTGGGGTATTTACAACTCTGCCTACGCTACCGATAACATGGGTAAAGTAGTGAAAGTGGCCCCTGCACAGTTTGCAGAAGAAGTACAGAAAAACGCTAACTTCTTCGTTCCGCAATATGGCAGTATTGAAAATATTCCGCACGCTGCCTTTGAAAAACCAGCAGCATTAGGGTTCATGCCAGACTGGTTCTTTGCCTATGGCTACCCGCACAACGTAGTTAAAGAAGGTGTTCAGATGGCTAACTGTGATGGTCAGTACTGTAAGGTATTGCCTATAGCCGTATATCCTACTCCGTTATATGAAATAATAGCCTGCATAGGACTCTTCCTGGTATTATGGGCTATCCGTAAACGTGTCACCGTTCCTGGTGTTATCTTCGGTATATATCTTGTACTGAATGGCGTTGAGCGGTTTTTTATCGAGAAGATCAGGGTAAATACCAAGTACAATATTTTTGGATTTCATCCGACACAGGCAGAGATTATTTCTGCACTGATGGTGATAGGTGGATTGGCGTTAATATGGTATTGCAACAAGACTAAACGCACTGAAACCGCGGCTTCCTGATAGATATAATTATGCAGAGACATTCCACTTTAGTGCCCCTGTCACACGAGCACAAGCGTCTTTTATTTGTGTGCCGCTATCTGAAAAAAGATGCGGCACCTTATGAGGGCTTTCCTTTAGAAACACAAGCAAAATTTGAATATGCAGTACGTATTTTCCAGGAGGTAATGGTGCCGCATATCCAGAAAGAAGACCACCTCTTTGAGAAATGTACAGGGCTGAACCCCGCTGTGGATGCAGCTATTGTCGAATTGCAGGCCGAACACCGCACTATTTCCAGGATCTATACCATGCTCTCAGAAAGTGATAACCTGGATGAGGATATGGACTTACTGGCCAGAAGCCTGGAAGCACATATCCGTAAAGAAGAACGTAACTTTTTCGAGTTACTGCAACAGGAACTTCCACAAGTCCTTGATAGTATGCGGTTGGAATAATGCCGCCTATTTTCTATCTTGTTTATCCATAACCGGATGAACAATGAAGATAAATCTACAAAAGAGTAAGTATGTCTTACTTCTTATCCTATTGCCATTAGTGGGCTTCTCCCAGGGAAGTAAAAAGAATACCCGTAAACCAAATATCATTTATATATATGCAGATGATTTGGGTTATGGAGAATTAGGTTGCTATGGCCAGACAAAAATCAAAACCCCGCATCTGGATGAGCTCGCCCGTCAGGGGATGAGGTTTACACAACATTATACAAGTACGCCAGTATGTGCACCTGCCAGGTGTATGCTGATGACCGGACGCCATGGAGGTCATTCCTATATCAGGGGCAACTATGAGTTAGGTGGCTTTGCAGACAGCACAGAAGGTGGTCAGATGCCGCTGCCGGAAAATACCATGACGATACCCAGGATGATGAAGGAAGCTGGTTATGCTACCGGAGCCGTCGGCAAGTGGGGGCTGGGGATGCCACAAAATACCGGTAGTCCGGTAAGCCAGGGATTTGATTACTTCTACGGATATATGGACCAGAAGCAGGCCCATAATTTCTACCCCACCCATCTTTGGGAAAATGAACGTTGGGATACCCTTGATAATCCTTACATCTATGTACACCAGGCGTTGAAGCCCGATGAAAATGATCCTGCAGCTTTTGCCAGATTCACCGGCAAAACCTATAGCATGGACAAAATGGGTGAAAAAGCGGTAGCATTTATCCGTGAACATAAAAACGAGCCTTTCTTCCTTTACCTGCCCTTCACCGGCCCGCATGTTTCATTGCAGGCACCGGATTCAGCTGTAAATGCCTATAAAGATAAATTCAATGACAAGCCTTATCGCGGAGAAAGAGGTTATGCTTCTACTTTGTACCCAAGGGCTACCTATGCTGCCATGATTACCTATCTGGATTCCCAGGTAGGAAAGGTTTGGGAGCTGGTGAAGCAACTCGGCCTGGAAGACAATACCATTATTATGTTTTCCAGTGATAATGGTGCTACTTTTTCTGCCGGCGGCGCTGATGTGGAGTATTTCAATAGTAATGGCGGATTACGCGGTGCGAAACAGGACCTTTACGAAGGTGGTATCAGAGAGCCGTTTATCGCCTACTGGCGTGGACACATTCCATCAGGTGCTACAAATGATATGATTTCAGTGCAGTATGATATGATGGCCACTTTTGCTGATTTTGCCGGTATTAAGGCGCCAAAAAATGATGGTGTTTCGCTGGTGCCTACCTTAACCGGAAATACTGCCAAACAGCAACAGCATCCATACCTGTATTTCGAATTTCCGGAAAAAGGTGGCCAGGTAGCCATCATAATGGGTGACTGGAAAGGAGTGAAAAGTAACATGAAGAAGAACAAATACGCTGCATGGGAGATATATAACCTGAAGAACGACCGCAGTGAAACTAAAGATCTGGCCGCTGCTCATCCGGAGTTGGCGAAGCAGTTCGAAAGTATTCTTAAAAAAGAACATCGCGACAGTCACCTGGCAGAGTGGGAATTTATCGATTCCAGGATGACTAAATAATATTAAAATTGGTTTTTACATTTAGGAGGCTGACAAGGAAAGATTATGGTCAGTCTCCTATTTGTTTTAAGGGCCTAAACGCCTTACTACGCAGGATATTACGATACCCCCTATATATAGAAATGAGCCTTTAGTGCTATTTTTTCCGTTGTGAAATTATCTACCTTCATTGTACTATATATGCTAACTAGTCCAAAAATTTTTGCCATCTCCCTGAATAACCCCACTATTTATTCCATTCATCTATACTGCTAATCCGCTTTTTTTATGCCAAATACTTCTGTATGGAAAGACTCGTTCGGGTTTTCTGCTTTGTTTTCTTTTTAACTGTAGCACTATTTTCAAATGTAACTGCCTCAAAATTGCCGGAGGATAATCTCAACAGGTATGAGTTACCTGGGCGAACGGACTCCATTATGTCTTCTTTTTCGTGGATTACAGGTCAGCAGCAGTTGCCGGAAGGTATGGCGCTGGCTATTCCCAAAGGATTCCGGTTGTTGTCGCAGCAGGATAGTTATACCCTGCTGACTGAATTATGGCATAATGATGTTCATCCCGGGCTGATTGGTGTCATGCTTCCGGAGCATGTGAGTCCTATGGATGCAGCTGTATGGGGAGTTACAATATATTATGAGTCAACAGGATACCAGAGTGAAAGGGAGCTGCTGGGTATTAATTATGATAAATTATTACGGGAGCGGAGGTTGGAACGCTACAGAAAACTAAGCAAATCTGAGGATTATGCCGTTGTTGCTCAATCTGGTGTTGAGTGGGCCGGACGCCCTTATTATGATTCGGAGAAGCATGTTTTGTATTGGCCCTGGCTTTATAAGAATGATGTTGCCGATAGGGGTATTTTGAATTATGAGGTTCGGTTTATGACCCATAAAGGGCAGGTTTGTTTCAATATTTTCGGCGATGGCCGTCAGCTGTCGCAGATTTTCGCCCAGGTGCCAGTGCTGGTGAACAGTGTGAAATACAATCCACGTATGGCAAAAGGCGCCTTTAATCTCCAGGCGAATCGTGTGGCTGCCTTCATGCCGGCTTCTTCTCAGTTTGATTTTACGCACCTTATTGAAGTACTGATGAATTGCTGGTTGTTTGTGGTGGTTTTCGGTATGTTGGTACTCTTTGTATATGGTATGCAATACCTTCATCGCGACCGTAAGCCAGTGAAACATTTATCCCGTCACCTGATTCGTATTGATGAGAGCCTGAATTAATTCCATCTATATAGTAAATTTTTAATATTCCGGAGATTACAGCCGGCTATTCCCTCTACCTATATATTATATATAATGACCTATGCGCGCCAATAAATCACCATTATTGGCGCTTTTTGTTCCTATAGGGTCAATGTCGACAAACGCTACCTTTTCTTTCTACTTTATGAAACATCCTTGATTTATAGTCGTCTTTAGGATGATTTGAGCAACTTTACCGATCATCACAACCTAATTGCCGCTTGTGTATAATTAAGAACTATGTATTGCATAATACCTACTTTTACATTGTAGTTGTTAAGCTACTGTAGTGGTTAAACCAAGGTTCTTAATTGCTATCAAGTACTGAAATCTAAAAAACCAAAAAAACCGCCCTTTTATGAAAGCAACGATTAAAGCGTTTATGATAACTTCCAGTTTGATAGGCGCTGCTTTTAGCTCTCAGGCTCAAACAAATCCCCAGAAAGTATCTGGTCTGGTAAACCAGGCCGACAACAAACCTGTAGAATTCGCGACTGTAACAATATTAAAAGCATCAGACTCCTCCCTGGTTAAAGGCGCTGTAGCAGATATAGCCGGTAAATATGAATTTGAAAGCGTAAAGCAGGGGAAATATATCATAGCAGCCACCTTTGTTGGCATGAACAAAGTATACAGCAACAGCTTTGAAGTGAAAAATGCATCGGTAGCGATGCCATCCATCACGCTGGTTGCCAATACCAAAAGTCTGAAAGCAGTGGATGTAACTGCACGCAGGCCTTTTATCGAACAGAAAGTTGACAAACTGGTTGTCAACGTAGAAAGCAGCATTGCCACTTCCGGTGGTACCGCCCTCGAAGCACTTGAAAAATCACCTAACCTGACAGTAGACAAAGATGGCAACATCTCTATGAAGGGAAAAAGTGGTGTGCTGATCCTCATAGATGGTAAACAAACCAGCATGTCGGCACAGGACATCGCGGAGCTGCTGAGAAGCATGCCGGCCACCAACCTGGACCAGATCGAGCTGATGTCCAACCCATCTTCCAAATACGATGCTGCAGGAAATGCGGGTATCATCAACCTGAAACTGAAAAAGAACACCAACTTCGGTACAAATGGTAGTGTAAACCTGGGCGTTGCGCAGGGGGTAAGACCACGATACAACGCCGGTCTGAACCTGAACAACCGTTCCGCCAAAGTGAATGTATTCGGTTCCTATAACTTCAGCCACCGTGAGCAGCAGTCTGATCTCTATATTTACCGCAGCATCAAAGATGTTAAAGGTACGCAGATCTTTGACCAGACAGGTTTTAACCACCAGCGTAGCGATTACAACGGCGGAAAAGTGGGGGTAGATTATTCCATTAACAAAAGAAACACCATCGGTGTGATGGTGGACCTGGCTATGCGTGAAGCAGACAGGCCAAACATCGGCAAAACTAAAATCGGATATGCCGGCCTGGTGGATTCTATTTTGAATACCAACTCTGCAAACACTGATTCCTGGAAAAGAGGCGCCTATAATATTAACTACCGTGGTATCCTGGATTCGACCGGTAAGGAATTAAACATCGACCTGGATTATGCTAAAAATACCGACAGGGCAAATTCGTTCATTACTGCACTGACAAATGATCCGGCAAGCCAGAAAGTGTTCAATTCTGATACTTCCCGTAACCTCCAGCCATCTACCATTACTATCAGAACAGGCAAAATTGACTATTCCCAGCCATTTACCAAACAGGGCAAACTGGAGCTGGGCGCCAAAGTAAGTTTTGTTACCAGCGACAACGACGCGCGTTTCGATTCTCTCCGTATCGCCAACTGGATTCCTGATACCTCCCGCTCCAATCATTTTATCTATAAAGAGAATGTGAATGCAGCATATGTGAACTTCAACAAACAGTACAAGGCATTCCAGGTGCAGGTGGGCTTACGTGCAGAACAGACAAATGTTACCGGTGAATCATCTTCTCTGAAAAAATCACAGGAAGGCGTGGTAAAAAATGATACCTCTTACTTCAACCTGTTCCCTAGCGCTGCCATCAGCTATAAAGCAGATAAGAACAATACCTTTGGCGTAACCTACAGTCGCAGGATCCAGCGCCCGAGCTATGAAGACTTAAATCCGTTCGAATTCTACCTGGACCGCTATACCATGGTATCCGGTAACCCTTACCTGAGACCACAATATTCCAACAATTTTGAACTGTCCCATACTTTCAAACAATTCCTGATCACGACATTAGGCTACTCTCATACAAAAGATAACCTGATGCGTATCCTGGAAGCAGAGAAAGACCCGGCCACCGGCGACACTACGATCGTTCGCTATAAATATATGAACGTAGCGAAATCTGATAAGGTAAACCTGAGTATTTCTGCTCCGCTGCCGATTACAAAATGGTGGAACAGCTTTACTACCATGTCATTTAACTATAATGTAGTACAGGCAAATGTTAATGATAACACGGTTAAACTGGATGCCTTCAGCTACTTCGGACGTACCCAGCAGACATTCACCATCAGTAAAAACACCACTGCAGAGTTAGTATTTATGTACATCTCTCCGCAGATTACCGATAACGAGTTATTCAAAATGAAATCTATGATGAGCGTGGATCTGGGCTTACAGCAGAAAGTATTGAATGGCAAAGGAACATTGAAACTGAATGTGACAGATATCTTCAAAACCATGTATGCCAGAGGAGAATTTTCAAATGTTGGTATGACCACTAACCTGAGAAGTTACTGGGATGCGCAGCAGGCAAGACTTAGCTTCGCTTACCGTTTTGGAAACTCAAATGTTAAAGCTGCCCGTGCCCGCCAGACAGGTTTGACAGATGAGCAGGGAAGAGTGAAGAACGGAGGAAATTGATAGCATAAGTTACTGATAAGTTATTACCGCGACCAAAGAGGGTTTTTTAGGTATATAAAAGGAAGAAGAAAGCGCGGTTCCGGATTTGGGCCGCGTTTTTTTCATTTCGTCACATAAAACGGGTATTTGGTGGAATTTCTGACAGGCAAAGACAGACTGATAGTATTTTTAGAAAAATTTTTTAGGGGGATATTTTTTCGTTAGATATCTACCCAGGTAGCTGATAATCAATCATAACGACACAAATTACGTGCTTCAGGAAGCCCTGGATTAAGCCCTTCTTTCCCTGTATTTTTTAAAGCACGTGCAACCTTTCATACAATCATTGTCTTTATAATGAAAGCATCAGAAAACAACTTGAATCAGACGTTATTAGCCGAGAATGTAGTAGACCGCTGCAAGAAGGGAGATGTTCGCGCATTCCGCGAGCTCTACGATGCGTATTCTGCAGCCATGTATAATATTTGTGTACGTATGACCAATCACGGAAGTGATGCGGAAGATATATTACAGGAAGCATTTATACAGGTTTACCGCAGTATTGGCAAGCTGGAGAGAGGTGCCAGCCTTAGCGCCTGGATAAAGCGTATTGTTGTAAATCATTGTCTTAATTACCTTCGCAAAAAGAAAGTCTACTTCGAAGAGGTAGATAATGTGGAGGTAAGAGAAGAGGCCGGGGTGGATGAATCCCAGTTTTCCTGGACAGTGGGTGCCATAAAAGCGGCCATTACTACATTACCAACAGGTTATCGTACGGTGCTTAACCTTTATCTCTTTGAAGAATATTCCCACAAGGAAATTGCAGAAATGCTGGGGATATCCGAATCTACTGCCAAAACACAGTATATGCGGGCAAAAGAAAAGGTAAGACAGATTGTGAATCAGCAAAACATCATGAATTAATGTCTGATAATTTTGAAAGGTTTATTCAACAAAACAGGGCAGCATTTGAGCAGCCTGGTCCATCTTCCAGGGTTTGGGAGGCGATGGAGAAAGAGTTGGGGCAGCAGCAGTCGAAAGGCCGGGTAGTCAGGATGTTGTCTAAAAACTGGTTTAAAGCAGCCGTGATAGCAGTCCTTTTAATCAACGCAGGGGTGTTGTTTCTGTTTATCAAACACCGCCAGCAAACGAATAGCAACGTAGCAGTTATGTTTCCTGAAATGCAGGAAGCCCAGATATATTATTCTTCCAGAATTGAGGCCAGATTAGACTCTATCAGATCATATCCGGCAGCAGAACTGGGACTTGACAGTACATCAAGAAAAGAGCTTGAGCTAAAAAACGATACCTATAAAATGCTTGAGAAAGAGCTGAAAAATAACCCCGGTAATGAAAGAATCCGCGCGGCCATTATCAGGTATTATCAGCTGAAATTAGATCTCCTGGATAAAATCCTGGAAGACCTGCAGGAAAGACATGCAGCTCCAGGTGAATTAAAAAAACGATATGAAGAGAAAATTTAACTGTCTTCTGTTTCTTTTCTTTCCCCTCCTGGCATTTGCAAACCGCGGCGAAGCTTTTAAAAGAACAGAAGTAAAAGTATTCACAGTGTCCAATGGTGCGCAATTTACCGTCAGTAATAAATACGGTCAGGTAGTATTTCACGTATGGAACAAGAACGAAGTAAAAGCAACTGTCACTATTACCGGATTCGGAAAAACGGATGCGGAAGCAGAGAGCGTAGTAAGTGGTGTAACCATCAATGCGGAAAACAGTCCCACCGCAGTTAGTCTTAAAAGCGTGTACACTCCGAAAGGAGGGCGCTGGTTTCAGTGGGGAGGCAACTCTTCAAAAGACTATGTAAGTATCGATTATGATATTTATATTCCTCAATCATTGAGTGGTGTAGTAGCCGAAAACAGCTTCGGTGATATCATTGCCGACAAGCTTCCCTGCCCTGCAAAGATTTCCCTGAGTTATGGAAACTTTGATATCAGGGATGCCGAAGACATTACCATGTCAGCCAGCTATTGCAACAAGGGCAAGTTTGGCAATGCCGGTATGGTAACGCTGTCCAGCAATTACTCCAATGTGAAGGCGGAGAACCTGCGTGGGTTAACGGTTACATCTAACTATAGTAACCTGGAAATCGGGTCTTCAGAAAAGACGACGATCACCTCCAAATATGATAACTATAAAATCGGATCTGCCGGTGCATTAACCTTCAAGGGCGCCTTTTCTGATTTTAGTTTAGAGAACCTGAAAGAGTCGATAGAAGCCACTTTTTCCTATGGAGATCTGAAGATAAAAAAAGTATCATCTGGCTTTAAATCAGGCAGGCTCAGTTTTTCCTATGGAGATGCACGCATGAATTTTGTCCGCAAACAGCCATTAAGAGTAGATGTGGCGTTCAGTTACGGAGATTTCAATACCGGTGATATGGAAATGAAGAGTGTGGAATCCATTCACAAAAACACTTCCATGAGCTATAAAGGGTTCGCCAATGGTGGCAATAGTCAGTCGCCATTACTCGAGGCCTACGGCAAAAATGGTGATCTTTCTATAAATACTTACTAACCCAATCATCTGAACCATTCTAAATCCTTATAAAATAAAACAACGACCCATGAAAAAAGCATTTTTAGTTTGTCTGATAGCAATACCGGTGATGGCCATGGCATTTGTAAATGCCTCCAGTGAGTACCTGCACGAGCGAGTGAAAGGTAGTGGTGTTTCCAAAACAGAAGATCGTAGTGTAAGTGGTTTTTCGGGTGTGAGCACTTCCGGTGTATATAATGTGGTACTGACACAGGGCGGCGCGGAAGCGGTAAAAGTAGAAGCGGATGATAACCTGTTGCCATATATTGAAACAGTGGTTTCCGGTAAATCGCTGGAGATAAAAACCAAAAATGGTGTCAATATTGAGCCGAAGAGCAAAATCACCGTGTATGTAACTATAAAAGAGCTGAAAGCTATATCAGCAAGTGGTGCCTGTAAAGTAACCGGTACCGGCACGATCAGCGGCAGTAACCTGGGCGTGGAGCTGAGCGGAGCCACTTTAATGAACCTGGATATTGCGATGAGCAAAGTAAATGTAGATGCATCTGGTGCTTCCAGACTGGATCTGACAGGTAAAACCGGTGCGGTGAATGTTGGTGCTTCCGGTGCAGCTATTATCCGTACGGAGAAATTAAATGCGGATAATGTAAACGTGGACGCATCCGGTGGATCTGTTGTACGTGTAAATGCAGAAAAAGCATTGAATGTGGGTGCATCTGGCGGTAGCTCTATCAGATATTCCGGAGCAGCAAAAGTAAACTCCTCTACTTCGGGGGGCGCAAGCGTAAGCCGTTTATAGGGGATAACGACAAATCTCTTTATATTTGCTGCTGGAATTAAGTAGTTTATATACTAAAATTTGTCAATTATGCCGTCGTTTGATATTGCCAGCAAAGTTGATTTACAGACTTTGGACAACGCTATCAATACTGTAAAGAAGGAGATAACGAATAGATACGATTTTAAGGGCTCACATGTAGAAATTGAGTTGAATAAAAAGGACCTGCAGCTGACGGTTGAAGTGGATAGCGATATGAAGCTCAACCAGGTGATGGATGTACTGATTAGTCGTACTATGCGTCAGGGGCTTGATGGAAATATTTATGATCAGAGCAAGGAGCCTTTTCAGAGTGGTAAGGTTTATAAGAAGGTGATTCCTGTGAGAAATGGAATAAAACAGGAAGATGCAAAAAAGATCGTGAAGCTGATCAAAGATTCAGGATTAAAGGTGCAGGCTGCCATTATGGACGATATTGTAAGGATTACAGGTAAGAAGATCGATGATTTACAGGATGTTATCGCGCTTTGCAGAGAAGCGAACCTGGGTATACCGTTACAGTATATAAATATGAAATCCTGATTTTTTTAGAATATTCTTTGAGTGTTTAAGAAAAAGTCTTACCTTTGCACTCTGTATTTACAAAATTTTGATATGAAACAGGGAATCCATCCAGAAAGTTACAGATTTGTGATATTTAAAGATATGTCAAACGGTACGAGCTTTTTAAGCCGCTCTACTGCTCCTTCTAAAGAAACTGCAAAGTGGGAAGATGGCAATGAGTATCCGTTGATTAAGTTGGAAATTTCCAATACTTCTCACCCTTTTTACACTGGTAAGAACGTATTAGTGGATACCGCAGGACGTATTGATAAATTCAACAAACGTTACGCTAAGAAAGCTTAGTAGTTTAGCAAAATATTTTTTTTTAGAGCATCCCATCGGTTAATCGATGGGATGCTCTATTTTTAGCCCTTATGGAGCGTAATTTTATACTATTCGACACGCCCGGACGTGATTTGTTATACCCCTTTACGCATACCAGACCCATTGCTGCCTGCAGACTAGGAATACTTACTATCCAGGAGAAATGGGAACATTGGCTGGGTTCAGGAGTCAGTCACTTCACCGTACCGCATTTACAAGCGAAATACCCCCTGCGCCTTGGCCAGGACGATACTATTAATGTACTGATCAGCGGAGATATTCTGCCTGATGAAGCGCTGGTAGCGGCCATTAATACCCTTTCACCCGAAGAAGAGTTATATAAAGATAATCGCCTGATAGCCAAAGTAATCCTTGGCAGGGAGGTGCATTTGCTGCCGGCAAGTGCCAGAAAAAATTATTCTGGCCAGGTATTGCGAATTCATCACCCCTGGGATATTTTTGCGCTCAATGATCAGGCTATCCGTCAGGATTTTCAATTACTGACAGCGGGCCGGACATCCGCACCGGTACCGGAAGGTAACCAGGTGATAGCGCCGGAGGCTGTATTCATAGAAGCCGGGGCGACCGTGCTTTGCAGTGTGCTGAATGCTTCAACAGGTCCGATCTATATTGGCAGGGATGCTGTTATTATGGAAGGGAACCTTATCCGGGGGCCGTTTGCCATGGGAGAGCAGGCCGTGCTGAAGATGGGAAGCAAAGTATACGGAGCTACCACTTTAGGGCCCTATTGTACCGGCGGTGGCGAGATCAAGAATACGGTGATGTTTGGATATTCCAACAAAGGCCATGAAGGGTATATTGGTGATGCGGTGATCGGGGAGTGGTGTAACCTGGGAGCAGGTACGAACTGTTCCAATCTGAAAAACAATGCATCTCCGGTGGGCGTATGGCTGGAGTCGGAAGCGGCGGCAGTGCCGGCAGGAAAAAAGTGTGGGGTGTTGATGGGAGATTATAGTCGTTGTGGAATTGGTACCAATTTCAACACTGGCACTGTAACAGGCGTGTCCTGCAATATTTTCGGGGCAGTGATGCCGCCGAAATTTTTGCCTTCCTTTACCTGGGGCCATGGCGACAGTAGTGTCAGGTACAGGCTGTCAGAGGCCTGGCGGGATATAGCCAGCTGGATGAGGATGAAGAAACAGGAGCCGCATCCTGCAGACGAAAGTATTTTGCAGGCTGTCTATGAGCAGACCGGCAGGCAGGAAAATTAAAAATTAATTGCACGATTATATTATGAGAAAAAAAATTGTTGCTGGAAACTGGAAAATGAACCTTACGCTGGCGCAAGGTGAGCAGCTGATCAACGATATCCTGGCTACCGGCCTGAAACTGGCGGAAGGCCAGGAAGTAGTGATCTGTACGCCGTTTCCTTACCTGACTAAGGCTAAGTCACTGCTGAAAAACTACCAGGGATTTTATGTAGGTGCGCAGAACTGCCACAGTGAAAAAGCTGGTGCCTATACCGGTGAAGTAGCTGCAGATATGCTGAAATCTATCGATGTAGATTATGTTATCCTGGGTCACTCTGAAAGGAGAGAATATTTCCAGGAAAGCAATGCTATGCTGGCTAAAAAGGTAGATCAGGCATTGGCAGCCGGACTGAAACCAATTTTCTGCTGTGGTGAGCCGCTGGAAATCAGACAGGCTGAAACGCAGAATGCTTATGTAGCAAAGCAGCTGGAAGAGAGTCTGTACCACCTGACTGAAGAGCAGTTGAAAGAGGTTGTTATTGCCTATGAGCCGATCTGGGCTATTGGTACGGGTTTAACAGCCAGTGCAGCACAGGCGCAGGATATGCATGCATTTATCCGTTCACAGATAGCTGCGAAATATGGCCGTGAGGCGGCATTGCGTATGTCTATTCTGTATGGTGGCAGTGCAAAACCAGGTAATGCGGAAGAATTGTTTGCCTGTCCGGATGTTGACGGTGGCCTGATTGGAGGAGCTTCACTTGTTGCGGCAGACTTCACAGCGATCGTTAGCAAATTGGGTTAATTCTAAAATATTGAGAATACGCAGATTATATATGTCTGCGTATTTTTTTAGTAAAAAATGCTAAAAAAATTAGTAAATCAGATTATTGTTTGTATATTCGTAGTGTCATTCTAACAAGGAGAATTTAAAATACTGGTTATGAATACGAATATTGACAACACAGCAAATATAACGTCGGAGTCTATGAGTGACTACCTGGTGGTTGTAAATCCGGATGTACTGGTAACGAAGGATATTATCCGTATCAGGCAGTTCATTGCGCGTGAAATTGGGGATGAGAGTATGGTTGGTGCCGGAGTGCATATCCCGTTATTTCGCTCTGTGTTTCCTGAGCGTTATGAGCAGGATTTCATTGAGTTGCTGGAGGGTGTTTCCCGGAAGCAGGCAGGCTTTGCCATTTACACTTCGCGGGTGGATAGTCACCGTAATGCTGACGGAAGGGATAGTTTATTCATTAATGTGGCGAATGTGAAGCCACTGGTAGCTTTGCATCAGCAGTTACTGCATGCGTTTGAGTTACCTGTGCAGGATTACCGCCCGCATATTATGGTGGCGGGTCGCATTCAAAATGCGGCATTCGCGCGGGTTTTGCCACAGATTTCCCAGCAGATGTTTGTGCGTAGTTTCAACTGTCATTGTTTTAGTTTGCTGAAGCGTTCTGCTGCTGGCGGCAAATATGTGAAAGTGCGGGACTTCGTATTTGGAGATATTGAACATATGGTAGGTAGTTTATTTAACTACGCTGCATAATATTAAAAGTACCAGCCTACGTTTCGACGAGTGGACGAGTGAAAGAACAAAGGATTCGAAAGTGGGTGACGAGCTGACAAAGCCGACTTTAGCGTCCATTGTTATTCATCCTGGTTTGTTTGCCCCAATTATTATTCCGAAGCCATCATCATTTCAACGTAACCATTAATGGTAATACAGGTGATCGGTGACCTATGTCCGCTAGTCAATGTCTGGCAAAGAGATAACTGAAATTATTCATCGCGTTTTCTGAATTATGCGGGTGTTTTTTGCTCATTTATTCAGGCGTTTTTGGGATTAATGATTTTCCTGAATTATTGGTGATTTATTCATGGCGCATTTGAATCATTAAGCATACTCTTTGCCAGGTATTTTCTCAGCAGGTAAGGTCGAAATGCGGCGTCAGATCATCGTATTAAATCCGGTTGTAGCTCCTTTTTTCCCAAAAACACTACCTTCCATATCCTGGAAAATTTGTATTGTAAACTACTTACTACCCGTTATTCTTCATAGCTACAGGTTATATCCCGGAAGAATTATTTTAGCACATTCAATTTTAGCATTATATTAGTACGCAAGATTCTAAAAGGCAGTTAACATAATGAGTCGTTAAGATAATAGCCAAAAGATCACAGATAGATGTAACTGTCGGATTAAATTGCTGGTAGGTATAGTATGGATTCCTGTTAATATTCCAAAATCGCAACAGACATGCAGTAACATGGATTTCGAAATTGAATTCCCTTAAGAACCATATTGTTGAAATGAATTAATAGTACACGAAAATCATTGAATAACCATTTTTTTTTAGTTTCATCAGAAAGGATGAGCAGTTTTCCCCATGAAGGTTGTTTATAGTAAGAATGTTGATTATTAGCATGTCGGAGAATTATTTACCCCTGTAAGATGTCTGCTGAAATGTTTCACCTTACCCATCTGTTTCAAAATGACAAACAAATTAATCCTGCACAAGGAAATAAATGTGAAAGGCCGCGTCCATGGTGTTGGATATCGTGCAAATGCCAAGCATGTTGCTGATTTACTGGGTGTTCAGGGTACCGTTAAAAACCTTCTGGATGGCAGCGTTTGGATTGTTGCCGAAGGTAGTGAAGAAGCAATGAATACTTTTCTGGAATGGTGTCGTAAGGGGCCGAGTCATTCGGAAGTAAAAGAAGTAGTCATTATCGCCGGAGAGGTCGAGGATCTGCAGGAGTTTCTGATTGTTTACTGATTTACGGATAGTTAGTGCTGAAAGCTGCTACAGGTGCTGTAAATCAGAACAGGTAACTGTACTGTAAATTATCAGTAACAGTTACCTGTCCGGAGAAATTTCTTTCGGTTATTTTAGCAGGGCTTTCCATTTCTTGTCCAGTGCTGCTTTGGGTACCACTATTGAGATTGTATTGTTGGCAAAATAGGCTTCGGAAACATTCTGGTATCCATGGAAAGGTCCATAAAGCCCCCAGGAGTTTTTGACAATAAAAAATATTCTTCCTTTAGGACTGTAGCCGATTCCTGTGATATGCATCAGGTGGTCATCTTGTGTCACAAGGTCTTCAAACAGGCGTTGCCGTGATTCCTGTGTAATCACTTTTTCCGGCATATCCTGATCTATCGTTTTTGCAAACAAGGCGGTGTCTACAACTGGTTCCATGGCAAATCCATTTCCCGGATTCCAGCCTCTGTTGCTGACATCGGCATCCCAGGAGATGGTGTAACCTTTATTGATAGTTGTTTTGGCGATGTCTAACAAGTCTTGTAGCGGCAGGTTGTAGTAGGAACCATTGGAATAGTTATCAGGCACTTCGATGATGAAGGATTTGTAAAACGGATGATGTGAAAAAGAGGTCAGGTAGACATAATCATCAGCATTGAATTTCATTACCTCTTTTGCAAAGGTAAGCGGTGTATATGTTTTACCATTATATTCAAAAGATGCCGGTGGTTCACCCATGTACGTGTTCAGGATTGTTGTAAATCCATCTATCCAGTTGGTTGGTATTGGGGGGCGGAGTTTTAAAATACTGTCAAGGTAATTTTTAAGGTAACCCTGCATTCTGCCATGGCTAAGGAAGGTCCTTCCTGGTACAAGGCCTGTATAGAGTTTTGCAGGGACCATGCCGTATCTGCCCATTGCATTGATCGCATCATGTCCAAGGCCACCCTCGTCGAATTGGGCTTTCCCCTGCCTTAAAACATAGTTTTTTGCTTTTTCAAGATAAATATTCCTTACGGTATACATCTCTGAAATATCGGGCACGGAATAGCCTTTACGAATGTTTTCAGATTCCACCATAGAAGTGGGGCCGAAGCACCAGCATGTACCTGTTGACTGTTGATCTTTTACGGTAGAGGCACGGTTGATCCGTTCGCGGACCAGGCTGCTGTCCTGTGCATAGGTGGTCAGTACTGCACAGCAGAGGGAAACGATGAGGCATAGTGTCTTCATAACTACGAGAGCTGTTGTCTAAATTTTAAAGATAACAGAACCCGCTGCGGTGGTAGTGCTGGTGGATCGTTTATGCATCAAAAAAAGAAGCACTGCAGTTTTGGGTGCAGTGCTTCAGTAATATGTATGAATCAAAAGTATCCGGGTCAGTCCTGGGCGTCGATATTAAGAGAGGTCGTCGTTCCGTTGATGGTAAGATTTTTTTCTTTCATCAGAGGCTGATATTTCTGGAATACAGCGGCAGGTTGTTTTTCACCGTTGATGGTGAGTACATCACCTTTTTTGATGATGGAATAGCCTGTTTTTGCATCGATCAGTTTGTCTGCAGTCAGTTTTGCAATCAGCTGATGGAACCGGTTATCATTACTGGCACGTGTTCTGTCGGCTTGTTCCCTTGCTCTATCGGCTTGTTCTCTCGCTCTGTCGGCTTGTGCCCTTGCTCTATCAGCTTGTTCTCTGCCTCTTTCGGCTTCACGCATTCCTCTTTCAGCGGCTCTGGCAGCAGTATCCACATACTGTCTTACATAATTCCTGGTTTCGCGGAGCTGTGTTTGAACAACTTTATTCAGAGAATCAATATTAACGTTGATATTTTTATTGATCACATCTTTATTCAGGTTCTCCATCGCGATTTTTATTTCTCTGCGTGACTGAACGAGATCTTCCTCTACTTTTTTCCAGTCTACCTTATTAACGGCTGTCTGTGCCTGTGCCATTACCTGTTTCATATCCACTTCTTTCAGTTGCTTCATGGCCCGGTCAACAGATGCTTTAGCTTCGGCTATTTGTTTATTAACGTTAGCCTGGTCTTCAGGAGACAGTTCATTGAAGGTAATAACATGGCCGTTTTTAATGGCATGTTGTGGCGGCATTGGTGGTGCTGGTGGCAATGGTGGCATTGCTGGTGCAGCAGGTGGTGCCGGTGGCAGGTCTGTGGGTTCAGCTGGCGCCGGTGGTGGTGGTGGCGGAGCTGGCATTGTGGTATCGGTCTGCAGGATGACAGCTGCGGTATCGATCAATATTTTATGTGAAATTACCTGGCGGCTGTTATTGGTAGTAACAACTTGTTCTTTTACAGTTTTTATTTTTTCTGCTGAATTTTTTTCTGAAGCCTTGACTTTTGCAGGGTTGAGCCATGCAATAGAGATGATACCTGTAGCGATGATAAGAACGGCCAGTAATCTTTGACTATAGTTGAGATTTTTAGTTTTCATTTCCATGATTCGTTTAATGCGATTAAACAGATGCTGTTTGTTGTCTGCAGCAGCCATGGCCAGTGAGTTGGAAGATAACCGGTATTCCTCCAGTGCTACCAGTGCGTGTGCGTAATGCAGGGGCTGTACTTTTCCTATCACCAGGTCATCGCAGCAGTGTTCGCGCTCCTGCCGGATTATCCTGGAAATAAGCCATACAAAGGGGTTAAAGAACAGGATGGTTTCAACAATAGATTGGAAGATATTCAACAGATAATCATTGCGTTTTATGTGTGCCAGTTCGTGGAGCAGAATAGCTTCCAGCTGTTCCGGCGTCAGGTTGTTGACCATTGCTACGGGCAACAATATCAAGGGCTTGAAGCAGCCCAGCATTACAGGTACCTGGATGTAACCGGATACCAGCAACTGAACCTTGCGGGGGATGCGCAGCGTAGCTGCAAGCTGTTGCAGTCGTGCTTCCCAGGCAGGATCAATTGATTCGGTTTTATGTGTGCGGATTTGTTGCAGTTGTGCCAGATCAGATATCAGTTTGATGGTCATCACACAAAAACCGACGGCATATAAGGCTACCAGTACGGGAAACCAATTTTCCACCCCTGGGATAACCCATTTAAGCTGGTCCTGACTCTTATATATTGTTTCAACGGGCTGGTCTGCGAAGTTGGGCGCCAGCTGCAGGTGGGCTGCTGCTGCTTCCATGGCTTCCCGGGCTGATTCGATGGCATGTAACTGCTGTAGCAGTGTGATGATGAACCAGGTAAAAATACTCATGAGCGAAACAGTCGCCAGGTTGTATTTTATTTTAGCGGAAGCCATTGGCCAGATGGCCAGTACCACACGCAGGCAGGCATATACGAATAGTGCCTGCCATGCAGAATGCAGGATGGTCCATCCAAATGCGCGTACCAGATCTCCGGTGAAAGGTAATAAGGTCATATGACAGGTATTATACTGTTACTTTTTTTGCTGTTCAATTTTAGATAAATAGGCACGGATCTGATCCAGCTCTTCTGTAGATGATTTATGGTGGCCAAGGGCCTGCATCACCAGCTGAGTAGCCGATCCGCCAAATACAGTATCTATCATTTTATTCAGCAGCTGTTGCTGGGTTTCTTCCTGTGAAACGGCAGCAGTATAGATATGTGTTTTGCTGCTGGCATCTCTGGATAATAACCCTTTCTCATACATGATCTGCATCAGCTTAAGGGTAGTAGTGTAACCTGCCTCTTTGGTTTCAGAAAGTTTTTCATGTACTTCCCGTACGGTGCTGGCGCCGCGGTCCCAAAGTATGCCGAGGATTTCCAGTTCGCTTTCTGTAGGCTTGTTTTGTTTCACTATATTTTATTTATGTTGTTCCAAATGTGATCGCTGTTGTGCCGGCAGCGCAGAAGCGCGAATTCCTGACTACCGGTGTACGCCCCTTTGACAGGATGTACGAATATCTTCGTAAACAAATGTACGATAGTTTTCGTAATTGCCAAATGTTTTTTGAAAAATGATCATTAAGGGGGATGAGTGGGCGGGAAACCCCCACTTTCCGTGGTTGCCGAAGGCGTCCACGGAAAGTGGGAATGATATCTTAATTATCTTTTTTAAACTGCATTTCCTGCCTCAACTGCCTGGTTGTCTTCTTACTACCATCGGCACTCCAGCCAGGGGCGCCAAAAATATAATACCAGACCTCTTTCACGGAGCGGGACTTTCCGAGATCCCGGAAAATATCTGTCCATTCATGGGTGGCAATACGTAAAGGGTTGAATGTGTGTATATTAGAGGTGAGTCCGTAATGTGGCCGTTCCAGCTCGGGCGTGAAAGTACCAAAAAGACGGTCCCAGATTATGAGTACGCCGCCATGGTTTTTGTCCAGGTAATCCAGGTCGGAGCCGTGGTGTACCCGGTGATGCGATGGGGTGTTAAATATAAATTCTACTGGCGCCCATAGTTTGTGAATCACTTCTGTATGTATCCAGAACTGGTAAATTAAGCTTACGGCCTGCATCGTCATGATCATAATGGGCGTGAAGCCGGCCAGTGGCATCCAGAGCCAGAAAATAAAGCTACCGGTCAGGTTGCCTGTCCAGGTCTGGCGCAGTGCCGTAGCCAGTGTATAGCTTTCTGAAGAGTGATGGATGACGTGGGAAGCCCAGAAATAGCGTACAGTGTGGCTGGTCCTATGGAACCAGTAATAGCTGAAATCATCTGCAAAAAAACATAAAATCCATACCCACCATACATAGTCGAGCGTAATGAACCTGAACTGGTACACTACTGTATAGGCGCCGAATATAAATGCTTTGGTAAATCCTCCGATGATGACATTGCCCAGTCCCATCGCTATGCTGCTGGCGGCGTCTTTGGGTTTATAAAGATCGCGGTGGTCAATGGTGGTGATGATTATTTCTGCTAAAATCAACAGCACAAAAGCAGGTATAGCGTATAAAATCAGATTAGGAGGCATGGGTGGAATTCTTTCTATCAATTTAACGATTTTCCGCTGAACTCCCATAAAAAAAGCGGCCGGCAAGAATGCCGGCCGCGGTAGTTGTTGAATGATAAGTGGATTTATTCAAAAATTATTTGATCGTTTTTTCCGCCCTGCTTACTGCAGATGTTCCAAACCATCCCAGCATCCGTACTTTACCATTGGTAATCGTGTTCTGCATGTTGGTAGGCACGTTTTCAAGTACTTTGGCAAAGAGACCGCCGGCATTTACCTGCTGATCTACCTGTGTCAGGAAATCGTAACTGCGTTTAGAGAGGGACGACAGGCGTACGATTACTTTTTCATTCAGCTGGAAAGGTTTGCTGTAATCAGTGATGCTTTGTGAAATCGGCAGAATGAAAGGGCCGCCATCGTTCAGGCCTGAATCATAGAGGCCATCGATAGAAAATGCATCTTCCAGCCGGCGGGTGGTATCATTTCTGTAGGACCTGATCCAGTAATAATCGGTGCCACCAGGAAGGTCTTTTGCAAAAAAGCGTGCATAGTAACCTTCTTTGTTGGAGTATGATTCTTCTTTCTTTTTAAACTCGTAGGTAATGGAATCAATTGGTGGTACACGGTTGAGCGAATCCAGGCCTTCCAGGATTTCTCCCTGATATTCCACATGCAGCTTGTAGACGTGTCCTACCACGCCAATTGGCTTGCTGCTGGCATTGTAGGTATAGGCGCCGTTGCTGAAGGTAAACGGATAGCTATCGCCGCTGGTGATGTCATGTACGATGATTTTTGCATCGCTGACAACCGGAGCCGGATCCTCGCTGGTATACGGTACCGACATGGTGATACGAATGGTTTGAATGCCTGTTTCAGTCGTGATCCAGGCATCGAGTACCGGGTATGATTTTCCTTTAGGAATGTTCAGGTTAATGGTATCTGTACAGGCTGTCAATCCTCCCAGCAAAGCCAGTGATATATAGCACAATAATTTTTTCATCAGATATATTTTTCTGCTGTTAGAATTTGAAGTTATAAGTAATGCCAGGGATGATGGAACCTATGATAGAGAGGCGTACGGCTTCTTTTTTATCCGGATCATCAGGGTTTTGTCTGAAGTAAACGGTGTAGGCATTTCTTCTTGCATAAACGTTATAGAGCGAGAATACCCATTCTCCTTTCCATCTGTGCAGTTGTTTGCCTTTCAGGGTGAGGGAGAGGTCCAGGCGGTTATATGGCGCGAGGCGATAGTTATTACGTTTGTCGGTGCTGTTGTAAGGAATATCCCAACCCTGGAATTCGAGGCGGTTATCTGCAAATGTAGCAGGGGTACCGGATGCAAATACGAAGTTACCG
Organism: Chitinophaga sp. Cy-1792; assembly: GCF_011752935.1. Taxonomy (NCBI): domain Bacteria; kingdom Pseudomonadati; phylum Bacteroidota; class Chitinophagia; order Chitinophagales; family Chitinophagaceae; genus Chitinophaga; species Chitinophaga sp. Cy-1792. The sequence continues at coordinate 1,169,480 of NZ_VWWO01000003.1, forward strand.
GATACAGATACACGTTTATTGACATTATGCGTTACTACCACATTCACGTTGTGTGTACGATCATAGCGGTTCAGGAACCATTCGTTCAGGCTGATGCCAGGTGTTTTACGTTCGGTGCGGGAGAGGGTATAGCTGATCCATCCGGTGGTATTACCGATATCTTTCTTGGCGTATAACTCCAATCCGTAGGCGCGGCCCTGTGAAGGCAGGAGGTCTGCTTCGATCTGAGGGTTCAGCTGCAGGTTGGCATTGTCGATGTAATCCAGCTGGTGATCGGTTGTTTTATAGAACACTTCTGCAGACAATTCATAACTATCATTAGGCGCATTGTAGAAATAACCGGCCGTATACTGGTTGGCCACCATTGGCTCAATATTGTTGGTACTAGGCGTCCAGATATCCAGCGGAGTAGGAGAAGCGGTGTTCGACAGCTGGTGCATGAACTGAGTGGTTCTGCTATAAGCTACTTTCACTGCGTTCTGATCGTTGAAGGCATAACGAACGCTGAGGCGTGGCTCCAGGTAAGGATAGGTTTTAATTACTTCACCTGAGCTGTAATCTTTTGTGCCGATCAGGCGTTTGCGTATACCTGGCGTGGTATCAGCATAAAGGTATTCTGTACCGCTTCCCAGCAATTGATAGGAAGACAGGCGCAGGCCATACTGGATACCGAATTTCTTACTTGGTTTATATTCATGATCGATATACAGCGCAGATTCCAGCGCGTGTTTATCAGGGATTTGTTTGACGTTGTGATCATCGCCTTCCTGGCCGGTACCGGTACCAGGTTTAAAGGTATAATACACTGCCTGTGCACCGAAATGAACCGTGCTTTTGGTATTCACATACCAGGTAAAGGAAGGTTTGAATCCGTAGTTGATAATATTGGATGTCCAGTCATATTTTTCCAGGGATTCACTTTCAGATTTTTTGCTGGTGTTGCTGAAAGAGAGGCTATAGTCATATTTACTGTAGTAGGTAGAGAGATTGAGGAATAATCTGCTGTTGAAAACGTGGTTCCAGCGCAGCGTTGCGGTGGCGTTACCCCAGTTCATATTAACATCTGATCCAAACCCGAAAACATCGCGTCCGAAGTAGCCACTCAGGAAGAGCTGATTATTGTCGTTGAATTTATAGTTGGCTTTTGCGGTAAGATCATAGAAGTTGAGTTTGGTATCTTTCATGTCACCTTTCATAAAAGGTTTCATGAGCACATCAATATAAGATCTTCTTGCAGCAACAATAAAAGAGGATTTATCCTGTACGATCGGTGCTTCTACAGCCAATCTGCTGAAAATATTTCCGATACCGCCGTTTACATTTAATTTCTGGCTGTTACCGTCTTTCATACGGATATCCAGTACAGAGGATGTTCTTCCACCATATTCGGCCGGGAAACCACCTTTGATGAGATTCAGGCTTTTTACTGCATCAGGATTGAAGACAGAGAAGAAGCCGAGCATGTGGGTCGAGTTATATACAGGTGCTTCGTCCAGGAGGATGAGGTTTTCATCGCTGTTGCCGCCGCGTACGTTGAAGCCGGAAGCGCCTTCACCAACGGTCTGAACGCCAGGTAAGGTCTGGATGGCACGTAATACATCTACTTCACCCAGGAAGGTAGGCATCTTTTTCATTTGCTGAATATCCAGTCTGTTGATACTGGTGTTCAGTGAATTGATGGCTTTTTCCTGTTTGTTACCAACGATGGTAACCTCATTCAGCTGGCTGCTGGAGGCTTCCATACTGATATCCAGTTTGGTGTTTTTCTGGAGATGTACAGTAGTTTTGAATGAAGTGTATCCCATATAGCTGAACTGCAGTTCATGGTCGCCTGCAGGCAGTGTTAAGGAATAAAAGCCATACTGGTTGGTAACAGTACCCAGACTGGTACCAGGTTTACCTACAGAAATGCCAATTAATGTTTCTCCGTTCTGTTTATCTTTTACATATCCGCTGATCGTATATTTTGCCTGCTGGGCACTGGATAACTGTATTCCCAGTATCATGCAGCACGCAGCCAGCAATAGGATTGCCTTAGTTTTCATAAAAGGTAAATGCAATTTTAAAAAGATGTTTTCAAGTTTTGTAACTCGCATATATGACGTAGGTGACATACGTTACCCCTATATGAAGGTTGAAATTTATCGCGGGGCGAAATTAAAATGAAAAATGGGGTTACCGGCAGTTCCTGCAAAAAATAACTTTGCATGGCTACCAGTAACCCCGTGGGATATAGAAGTGGAGATGGTTACTATTCTAAAATCTGGCAGGTAAATCCCAGTGTTTTCACAAAGTCGATGATGACGGCTTCCTCAAGCCTGGCGGGCGAAACAACCCTTAAAACCCGGTCGCAGTCTTCAATGTCTACGGAGCAGGCATCTACCCTGAATTGTGAAAAAATGGCAGTTACAACACTGTTTTTATCATCTACAGAACTAATATTTGTACGGAATATTCCAATCATACGGTACTAAAAATTTGGTTATTCGGAATATTTTTATGCAAATTTGCTACTGTTATCCCGACTAACTGTTACACGAAACGTATTAAAACTTATACGAAACGGATTTTTTTATGGCCGTAGTTATTAAGAATGATGCCAGCGATATCCTTTGGGAGAAACAAATACCCTTTTCCCCGGAAAAGATTGCATCAACTACTATCGTACAGGAAAAGGCTGAATTTTCTTATGATTTTGGAAATGCCAGTTTTAACAGTCTATGCTTTGATGGTTATCATCTTGCGCATGGTAAAGCAGAAGTATATCAAAATCTCCATATAACACATGATGTGTCTGATGAGGCATTGGTAGACATGTTTTTTATGAAACATGGAGATATCAATACCAGTTTTGAAGGAGTGACCAAATCATTGCGCTTTTCAAGTCTGGAACATAACCTGATGTTTGCTCCCAGGGGCAACGAGGAGGCAGCAGTTAAAAAACAGGATGGCTTATCCATTTTTGTGATCAGTTTTACCCGCGACAGGTTCCTGGAGCTGGCGGAACATAACGGGGATGTGCTGGACCAGCTGGCCAACAGCGTAGCCGGTAACAGGCCTACTATACTGGGTTCTAAACAAAATCCACACATGACACCCCGGATGAATGCGGTCATCGAAGATATTGTTCATTGTAACTTCAAGGGGGGAATCAAAAAGCTTTATTTACAATCTAAGATATTGGAACTGTTGGCGTTGCAGGCGGAGCAGGCAGGTAGTTTGCCTACGGGTATCACTACACGCAGCTTTAATGCCAGCGACCGTGAAAAGCTGGACCATGCCAGAACGATATTGCTGAATAATTTGCAGCAACCGCCCACGCTTGCGCAGCTGGCCCGTATGACGGGGTTAAATGAATTTAAACTGAAAGCCGGCTTCCGGGAAGTATATCATAACTCTGTTTTTGGGTATCTCAGTGATCACCGGCTGGCAATGGCCAGGGAGCTGATATTGGAAGGGAAACTGTCGCTTACTATGATCGCCGAGGAGGCAGGCTATTCCTCTCTGCCCCATTTCAGCAATGCATTCCGTAAAAAATACGGTACCAGTCCAAGCAGTTTGCGGATTGGCCGTTAACTTCATAAAAAAGCTTACTAAAAAGCGTATTCCACTTTTTAGTAAGCCGCTATACTGCCGGGCACTGGCAGATAGTTAATATTATTAATATGCGATTGTAAACTGTTGTTTGATGTGTTGCGGTTGCTGCAGCTCATCCAGCATGGCCACTGCGTAGTCAGCAGAGGAAATTTTGCTGTTACCGCTGGCATCTGTCACCAGTTGGGTACCTCCCAGGCGGAATTTGCCGGTACGTTCACCTGGCTCGATCATAGCAGCAGGGCTGAATGCCGTCCAATCCAGGTCGTTTTCCTGTTTCAGTACTTCCAGTCCGGCCATGGTAGCCGCTGCAATAGGTTTCCATTCAGCCGGGAAGTGTGGAGAATCCAGCAGTTTAACCCCTGGCGCTACTTCCAGACTTGCGGCACCGCTTACCAGCAGGAAACGTTTGATTCCAGCCTTTTTAAGCGCCTCAATAGTTGCTTTGGTAGCTGATACATAAGTGTCGGTATCTACCGCCTTGTAGGCGCTGATAACCGCATCGTTGCCTGCGATTGCGGCAGCCAGGTCAGCAGCATTGGTGGCGTCCGCCTTTTTTACCGTCAGTTTGTCGTTCTGTACGGTAATTTTCTCAGGATGACGAACAACAGCCGTTACTTCCAGTCCTCTCTGCAGTGCTTCTTTTAAAATTTCCTGACCTATAAAGCCAGATGCGCCAATTATTGCAACTTTCATTTTTGTCGTTTTTTAAACTGTAATAAAAATAATTACAGTACAAATGTAGGTAAGAAAATTATTCGCTCCAAGGGAATCTCAAAAAAAATCAAATAAAAAAGCCTCCCCACGACTAACATTTCGTGGGGAGGCTTAGTTTATCGGGCAGATACTTATTTCTTCTCTTCCAGCAAGGTGAGCTGTGGAGCTGCTTTTTTAGCAGGATCTACAGTAATAACCTTGGCTGTAGGTGCAGCTTCGCGGGTATGGAAGCGTTCGCCCAGGGTTGGAGCAATTACCAGTGAAACGATGGACATCAGTTTGATGAGGATGTTCATAGAAGGGCCGGAGGTATCTTTAAAAGGATCACCAACGGTATCACCGGTAACGGACGCCTTGTGCGGGTCTGATTTTTTGTAATAGGTTTCGCCATTGATTTCCACGCCTTTTTCGAAGGATTTTTTAGCGTTATCCCAGGCGCCGCCGGCGTTGTTCTGGAAGATACCCATTAAAACACCACATACAGTAGCACCTGCGAGGAAGCCGCCCAGTACTTCAGGGCCGGCGATAAAGCCAACCAGCAGCGGGGATATAAGCGCAATAGCACCTGGCAGCAGCATTTCGCGGATAGAAGCCTGTGTGGAGATAGCCACACATTTATCATATTCCGGTTTGCCGGTGCCTTCCATGATACCAGGGATTTCGCGGAACTGGCGGCGTACTTCTTCTACCATGGCCATGGCTGCACGCCCTACGGCGGCGATAGCCAGTGAAGAGAACAGGAATGGAATCATACCACCGATGAAGAGTCCGGCCAGTACATTCGCTTTATAGATATCGATACCTGTGATGCCTGCCACGCCAACGAAGGCGGCAAACAACGCCAGTGCGGTGAGGGCTGCGGAAGCAATCGCAAAACCTTTACCGGTAGCAGCGGTGGTATTACCAACAGCATCCAGGATATCTGTTTTTTCACGTACATCTTTAGGGAGTTCGCTCATTTCAGCGATACCACCGGCATTATCAGCGATAGGGCCGAAGGCGTCGATGGCCAGCTGCATCGCAGTGGTAGCCATCATACCGGCAGCAGCGATTGCCACACCGTATAAGCCGGCGAAAGCGTAAGAACCCCAGATACCGCCTGCCAGCACCAGGATAGGGAGCGTTGTAGACTCCATTCCTACGCTCAGACCACCAATAATATTGGTAGCATGGCCGGTAGCAGATTGACGGATGATGGATTTAACCGGGCGTTTACCCATCGCGGTATAATATTCTGTAATGATACTCATCAGGGTACCTACCACGAGGCCTACTACTATAGAGCCGAAGACCTGCGACTTAGTAAATACATGACCACGCAGGGTCATTTCTGTATCAGGAAGGATCCAGTTAACGAGGAAGTATGATACGATCAGGGTGAGGACGATAGAACCCCAGTTACCCATATTCAGTGCCTTTTGCACCACACCGGTATTCAGGCCTGCGCTGTCACTGATTCTTACGAAGAAGGTACCGATAATACTGAAGATGATACCGAATCCTGCAATCATCATTGGGAGGAGGATAGGGGCTAAACCACCGAATGCATCCTGGGAAGTTGTTTCGGAACCCAGTACCATTGTTGCCAGTACGGTGGCTACATAGGAACCAAAGAGATCGGCGCCCATTCCGGCTACGTCTCCTACGTTATCTCCTACGTTATCCGCAATGGTGGCGGGGTTACGGGGGTCATCTTCCGGAATGCCTGCTTCTACTTTACCTACCAGGTCGGCGCCTACGTCGGCAGCCTTGGTATAGATACCACCGCCTACACGGGCAAACAGTGCAATACTTTCCGCACCCAGTGAGAAGCCTGTCAGCACCTCAATGGTTTTGATCATCTCTGCGGTATTGGCTTCTGCACCAAAGTATGATTTGAGAATGATAAATAATGAACCGAGGCCCAAAACAGCCAAACCGGCAACACCCATCCCCATTACAGATCCACCGGTGAAGGAAACCTGTAAAGCCTTTGCCAGGCTGGTACGTGCTGCCTGTGCAGTACGCACGTTAGCCTTGGTGGCTATTTTCATGCCGATGAAACCTGCTGTGGCAGAGAATATAGCACCTACGATAAAAGCCAATGCTATTGACCAGTGTGAGTTGGCATGGCTGGCACCCATGTAACCAAGGAGAAGGGCGGCGATAATAACGAAATAGGTAAGGATTTTATACTCAGCTTTCAGAAACGCCATGGCACCTTCTGCGATGTGTTGTGCAATTTCTTTCATCCTGTCATTGCCTGCATCCTGGCGTGTAACCCAGGCACTACGGAACGCGGTATATAACAAGGCTAGTAATCCAAAACATGGAACGAGGTAAACTATACTCATATTGACGAATTTAATAATGCAAGTGATGCAAGGATTCAGAAATTGGTTTAAGAGTTAAAAGATCAAAGGATTCTCAATAGTGTTTCAAATAAATATAAAACATAAAAAATTAATACGCACATCTAATGAAGGAAAAAAATGGAAGACCCGCTGTGGCAGGCATTTTGGGAAGGAACGGGTCAGATGCCCTGCTGGTAGGCAGCTCCAAGATGGCTGATGATATCGCCGGCAGTCATGGCTTCCTGCGATAATGCAGCTGCGGCGAGGTCGCCGGCAAAGCCGTGCAGCCATACACCCATAATAATGGCGGCTTTGGAACTGTAACCCTGCGCCAGTAAGGCCGTCAATATGCCGGTAAGCACATCGCCGCTGCCGCCGGTAGCCATGCCCGGATTGCCGGTAGGGTTGAAGTAAACAGCGCCATCTGGACAAGCAATAGCCGTATAGCGGCCTTTTAATAAGATATAAAGACCCAGTTCTGCCGACTTGCTGCTGAGTAGTTCAATTCTTTCGAAGTCGTTGGCAGTGGCGCCAAAAAGCCGTTCAAACTCTTTAGGATGGGGCGTAAGAATGGAGCCTGCAGGTATCCTGTATAACAGGTAGGGGTATACGGAGATAATATTCAGGGCGTCCGCATCGATGACCATTGGTTGCTGATAAGCCTCCAGCAACTTTTCCAGTGATGCGGCTGTGGCGGTATTGGTACCCAGTCCGGGGCCGATACCTACTGCTGCATACCTGGTATCATGTACATCCTGGTGGAAATGTACGTTCATGGCCTCGTCGCGGTCGGTGATGCACATGGCGGCAGGTTCTCCTATCTGCATAATATTATACCCGCAAACTGGTACATGACAGGTAAGGAGGCCAACACCGGCCCTGAGACAGGCGCCGGCAGATAAAAGTGCTGCACCCATTTTGCCGTAGCTGCCTGCAATCAGCAGTGCGTGGCCGTAGGTGCCCTTATGTCCGAACGGATCACGGGGCTGGTAAATAGTTTGAATGGTGGCAGTATCTGTCAGGTGAAACCGTGCAGGCGTATGCGTTAGGTAGTCCGGGTGTAGTCCGATAGGAAGCACATGCACTTTTCCGGTAAGCCCGGCATTTTCCGGTAGGAGGAAGGCCAGTTTCCAGGTTTCGAACGTCAGCGTGTGAAGGGCCTGTACCACTGGTGTATGCAGGGAGGTATGATCGGCCTGTAGCCCTGAAGGCGTGTCGATGGCAATAATATAGTACCGGTGGCGGTGGTCGTTGATTTTATGGATAATACCGGCGAGCCAGCCGTCGATAGGTTTATGGAGGCCTGTCCCGAAGATGGCGTCGATAACGATAGCCTGATCGGGGATTTCCGGAAATTCGTTTACATCGTTGAGTGGGTGTATATGCTGAGGATAAGCCTTTTGAAGTCGCTGGAGATTTACCACATGGTCATCACTGTATTTATCACCCTGTATGGTCCAGGCGTTGACATTCCAGCCATGGTCCAATAGCAGGCGGGTGATAACCAGGCCATCTCCGCCATTATTACCTTTTCCACAAATAACAAAAACCGGGTGGCTGGGCGTGAAATTATCTTCTATCCATGTTGTACAGGCAGTAGCGGCACGCTCCATAAGGTCGGTGCTACTGATAGGCTCATGGGCTATCGTGTAGGCATCTGCTGCTCTGATCTGTGCGGCGCTGAAGATTTTCATAGCTTGTTGTTATACTTCCTAAAATTAGGAAATTATCTGACAACGAGCGGCTTGAGCGGTTGTCCGTCTGACCAGTTGCCCATATTGGTAACGAGGGTACTGTCGCCGTACACATTGTCGCAACCTTGCTGGTGAAAGGCGCAGTCGAGCAGGGCGTCTGTCAGCCTCCAGTAGCAGTAGTAGTCGGTGGCATCGACCCGTGTAGATGTAAAGGAGAGGGTGATGATGTTATTTCTTTGGCCTGAGTCGAAAGTCATGTCTGTTGCGGCGGCTTCGCCATGTTCAGCGGTGATGGCAGGGTATCCGTAAGGATCGGCCATATGGGTGATCATGGTTTTATTGGCAGCAGGAATATAGGTAGTGGAAGAGTAGAGCATATCAGCAAAGGTGGTGCCTGCGCTGTTGTCTTTTTCCTCTACTATCAGGAGCATTTTTACTTTGGACGACATGCTTTTATAGCTTGGCAGGGCGCCCTGGGGGGCGTTGCCCGTACCAGGACAAGCCAGCATAATGGCTTTAGGCGGCGGTACCCCGTAGGTGGCCGGCGTCATGGCAAGGTTAGCAGCTATTACGCCACCATAACTGTGTCCTATGTATGCTATTTTTCCTTTTATTGGCTGTGGCAGCGTACTATCGGCAGCCAGCAGCTTCAGGGCCCTGTTAATGGCCGCTGCGGCATTATTCGTATAGGTAGCCGGGTTGGTAACGATGGTAGACTGATACCTTGGGAAGATGACAATATTGCCTTTTTTAACCAGATGTTTAATCCAGGCCCCGTAGCAGGCAGGGTTCCAGGCGCCATAACCATGGTTAAACACTATTACCGGTGCTTCTTTGGGCATGGGATCACTGGGAAGATATAGCCAGTAGCCGGTATTACCGTCATCACAATTTTTTTTGATAACTGTAGAAGAAGTGTAGGAGCTGCTGCCGTAGCCTTCCATTGGTTGGTCCGGCTGTCGGATAACAGCAGGTTGGTTCGATGGTTTTTTGCATGCAACCATGAACAGGACGGCATAAGTCAAATACAATATAGTTCGCATCTAAGTAGTTGGCATTAGGTACGGGCATCCTGCAATAAAAAACGGACAACAGGAGCCCCTGTTGTCCGCTAAATTACATATTTTCCTGGTTTATCCTAGAAGGCAAATCTTGCGGAAACGCCGCCGATTTCTTCACCGAGGTAGTTGGTCGGTCCAACAAACTGAACATAAGGTTTCAGATCGGCACTGATGTTCAGCGGAATTTTCTTGAAGGTATACTCGATACCGATGATACCGTCCAGGCCAGGGGATACATAAGTACCTTTGCCTTTGTCGACATAACGATCCCAATCGTAGTCGCGGCGGTCATAAATACCCACGTGCACACCGCCACCGGCGTACATGTTTAGGCCTTGCATCCCTACATTCCAATGATATTCGTATAATCCTGTAAAGGTTACGTTTGTGTTTTTGTCGTGATTAGTGGTAACTAATCCTTCGATGGCATGTGGTCCTGCAATAAAGTGTTTAATGGTGAAGCCTACTATCCATGGGTTCAGACGAACGCCTAATGCGGTATTGTAGTTATCAATACCATAGCCTCCGCCGCGATAGCTGCTTTTCTTTTGCGCGTTAGCCTGTATAGCAATCAATGCGATCAGGCTGAAAAGTAACACGACTTTCTTCATAAATGAATACTTATTAAAAATAAAAGATATTGGCACTTTCTAACGTGAGAAATTTCTCTAAAGTATTTTCTCTCTAAAAAAAATCACATTTATTTAACAATAACAGTGCCAACAGCGGTAGATAAATTTATTTTTTTATCAGGCGCAGGTAGATGAATCCTGCCAAACCCGCTATCACAGAGGCTGCGATCACGGAAATAATGGCGATGATCTGCAAAGATCTATCTGTATAAGCTAATCCAGCTATAAAAATAGACATGGTAAATCCGATACCGGCGATCATGCCAACACCCCAGAGCTGGCCCCAGCGGCTGTTTTCGGGAAGCACGGCTAAACGAAGTTTCACCGCAATGAATGACATCCCGAAAATCCCCAATGGTTTTCCCAGTACTAATCCGGCAATGATACCATAGCTGATGCCATGTTCCAATGCGTGGAAAACGTCCGCTGGCAAGGCGATAGCGGTATTAGCCAACGCAAATAGCGGCATGATTACAAAATTCACAGGGTCGTGCAGGTTATGCACCAGTTCTTCAATCCGTGATAAAGGAATACATAACGCCAGTAGTACACCTGCGATGGTGGCGTGAACGCCGGAGTTGAAAAGGCAGTACCAGAGTACGATTCCGGGCAGGAAATAAAAAATGGTACGCTGCACCTTCAGCAGGTTTAATAATATTGGGAGTATAAGCACGCCGCCACCAATCAGTAAATATTTGAGGTCGAGGTGTGGTGTATAAAAAATGGCGATAGTAAGGATTGCTCCCAGGTCGTCGATAATGGCCAGCGCCATGAGGAATATTTTCAGGCTTACCGGCACTCTTTTTCCCAGGAGGGAGAGGATACCCAGTGAGAAAGCGATATCGGTTGCCATCGGGATACCCCAGCCATTGCTGTATGCTGTGCTGTGGTTAAAGTAACTGAATATTAATGCCGGTGCCGCCATCCCGCCGATAGCCGCCAGTACCGGGAGTATGGACTGCTTCAGGGAAGATAGTTCACCTACGGTCAGTTCTCTTTTGATTTCCATGCCTACCATAAAGAAGAATAACGCCATGAGGCCGTCGTTGATCCATAGCATGAAGGAGTTGGGCAGGTCGAGTCCGCGGAAATGAAGGTGGTGGCCTCCATTGGGATCCAGCAGTTCATTCCAGAAATTAATATAGGCGGGGCCCGCACCTGAATTGGCCAGGGTCATGGATACAAGGGTACAGATGATCAGCACGATACCCACAGCCCTGCTATCTTTCATGAATAAGAAGATAGGGGAGATCAGTGATTGCCGGATGGTTTTAATAGATGATTTCAGCACAGTATCATAGAATTTATTGCGTCAGTTAAATGTATCCGGGCAAATATACTTTAAAAAAAATACCCTCCGGGATGAGCGGAGGGTATTGGTTTATTGCATGAGTTCAAATTTCGATTTGGGTCGCCGGTTGATTTCCCATTTGAAATGTTCCAGTTTTAGTTCTTCCACTGGCCGCTGGGTAAACGGATAGACCGTTGTTTCCGGCTGTGTGATGAACTTCGCCTTATAAATTTCATTGTCTTTGAAGTACAGGGAAATGGTGGCAGACAGTGTATGGCTTACGTTCATGAAGGCGCCGGCATTATCAGCGGCGTACATAATGGTTTCAGCATTTCCGTCTACAAACATCCAGTCGAGTTGTTTATTCACTACATATCCGGTGATGGTATTGCCTTTGATCTGGTTAAACAGGTCTTTTCCTGTTTCATTGATAATGAAGGCTTGTTGTCTCATTACCAGTTTATCCACCGTTTGATTTTTCGTATAGGCGTAAATGGTATCTCCATACATCTGTGTGCTTCTGCTGGTCCATACGATAGGATTACGGTAGAAGCGGAAGATGGAGTCGCTGGTGGAATAATACACGCTGTCTGCCACGCCCTGGAGGGAATCGGAGAACATACGTACATTATGATAGGCGAGGATATACCTTATTTCCGTGGTATCGTCGGCTTTATTTTTCGGTTTGATGAGTTTGATACTGTCTTCATAATGTTTTATTCCCGGCAGTGAATCCTGTGGCATGACAGGTTTCATGGGGGCGATTTTCATATTGGAGACAGCGTTGGCGTTTTCCCTGGCTTTGGTTTTGGCGAGGGCGGTATCGGCCATCATCATCATTTTGGTGCCGGTGATGCTATCTTTTCTTTGTCTGGCCAGCACTTCATCTTTTTTAAGATATTCCGGCACATTATCAATAAAAGTAGATATTTCCCTGATTTTCACTGGGGTGAGTCGCAGGGGGGGCGGAACTCTTTTAAGGCCCTGTACGGAAGGGATACTGAGGCTGTCGCCGGGTTTGATGACACCGGTGAACAGGGTATCGCTGGCCATATAGAAGGTATCCTTTTCGCTTTCCATGATCAGCAGTGGTTTCTGCGTGGCCAGGAGTGTTTTGTATTTCTGGTCGAGGATACCGTAGTTGGCCAGGAGTGACATATGTCGTACGGTATCGCGGTATACCATGTTTCCGGTGGCATATGCTTTACCGTTTACTTTGTCCATTTCCAGCTGATCGGCGGTCAGGGTGCCGGTACTGTCTTCAATGAGCGGGCGGTTGGTAAAGTTGGCGTACCCTTTATCCGTATCGTAGTATCCGCTGGTAGCGTACATGATGCGTTTACCTTCGTTGATGGTGGTAGGCGCGATGATGTTGGCTATTTTGGTTTCGGTATTATACAGCAGGGCGTCGGTAGTGAGGGTATAGTCAGGATCTATGAGTACGACATTCCGTTGAAAGTGCATTTCTTTCATGTCTACATAATAGAATCCTTCATCACTGGTGAGGGTGCTTTTGCCGTTTACCAGTTTACCTGTTTTCAGATAGCTACCGATTTTGGCGTTCATATCGTAGATGAGTTCCGGGCCGGAGATTGTCACTTTTCCGTCGGTCAGGCGTGCGTTGCCGGTGAGGGTGGCAATGCGGGTAGATGCGTCGTAGTTGAGCACATCACCATAGATATTAATACTATCAGCCTGGTTGATATGAATTTTTCCGTAGGCATCTATATGATTGGTACGGAGGTTTTGGATGGCGCTGTCGCTGTAGAAGGTGGTATTACCCTGAACGAGTTTTACGTTACCTATCAGTTTGCGTACGGCGAGAGTATCGGTGGTGATATCATACAGCACGTCGGCGTGTTTGATATCGATCATGGTGCCTTTAGGCTTTGTGGTATCGGCAGCAGGCGGTGCTGCGGCCTGCTGGGCGTTGGCAGTAAGCGTACCTGCTATGCAGTACATAGCGAGTAGAAGCCCGTATTTTATGATTGCGCGCATGTATCCTGATTATTGAGCCTTAACTGTGTCTGAAGGAATGGGCTTTACTTTATCCTTTTTACCGAAGAGGGAGAAGTGCACATAACGTTTAGGGTTGATGCGCAGGTCTTCCAGCAATTTATTAAGGTTGTTCAGGGAGTATTGAAGATTGTTATAGACTTTTTTGTCGTTCAGCAATAAACCCGCGGTACCGTCGGTGGTGTTGAGTTTTGCGATGGTAGTATTGAGGCTGTTGGCGGCGGACTGTAATTCCTGCAGCGTTTTGTCGATATTACCATTGGCGAGGGCGCCGGTAGTTTTTTCTGCATTGTCGAGGATATGGCCGATTTTCTCGTTATTATTTTTGAGATTACCGGTTACTTCCTGGAGGTTGCGCATGGTACCTGGTACGCTACCGGTGTTAGGGTCCATCATAGTATTGAGGGATGCACTGGTAACGGTGAAGTTATGGGTGATGGTGTTGAGATTTTTGATGGCCTGCTGCAGGTGGACTTTAGAGGTGGTGTCGAGAAGTCCGTTTACGTTGAGCAGGAGGGAGTCGATGTTCATGAGGGTGCCCTGGAGTTTTTTCACCAGCGGGTTGAGTTGTTCCTTGAGGGCGTCGGTCATGGATCCGTCTACGGCGGCATAGATGGTATCCCCGGTTTTCAGATAGTCGGAGGCGTTACCCAGGTCGAGCTGAACGGTTTTGGTGCCGAGCAGGTCGCTGGAGATGCGAGCTACAGAGTTGCGGGGGATTTCTATTTTTTTAGAGATGGTGATTGTAACGAGGATTTTGCTGGGATCGTGGTCCATCACATCGAGGTTGGAGACGTTACCAACAACGAGTCCGTTTACCTGGACAGCATTGGATGGCTGGAGGCCATTTACCTGCTTATATACAGCATATATGGTTTTCGAGTGAGAAAACAGGCTCTTTCCTTTCAATAAATTAAAGCCCAGCACAAGGAGGGTAATACCTAGTGCAGTAAGCACACCCACTTTGGTTTCGTTAGATAATTTGAGCATGAGAATCGTATACGTTCACCGCAAAAATAATCAAAAAGGCAGTCCCGGAAGTGTTTGAATAAAAATGTTGATAATTATAAGGAGAATTTTTGGGGAGATTGGCGAGTTGGGGAGGGGTAAGGGGCGGTTAGTTATTGGTAACGAAAGCGTCTTTAAATCCTGATTTTTTGGCTTTTTTGAGGGCGGTGGAGGCAACTTCTTCCGATCGGAAGGGTCCCCAGGTATATTTATTCATTTTTTTACGGTTCATGACTACTGCGGTGCGTTCTACAGTGACATGACCAGGGAGCTTCCTGAAAATGGAAGCTCCTGGATTGTATAATTTGTCAGTTATCAGCAATTGCACGGCATAGTCCTGTTTGGAGGCAGGTTTACGCTGGCCACCAGGTTTGGTGGTTTTGCGGTAGGCCTGCGGTGCGGCATTGCCGGTATTGGTTTCTTCTGAAGGCTGTACGCGGTTGTTGTTGGTAAACCGGTCCAGTTCATCACGGTAACGCTTAATCGCTTTAAAGATACCGTTGGCCAGCTCCATTTGTCCGGAGTTTGAGTTGAGGTAGTCTTCCTCTTCCGGATTGCTGATGAAGCCTAATTCTACCAGCACGCTAGGCATGGCGGTGGCAGAGAGTACCCAGATACCTTTTTCATTACGTTGCCTTGCGCCACGGCTGATACGGCCTACTTTGGTGAACTCATCTTCAATTAATGTAGAGAGTCGGAGGCTTTGGTCAAAGTATGCGTTGCGCAGGGTGTTGAGCAGGATGTAAGTTTCCGGATCGGTGTCGTCCATGAG
This sequence comes from Chitinophaga sp. Cy-1792, assembly GCF_011752935.1. NCBI lineage: Bacteria > Pseudomonadati > Bacteroidota > Chitinophagia > Chitinophagales > Chitinophagaceae > Chitinophaga > Chitinophaga sp. Cy-1792. The sequence continues at coordinate 1,184,598 of NZ_VWWO01000003.1, forward strand.
GGCGCGTGATTCTTCGGAGTTGGCATCGAGCACGATTACGGAGTTCTGTTTAAGGGACTCCATTTTAGCGTTGTTTTTGCTGGTGGCCCAGATGTACGTTTCGGTACCTTTGGCCGGGTTAGGGTAGGAAGCGTAAACAGGAACGTGTTTCGCTACTTTTTTCTTCCCTTTCTTCACCATGACAGTTTTAGTACCTACCTGCCGTTGTAATTTGGCGGCAGAATTACAGTGAATGGACACGAACAGTTCACCTTTGGCATCGTTGGCAATTTGAGCTTTTACTCTTGGATTATCGAAACGATCGGATTTTCGTGTATACACTACCTTTACATCCGGCATGTTCTCTTCGAGGAGTTTTCCCAGTTTCAGGGCCACTTCGAGGGTGACCTGTTTTTCTGTGGAGTAACTGCCCCTTGCGCCTGGATCTTCGCCACCGTGGCCTGCGTCTATGACGATAGTTCTGATGGGCTTTCCCTGCTTTTCTGAATCTGGTGTGTTTTTTGCCTGAATAAAAAATGTGCAGGTGAAAAGTGTTCCCAGACCTAAAGTCCAAAATCGGTTCCAGCGCATGTTTCTCTTTTTAATGGGTGCTGTAATCACAAAAAATAAAAAATAAGTTTATCTGTTAAAATAATAATTTACTTGTTCCATGCGACTTTTAAGTGCCCTTCCCAGTCTATCTTTTCAAACTTTACAAGTTATCATTTGTAATAAATTGTCTAAAAACTTGTAGGTTTGTGCCCGCCTTAACACATGAGCTCTAGCTACAAAAATAATTATAAAAAGTTTTTACGACAGACATACCTGGTAATTGCAGGTGTGATTATTGCCGTTCCCTTTATTATAGATGCAACTGCTGGCATAAAGCCACATGCATTCTTCGGATTTAACAAAATTTTTGCAGACACGGTACCACCGAAGTCTAAAAATGCAGGTCCGATTAAGCCGGTAACGGCGCCGCTTACCCTTAAAGATACGGCTATTGTGCCAAAATCAGGGGATTCCGGCGCGATAAAATTGGCCGGGGACTCCACTTTCCGAGACAGTACACGTATAACCGTAGATACTTTTAAGCTGCCGGTAGCCTCCAAAGACTCTCTGGACGCCACTGTAACCGCGAAAGCGCAAGATTCCATGGTATTGATGATCAAGGAAAAACAGTTTTATCTGTACGGAAATGCTAATGTGAAGTACAAAACGGTGGATCTTACTGCCAGCAAAGTAGCCTTTGACCAGAACAGCGGCGTAATGAGTGCTACTCAAACGAAGGATACTGCCGGAAAATTCATCGGCCGCCCGGTCATGAATGATGGAGGCCAGAGCTTCGAGTCCGATACCGTGGAATATAATTTCATGTCGCAGAAGGCGATGATCTTCAATACCAAATCCGTCTACGGAGAGGGGTATGTGCATAGTGAAAAGACCAAGCGCATGGCAGATAATACCATTTTTGGCTTCAAAAACGGTTATACTACCTGTGACCTGGACACGCCACACTTCAGCTTCAGAGCTAAAAAAATCAAGGTAATTCCTGATAAACTGATCGTTTCCGGGCCTGCCAACCTGGAAATTCAGGGTATCCCGACGCCTTTGTTTATACCATTCGCCATTTTCCCTATAACACAGGGCCAGCGTTCCGGTTTGCTGCCGCCACAGTTTGTGGTCAACCAGCAAAAAGGTATGGGTCTTGAAAACGGAGGATATTATTTTGGAATGGGGGAGCACCTGGACCTTACCGTGAGGGGAGACGTATACTCCTACGGTAGCTGGAGCATGACGGCCAGTCCAACCTACCGAAAGCGATATAAATATAGCGGCGGGCTAACTATCAGCTTTGCCAATACCCGACTGGGCGACCCGTCGGTGAAACAGGAATTTGTGAACAGCAAGGACTTCCATGTAATGTGGAACCACAGCATGGATAGCAAAGCCAGACCAGGAATTAACTTTGGTGCCAGTGTAAACTTCGGGACCTCCTCCTATAACCAGTACAACGTATACGATTATAGTACCCGCGTAAATAATAACATCGGTTCCAGTATCAGTTTCTCGAAAACATGGCAGAACAAGCCATATAACCTGACGGTCAGCTTATCAGACAACCAGAACCTGCAGACGCGCGATGTATCATTGACTTTCCCGGATGCGAACTTCTCTGTACAGACGATCTATCCGTTCCAGCCTAAAGAAGTGATAGGTACACCTAAATGGTACCAGAAAGTAGGTATCAGCTATACCAACCAGTTCCGGAACCAGGCTTATTTCAAAGATTCCGTTTTCGGTAAGCAGGCGATGTTTGATGCATTACAGACAGGTATGCAGCAAACCGTTCCGATCTCCTTCTCTATACCAGTGATGAAGGCGTTTACCTTATCTCCCGGTATTACCTTTAACGAATACTGGTATACGAAAAAGATCACCAAGCAATTTAATCCTAATAAATTCAACTACGGTACCCAGACCAATGGTGCCCTGGATACCATCTATACGCCTGGATTCTACGCCCTGCATGACCTTAACACCAGTCTGACCCTGGCAACGGCCTTGTATGGTATGTATGATTTCGGCGCCAATTCCAAGATCCGCAAGATCAGGCACGTGATGCGTCCGTCCATTGGTATGAGTTTCCGTCCAGACCTGAGTGCGGGTGCTTACTATAACATGGTGTACGATGCGCAGGGTAATACTGCCAGAACCTCGTATTTCCAGGGATCAGTGATTGGTGTGCCGAGTGAGGGAACCTTTGGTGGTATCAACTTCGGGTTGGATAACAACCTGGAAATGAAGGTTTATTCCAAAAAAGATACTTCTGCCAATCATGAAAAGAAGGTGAAGCTGCTGGATGGCTTTGGGTTTAACTTCAACTATAACTTTATCCAGGATTCATTTAAGCTGTCTCCTATTTCATTATATGCCCGTACCAACCTGTTTGACAAGCTGAATATCAGTGCCAGCGGTACTTTGGACCCGTACGTAATAGATGCGGCCGGTATACGCCATGACAAGTATGTGTGGAATGAAGGGAAGATCAGCCCGGGCCGGCTGACAAATGCCTCGGTCACGATGTCGACCTCGTTTACATCGAAAGACAAGAAGGCGCAGAGTAAGTTGAAAGAGCTGGATTCGCTGCAGAATGCCCAGGATCCGACGATGCTGCAGGCGGCGCAGCAGCGGCAGTTACAGCAGATCAGGAACCATCCGGGAGAGTATGTGGATTTTGATATTCCATGGAGATTAGACCTGTCCTACGCCTTGTCTTATACCAACCAGGTACTTCCGGATTCGGGAGGATTTGTGAAGCGGATCACCCAGTATGTGAATTTCAACGGAGATTTCAGTCTGACGCCGAAGTGGAAGATTGGTATGAACAGTGGTTTTGACTTTACAAATATGAAAATTGCCTATACAAACATGTATATCTCGCGGGATTTGCACTGTTGGCAGATGTCAATAAACCTGGTACCGTTTGGTCAGTTACGACAGTTTAGTATTACAATTAATCCGAAGGCGGGTATCCTGCGAGATCTGAGGATTAACCGATCGCGGCAGTTTTACGATATGTAGCGACGCAAAGAAGAGGAAACTTATTAAAATGCGATATCCCACACCGTCCTGGTGTGGGATATTTTTTTGCACACAAATGGATGATCAGGCCGGAATGGAAAATTGTTGACTGAACAGCGGATGGGGGCGTTCAGGAATTGGGGGGCGACAATAAGTAATGGGAAATAGTAGTAGGAATTTGACACAAGGAGGACCGGTTGTTTTCATGACAGATAGTTTAGTGAATGTTATTTTGAGAAATGCTGGCCATATTCAGAACAGCGGGCTGTTGGAGAAATGGGTGCAGCTACACTGCAATTTATCATTTTTTTGGAGCTCTGGTTACAAAGAAATGTTAAAGAAAAATGGCTACTGCAGCGGGGTTGCAGTAATATTTCGGGAAGATTTGGGAATCAGTGGGATATGGATAAAATAATTTCCCGTTTGGGTAATAAAAAACGGATAGCGTGTTGAGCCATCCGTTTATGGGTATTTATGGAGATAAATTTCGTTTATACGTTCGTGTTAACGTAGTAGTCCCACATGATTTTGAATACTTTCTCTTTCAGTGCGGTGACATCGTCTTTGGTAAGGCCGGTGGTGGGCACGGGAGGGAGGAAGTGGTAATCGATGTGGTGTGGCCAGGCGTAGAAGCCTTTATCGGCCGGGTTGACTATTTTAGTATGAAACAGCAGTGAAGGGATGACGGGCACCTGTGCCTCTATGGCGAGGGCGAACGCACCATCATAAAAGGGCTTAAGCGGCTCATTTGTGCGGTTTCTCGTTCCTTCCGGGTAGAGGAGCATGTGCATGCCTTTTTCGAGCGCTTCACGCATCTGGATGACGCTGTTTTTACGGCTTTGTTCATCTTTGCGGTCTACCATGATACCACCGATACGGTAGAGTACACCGAAGAGGGGTATTTTACCCATGGATGCTTTGGCGAGGGTTTTATTTACGCCAGGAACGCCCGGGGTTGTTACCGGTACATCGATCAGTGCGTTGTGGTTGCAAACGACCACATAGGTTTTCCCATTTTCAAAATATTCCTGTCCTTTGATACGGACCGGGCAACCGATGAGCGGCATATAGATTTTCATCCATATTCTGCCGATGGTGATAAAGCCCCATGTTTTTTTAGGGTCCGGGAAGAAGGAAAATATCCAGATGGGAATAAACACGATCAGCATGGTTCCTGCGAAAAGCAGGAGCGCGTACAGTGCAAAGATTTTTCCGAAGATGTTTTTTATCAGTTTCATATAGCCAGTCACTTTCGCTAATGGGGCGTGCGTTAGCTAATATATTAATTTTTTCCCATTTGAAATTATAATCTCCAGTCGACGGGTTCTATGCCTGCTTTGGAGAGGATTTCATTTGTTTTGGAGAAGTGTTTGCATCCAAAGAATCCTTTATCAGCGCTAAAAGGCGATGGGTGGGCTGCTTTGAGTATATGGTGTTTGGTAGCGTCCACGAGGATTTGTTTATCCTGGGCGAATCTTCCCCACAGCAAAAATACCACATCTCTTTTTTCTTCTGATATTTTCCTGATAACGGCGTCAGTAAAATTTTCCCAGCCGATTTTGGAATGGGATGCGGGTTCATGAGCGCGAACGGTAAGGAACGCGTTGAGCATGAGTACACCATGTTCGGCCCATTTGGTGAGGTTGCCGCCTTGCGGAGGTTCCAGGCCGAGGTCCGTTTTCATTTCTTTATAGATATTAACGAGTGATGGAGGAGGTTTGATGCCGTCCTGAACGGAGAAACAGAGTCCGTGTGCCTGTCCTTCGTTATGGTAGGGGTCTTGCCCGAGAATCACTACTTTTACGTTATCGAACGGAGTTTTATCGAAGGCGTTGAAGATTTCTTCACCTTTTGGAAAGATGGTTTTCCCGAGTGCCTTTTCGCTTTTCAGGTACATGACAATGTGCTCGAAATAAGACTTTTTGAATTCATCTTTGAGCACTGTTTTCCAGCTTGATTCAATTTTTACGTCCATAGTAATCACAACATTATCGAAAAAAAATAAAATTAATTTGTTTTTTTAATCAGAAAATTTATACATTTGCACTCCCAAAACGATAGAGACACACACAAAATTCTCTGTCAGAAAGGGAAAGGATGTCTCGGTAGCTCAGCTGGATAGAGCAACTGCCTTCTAAGCAGTAGGTCATTGGTTCGAATCCAATCCGGGACACGAAAAAGGAAAATTGCGAAAGCGGTTTTCCTTTTTTTGTTTTGGGGAAACCGGTATTTGATATTTAGGAAATGCGGGCATTTACCTGGCATTCATTTTATTTATATAGGCGGAAGCCGTAAATATTTTCACGTGCATTATTGACCTGGTTTGTATGGTAGGTGACCAGGTTAACGGTATCTTTCTCCCTGATAATCCGGTAAGAAATGATGGGCTCTTTCGGCGGAGTTATTGGAATGCCGCCAAGCGAATCCTTTACCGGCTCACCGAATAATTTATTAAGATCATCATAGGATATTTGACTGGCCAGCGTATCTGGCAGGTCAATGTGTAGCCTGAACTGGTTAGCGTACCTGTTTTCCGGAATAATTACCACTGCATTTTTGCTGGCAGTATCGGATTTGCCGGAGGAAACAAATACATAATAACGATCAGGAGTTGCGGCAAAGGCCTGAATAATGGCACTGCTATCCCATTTACTTTCAGCAAGACTTTTAACGGCAATGGATAAACGTTGTAATAGGGTGTCCTTCGGCATTACCAGTTGTTTGAAGGTAGTGTCGGTCATATGGGAATTGCTGCCGGCAGACTGACAGGAACATATGCATACAAAACAGATGATAAGAACTGATTCCAGTTTTTTGAGGCTCATAAAGGATATAGTTATCAGTAGTACAATTTACGGACAAATCTTTTGATATCAGCAGTGGTTATGATTGTCTTTGAGAAAAGGTAAAAAGAAGCCGGTCTCTACAGAAGTAGAGACCGGCTTCTTTGTTTAGATAAATAGATTATCGCAGCAGTGTAACGGTACCCTGCGTATGATAAATTCTGCCATTGGCATCAACACCTTCCGCTGTCCATACATAGGTCGCTAAAGGTTGAAGTTCTCCATTTACACGGCCATTCCAGCCTTTCTTTTCATCGTTGGTTTCAAACATGAGTTTGCCCCAGCGGTTAAATACTTTGAAGTAATGGAGTTTTTTGATGCCCATGAGGTTAGGGTACAAAATATCATTTTGTCCGTCGTTATTAGGACTGAAGACATTTGGCACCAGTATCGCATTGCCTGTGTTGACATTTACCTGTAAATAGTCTGTAGTGGTACAGCCAGAAGGGAATGTCATGGTAATGTTGAGATGTGTACTCTGTTCAAGCGTAGCCACAGGGTTCATTACATCCGGATTGGATAATCCGGATGACGGTGCCCAGCTATAGGTAGCATTCGCGAAGTTTCTGCCTGGTAAGTTTACCGGGGTACCGGCATCTGTTGTTACCGGGTTTAACTCCACGCCAGCGATGGCAGCTTCTACCGGAATTTTTTCCGTAATAGTATTAGCCAGTGAAGGGCATCCAGTTGGCGTAACGGTTAAGGTCACTGTATAGTTGCCAGCAGTGTTGTAAGTAAACTGTGGAGATACTTCGGTACTGGTTGCACCGGCTCCGTTATCCCAGCTATATTTCACAGTGCTGTTATTATTTACAATAGATTGGTTTGTAAAGGCTATTTTTTTATCTACACAATAGCTATTGTAAGTAAATGCAGCTACAGGGGCAGTTTCCTGTGTAATAATGATACTATTGTCTGCAGGGGCAGTGCAGCCATTGGCGTCAGTGGCAACTGCGGTATAGGTACCGGTAGTTGCAGCCACATAGCTATTATTGGTCGCGTTCCGGATATCGTTATTATTCAGCTGCCATTTAAAGGTATAGGCACCGGATGCCAGCAGATTGAGCGTTGCACCATTGCCGCAGATGGTATTGCCTTGCGGAGCGGTGAGCGTACTTACTGGTGCTGCATTAATTTTTAATATACCTTTTTGGTAGTTCATAACATAGTTTGATGCAACGGCACCGGATGGCGTCAGGTTGTATGTTCCAGCAGGTGAATTAGCGGTAGCACTGTTTTGTACAACCGGCAGCTGGCTGAGGGCTGAAGTTGTTTCGGCATTTACCCATCCGCTGTAGTTCACTGTTAATGCAGGTGCGGTATTGCCAACGCAATAGCTCTGATCATTTGCCGTAATGGTCAGCGTAGCCGGGTTGATAGTTAATGTACCACCAGCATACGTGATCGTATAGTTGGCAGCGGTTAAACCAGCTGTCATAATCGTGTAGCCACCAACGTTAACTGCATTTTGTGCATTACCTGTGTAAACAGGCGTACCAGTAACTACCGAGTTACTTTCGTTATTAACTAAACCGGAAATAGTAACGCCGTTGCCGCCATTGTATGGCAGGCCATCATATGTTTTGGTGGCTGCATTGGCAGTTACAATGATTGCTGCCGGATTGATGGTTAAAACACCATCAGCGTAAGTGATCGTATAGTTGGCAGCGGTTAAGCCGGCAGGCGTAATCGTATAGCCACCAACGTTAATTGCATTTTGTGCATTACCGGTGTAAGCAGGTGTGCCGGTTACCACTGAACTGCTTTCGTTATTCACGAGACCAGTGATAGTGATACCGTTACCACCATTGTAAGGCAGGCCATTATATGTTTTGCTGGCAGCGTTGGCAGTTACGGTAATTGCCGCCGGGTTGATGGTTAAGGCGCCATTAGCGTAAGTGATCGTATAGTTGGCAGCTGTTAGTCCCGAAGGCGTAATCGTATAACTACCAACATTAGTGGCGTTTTGCGCGTCGCCGGTATAAACAGGGGTACCAGTAACAACAGTCTTGCTTTCGTTATTGACGAGACCAGTGATGGTCACCCCGTTACCGCCATTGTAAGGCAGGCCATTATATGTTTTGCTGGCAGCGTTGGCAGTTACGGTAATTGCAGCCGGGTTGATGGTCAAGGTTCCATCAGCGTAAGTGATCGTATAGTTGGCAGCGGTTAGTCCTGAAGGTGTAATCGTGTAGGTTCCGGCGTTAGTAGCGTTTTGCGCGTTGCCCGAATAAACCGGTGTGCCTGTAACGACAGTATTGCTTTCGTTATTTACCAAACCAGCAATAGTAACGCCGTTGCCTCCATTGTATGGCAAGCCATCGTAAGTTTTGCTCTTTGCGTTGGCAGTTACGGTAATTGCAGCCGGATTGATGGTTAAGGTGCCATCAGCGTAAGTAATCGTATAGTTGGCAGCGGTTAATCCCGAAGGCGTAATCGTGTAACTACCAACATTCACCGCATTTTGCGCGTCGCCCGTATAAACCGGTGTGCCTGTAACGACAGTATTGCTTTCGTTATTGACGAGACCAGTGATGGTCACCCCGTTGCCGCCATTGTAAGGCAGGCCATTATATGTTTTGCTGGCAGCGTTGGCCGTTACGGTAATTGCCGCCGGGTTGATAGTTAAGGCGCCATCAGCGTAAGTGATCGTATAGTTGGTAGCGGTTAATCCTGAAGGCGTAATTGTGTAGGTGCCGGCGTTAGTAGCATTTTGTGCATCGCCCGAATAAACCGGCGTACCGGTAACGACCGTGTTGCTTTCGTTATTTACCAAACCAGCAATAGTAACGCCGTTGCCTCCATTGTAAGGCAAACCATTATATGTTTTGCTGGCAGTGTTGGCAGTTACAGTGAGTGTCGCCGGATTGATGGTTAAGGCACCATCAGCGTATGTGATCGTATAGTTGGCAGCTGTTAATCCCGAAGGAGTAATCGTATAACTACCAACATTAGTGGCGTTTTGCGCGTCGCCGGTATAAACCGGTGTGCCTGTAACGACAGTATTGCTTTCGTTATTTACCAAACCAGCAATAGTAACGCCGTTGCCTCCATTGTATGGCAAGCCATTATATGTTTTGGTGGCAGCGTTGGCAGTTACGGTAATTGCAGCCGGATTGATGGTTAAGGTGCCATCAGCGTAAGTAATCGTATAGTTGGCAGCGGTTAATCCCGAAGGCGTAATCGTGTAGGTGCCGGCGTTAGTAGCGTTTTGCGCGTCGCCCGAATAAACCGGTGTGCCGGTAACGACAGTATTACTTTCGTTATTTACCAAACCAGCAATAGTAACGCCGTTGCCTCCAATGTATGGCAAGCCATTATATGTTTTGGTGGCAGCGTTGGCAGTTACGGTAATTGCAGCCGGATTGATGGTTAAGGTTCCATCAGCGTAAGTAATCGTGTAGTTGGCAGCGGTTAGTCCCGAAGGAGTAATCGTATAGGTGCCGGCGTTAGTAGCGTTTTGCGCGTTGCCCGAATAAACCGGTGTGCCGGTAACGACAGTGTTGCTTTCGTTATTCACAAGACCAGTGATAGTCACCCCGTTTCCACCATTATATGGCAGGCCATTATAAGTTTTGCTGTCTGCTTTGGCAGTTACAGTAATTGCCGCCGGGTTGATAGTTAAGGCGCCATCAGCGTAAGTGATCGTATAGTTGGTAGCGGTTAATCCTGAAGGCGTAATCGTGTAGGTGCCGGCGTTAGTAGCATTTTGTGCATCGCCCGAATAAACCGGCGTACCGGTAACGACCGTGTTGCTTTCGTTATTTACCAAACCAGCAATAGTAACGCCGTTGCCTCCATTGTAAGGCAAACCATTATATGTTTTGCTGGCAGTGTTGGCAGTTACAGTGAGTGTCGCCGGATTGATGGTTAAGGCACCATCAGCGTAAGTGATCGTATAGTTGGCAGTGGTTAATCCTGAAGGCGTAATTGTGTAGGTGCCGACGTTAGTAGCGTTTTGCGCGTCGCCCGAATAAACCGGTGTGCCTGTAACGACAGTATTGCTTTCGTTATTTACCAAACCAGCAATAGTAACGCCGTTGCCACCATTGTAAGGCAGGCCATTATATGTTTTGGTGGCAGCGTTGGCAGTTACGGTAATTGCTGCCGGGTTGATGGTTAAGGCACCATCAGCATAAGTGATTGTATAGTTGGCAGCTGTTAATCCTGAAGGCGTAATCGTGTAGGTGCCGGCGTTAGTAGCGTTTTGCGCGTTGCC
>NZ_VWWO01000004.1 GCF_011752935.1 Chitinophaga sp. Cy-1792
GCGCAGCATAGGTGAGTTGCGATTGCTCAAACACTACAGCGATATGGTCCGGATGTTGTGCTACCTGCTTTTTGAAAGAGGTCAGCACATCGGTGCGCTCCGTATAGTTCAGCGGGATATCATTGAATGCAGATAGCAGTTGTTCCCGCTCTCTTTGCTCCATACAAGGCAGCTCCTGTAGTGGCATTTCCGGCGACGCAGCGATCGCGCTCAGCAATATGGCTAACCTGTTGCAGAAATGTTCCGCAGTGCTTTTCGTATAGATATCACTGTTATATTCCAGTGAGATGGCCAACTCGTCCCCTGCTTCAATGAACATGAAAGTGAGATCGAACTTGCTTATTACCTGTCCACCGGCACTGAACGGGCGGATCGACAGATCTTTTGCTGCCTGCCCTTCGGCATTGAAATTGGGCCGTGTGTTATGCAGGTCTATCAGCACATCAAAGAGAGCGGTGCGACTCATATCACGGCTCATCTTCAGCCCGTTCAACAGCTCATCAAAAGGATAAGATTGATGTTCATAGGCATCCAGCGTTAATGATCTTACATTTTCCAGGAGTTGCAGGTATGTATCGGCAGGCTGGAAGCGTGTTCTGAGCGCCAGTGTGTTCAGGTAAAAACCGATCTGGTCATCGAGATCGGCATGGCCTCTTCCGGCAACCGGGCTGCCGATGATCACATCTTGCTGGCCGGTATGCCGGTACAGCAGAATATTCACGGCGGCAAGCAGTCCCATAAACAGGGAGGCGTCGTGTTGTATGGTCAGCTCCCGCAGCTTTTTCACCACTGCCGGATCGAATGACCTCAATACTGTGCCGCCGTTGTATGTTTTGGCAGCAGGTCGGGGGCGGTCGCCCGGCAGGTCCAGCACCGGCAGCTCGCCGGTAAACTGTTGCAGCCAGTAATCGCGATGCCGGTTAAATGCATCGCCCTGCAGCTGCTCCTGCTGCCATACGGCGTAGTCTTTGTACTGAATACGCAAGGCCGGCAATGCCGGATAAGCATTCCTTTCATGGAAGGCGTTATAAAAGAGCAGTAATTCTTTTAGCAGGATACCGGTAGACCATCCATCGCTGATAATATGGTGCATGGTATAGGCAAATACCCATCGGTCATCCGCTAAACAGATAAGTGCAGCGCGCACCAGCGGGCCGGTGGCCAGATCAAAGGGCTGGCCGGTTTCCTGCTGCAGCAACTGTTGCAACGCTGTCTCCTGCTCAGCCGCATGACGCAGATCATGGTATTGCAGCCCGAAGCCCAGCGCTTCTGCCGGCAGGATGAACTGACGTACAGTACCTTCTTCATCTTCCCGGAAAACCGTGCGTAAGATCTCATGCCGCAGGATGAGCTGATCAAAGGCATGGGCCAATGCTTCGCGGTTTGGTATTCCATCAAAAAGATAAATGCCCGGAACATTATAGGCGATATTACTTTCCCGGAACTGGCTCAAAACCCAGAGCCGGCGCTGGGAAGAAGACAACGGATAATAGCGCTGTACCGGCGCGGGATGTATGCGTTCAAAAAGTGTTTGCTGTGTGCCGGCTATCAGTTGTGCCTGCTCTTCCAGCGTGGTGCTGGTGAACAGGTCATGGAAATCTATCTTCACATTAAACTTCCGGTGTACCTGGCTGGCCAGGCGCGTAGCTTTGAGGCTATGCCCACCCAGCTCAAAGAAATTATCTTTGATGCCGATCCGCTCTTTACCCAATACCTCCTGCCAGATAGCTGCCAGCTGCAATTCCACGGTATTGCGTGGTGCTATGTAACTGGCTTCGTCAGCATTGCCGGTTACGTTAGGATCGGGCAGCAGCTTGCGGTTGATCTTCCCGTTGGAAGTGATCGGCATTGCATCCAGTTGCACAAAATAACGGGGAAGCATATACGATGGCAGCGATTTCGAAAGGAAGGTACGCAGCTCTTCCGCACCTAACGGCAACGAAGCTACGTAGTAGGCAGCCAGCTCCCGTTCACCCGATTGGCTATCGCGGGCCAGCACTACCGCTGTATCTACAGACGGGTGCTCCTGCAATGCTTCCGTGATCTCATCCAGCTCTATCCGGTAGCCGCGGATCTTCACCTGATCATCTTTACGGCCCAGGAATGCGATGCTACCATCCGGCAGCCAGCGGCCAAGATCGCCGGTTTTGTAAATCAGCTCTCCGGCTATATATGGATTGGATACAAAGCGTGATGCCGTCAGCTCCGGCTGGTTCAGGTAACCCGCAGCCAGCCCGTCGCCACTGATACAAATCTCTCCGGCCACACCTATCGGACAAGGACGCTGCTGGTTGTCCAGCACATACACATGACCGTTACAGAAAGGCATACCGAGAGAAATACGGGGTGCAGCAACATCGATGCGGCGCAACAGCTTGCCGATCGTGGCTTCCGATGGGCCGTAGTGGTTGTACACTTCGCATTTGCCGTTGTGCTCACGGATATGAGTGAGCACATCCGGCGTGAGCTGCTCTCCGCCGAAGATGAGGCATTTGCCAGGGACAAACAGGCGGTCAGGCTCCTGCAGCGCTTTCCAGTGGGAAGGCACGATCTTCATACAGTCTACATGAGCGCTGCTTAAACGCGATGCGCTCATAATATCCGAAGAAGAAAATATACGCAGGCAGCCACCCATCAGGATAGAAGTATAGATAACAGTATTACCGAGATCGGCGGAAATAGTGGATACCAGGCCGAAGGTTTTGCAACTGCCGATGTTCGTTTTTGCGCGCACGCCGTAGCTATAGTCCACCAGGGAACGGTGACTGATCATCACACCTTTGGGCTGCCCCGTGGATCCGGAGGTATACAGCACATAGGCCAGGTTCGCCGGATGTAGATCCACCACGGGTTTCACCGGCGCCATGTTATCTTCCAGCTGAATATCTATCGCATATATTCCGCCACTGTAATAGTCGAGTTCAAATACATAATCCGTTTGGGTGATCAGCACTTTAATGGCGGTATCCTGCATAATGAAGGCCTTGCGTGCCTTGGGCTGATCCGGCTCTATAGCTACATAAGCGCCACCTGCCTTGAGGATGCCGAGAATGGCAATGATCATATTTTCGGAGCGGTCCAGCATAATACCGACTACCTCATCAGGCAAAATGTGATGTTGTGCCAGCAGATAGCTGGCCAGCTGGTCAGACTTATTATCCAGCTCACGATAGCTCAGCACCGTGTCGTTGAAGGCCAGTGCAGGGGCATCAGGTGTTTTGCTCACCTGCTGTTGAAAGAGATCAACAATAGTTTTTTCAGACGGATAGCCATTGGTAGCATGACTGAACGTTTCCAGCAATTGTTGTTTTTCCGCTGCATTCAGATAATCCAGCTCATATAATGCCGTATCGGGATGTGCCAGTGCGGTGGCCAATAATTGTTCAAAATGACCCGCCATGCGTGTGACCGTATCCTTGTTGTAGATATCACTGTTATAGCCTATGTTCACCTGGATGCCATTGGCTCCGGCAGCGAAAAGAAAAGTAAGATCAAACTTATTGAAACGTTCTTCCCAGGCCTCGTAGCGGCTCACTTTCACAGCGCCCAGCTTCGATGATTCGTCAGCCACATCTGCCTGCTGAAAACCGACGATTACGTCAAACAGCGCACTTCTGCTCGTATCCCGCTGCAACGACAGCTCGTCGATCAGTTCATCAAAGGGGTATGACTGGTGTTCGTAAGCTTCGAGTGTTACTTGCCTTACGCCCGTCAGTAATTGCCGGAAACTGTCAGCGCCGCTGAAACGGTTCCTCAGTGCCAGCGTGTTCAGGTAAAAGCCGATCTGGTTTTCCAGCTCTATATGATCTCTTCCTGATTTGGAGCTACCGATGATGATATCTTCCTGCCCGGTATAACGATAGAACAAAGCATTCAATACGGCCATCAATCCCATGAACAAGGAGGCGCCGTGTTCCTGGCAACAGGCCTGTAGCCGGTTGGCCAGCACAGCACTGATATGTAATCCCACAGTGCCGCCGTTATAGGTTTTCACAGCCGGTCTGGTATGATCAGCCGGTAATGCCAGCACAGGCAGTTCTCCCTCAAATTGTTGCAGCCAGTAAGCACGGTGACCGTCCTTTACGGCCGACTCCTGCTGTGAACGTTGCCAGGCAGCATAATCCTTGTAATGGATGCGGAGTGGCGGCAATGGCGCGGCTACGCCGCTGGCAGCTGCATTATAGAACAACAGCAGCTCCCGTACCAGTACTTCCATTGACCAGGCATCGCTGATGATATGATGCAACGTAGCGGCAAATGCCCATTTATTTTCAGATAAGCGGAACAACACGCCGCGCAGGAGCGGACCACCTGCCAGGTCAAAAGGTTGTGCTACTTCTTCCGCTACCAGCGACTGCAAGCGAGCCGACTGCAACACTTCCTGCTGCAGGTCTATCTGCCTTAACTGAAAGCGGGCATCATCTGCCGGTAAAATAAATTGCCTGATCTCTCCTTTGTCGTCTTCCCGGAAAACGGTGCGGAGGATCTCATGTCTTGCAGGCAGCTGGCGGAAAGCCTGTTCCAGCGCCATCACATCCAGTGCACCTTCCAGCACGTATACCCCCGGGATGTTATAGGCGATATTACCTTCCCTGAATTGACTGAGCACCCAGAGTCGCTGCTGCGCGGGCGACAGCGGGTAGCTGTCGGCCTGCGGCAACGCCGGTATTGCCATGTCTTCCACCAGCATATTATCGTTGTTGGTGAGAAACTGCACCAGTTCTTTTTTATTCTCGCGGATGGCAGCTATCAGCGCCGGGTCGATCTGTGATTCACTCGCAAATACTTTCAACTGTCCATCTACCACCTCCAGCAAAACATTATTATCTCTGATCTCTTTTAATAGCTTTTTCATATGTCAATTTGTATTAGGGCTTCCTTATTTTGTTGCTGTTCTTTTTGTTGCATCATGAAACCGATCTGCTCTGCGATATGCTCTATGGTAGGCTCATTGAAAACATCACGGATATGCAGTCGTACATGGAAGGTCATATTGATACGCGTAAGCAGCTGTCCTGCTTTCAGGCTATGGCCACCCAGCTCAAAGAAGTTATCCTTTACACCAATCTTTTCTCTGCCCAGCACTTCTTCCCAGATATTCACCAGCTTTTCTTCCACATCATTCCTTGGAGCAGTATAAACCAGGCCGGTGCTGAGCGCCGCTGACAAGGGATCTGGCAACTGCGCACGGTTTACCTTTCCATTGCGTGTGAGCGGAAAATCTTTCACGGAAACAAAGTAGGCAGGCACCATATAAGCAGGTAATCGTGTACGCAGGTATTCCCGGATGGCGGCAGTATGCAGCGCTTCTTCACAGACGAGGTAAGCCACCAACTCCTTGTTGCCCGCAGCATCGGTCCGTGCGATGACCAGCGCGGCGGCAACCTGTGGATGACTGCGCAGCGCATTTTCTATTTCGCCGGATTCTATGCGGTAACCCCGGATTTTCAGTTGTTCATCTTTGCGGCCGAGATAGGTGATCACGCCATCAGCATTCCACTGCGCAAGGTCACCGGTCCGGTACATCCGTGGATAAAGTCCGAAAGGACAATCCAGGAATTTCTCTGCAGTGAGCGCCTGCCTGCCGATATATCCTTTGGCCACACCAGCGCCAGCGATATAAATTTCACCGGCGACACCCACAGGTACGAGCCCCTGTGCACCATCGAGTATATAAATGGCGGCAGCATCGATAGGTGCTCCTATAGTCACCGGTTGCTGTGCACTTGCTATAGGCTGCACGATGCAGCCCACAGTGGCCTCCGTAGGCCCGTACTCGTTATAGATCCGGATATCCGGGTTGATATCTTTAAGAATATTAATCTGTGTGGTGGTGAGCTCCTCTCCCCCTACAATCGCATTCAACATGCTGCCGGAGCGGATGTCCAGCTGTTGCAGCAAATTGATATGGGAAGGTGTGAGCTTGATGCTGTTAATACCACTCTCTGCATGAAACTGCCAGGCCAGTGTATCGGTCAGCTCTTCTTCCGGCGGCGCGATGGTCAGGCATCCTCCCTGTGTGAGTGTACAGAAGATACTGGTAACAGTAAGATCAAAGGAGAGAGAAGTGAACAGCCCGAAAGATACGGGCCCGCTATTACCAAAATAATAGCGGTTGGCCCAGCCGATATACGATGCCAGGTTAGCATGGGTTATCTCACAACCTTTGGGCATACCTGTGGAACCGGAGGTATAGATCACATAAGCAGTATTGCCTGGAAGTACCGCTGCTGGCGGCACTGCAACCAACGGCTCTTGTGCGCGATAGTGTTGCAACCATGCATCATTGATCACCAGTTTGCACTGGCTGTCGTGCAGCATATAGTCAATACGCTCCTGCTGGTAACCTGTATCCACCGGCAGGTAGGCTGCGCCTGCAAAGAGGATGGCCAGCATGGCGATTACGGCGTCGGCAGAGCGTTCCAATTGTATTGCTACGCGGTCGCCGGCGGCGATGTGCACGGTCTGTTGCAAATAGGCAGCCATACTGCCGGCCTGCTCTTTTAATTGCTGATAGCTGATATGTTGTTCACCATATATAAGCGCAGTCTGACCGGCATAACTGGCGGCCGCATGCTGGAACAATACCGGCACTGGTACAGCAGCTGCGGGCCTTTCGGCGGCGGTGTTAAAAGTATGCAGCAGCTGATATTTTTCTGCTTCACTTAAATATTCCAGTTGAGAAATTGGGGTATCTGGCGCAGCGATCATCGCCTGCAACAGCTGCCTGAAATGCCCGGCCAGTCTGTTGATGGTGCTATCATGAAACAGATCGGTGTTATAGGTGATCGCGGCTACCAGGCCATCTTCCAGGGAGGCAAAGGTGAAAGAGAGATCGAATTTGCTCGTCTGGTCGGCCACGGCATCATAACCACTCACGCGCAACGGGCCGGCAGCAAGGGTTTCCTGGAATCCATTGCCGGTATTCTGCAAAGCCACCCACACTTCAAACAAAGGATGCCGGCTCATATCGTGTGGCAGTGAGAGGTCGTTCACCAGTGTTTCAAACGGGTACTCCTGGTGCGCATAGGCATCCAGCGTTACTGCCCTGGCTTTTGACAGCAGCTCATGATAGCTGCTGTTTTCAGGGAAAGTCACCCGCAATGCGAGCGTATTCAGGAAAAGTCCCGCCTGTTTTTCAAGATCGGCATGCAGACGGCCGGCCACAGGTGTGCCGACGATGAGATCCTGCTCGCCGGTATAGCGATATAATAGTGCATTCACGGTGGCCAGCAGGCCCATAAACAGGGTCGCTTGCTGCAACAGGCATAGTGCCTCCAATTGGCGGGTCAGTGCGGCTTCCAGGCGGATACTCACCGTTTTTCCGTTATAGGTTTTAACGGCAGGACGAGCCTTATCTGCTGGTAATGCCAGCACCGGCAAGTTCTCCAGCTGTCTACGCCAGTAACTACGGTGATGGCTATACATGGTATCTGCCAGGGCGGCCTGCTGCCATACGGCATAATCTTTATATTGAATGCCCAAAGCCGGCCATTCCGGCACACGACCATTGCTGCACGCCACATAACTAGCCAGCAACTCTTCCATCAATATATCCATCGTCCAGCCGTCAGCAATGATGTGGTGCAATACCCAGCAGAAAATATAGGTGCCGTCGCTTTGGCGATAGAGCCCTGCACGCAGCAGCGGCCCGGCGCCCAGATCAAAAGGTTCAGCGATCAGCTGTTGCACGTGTTGTTCCATATCAGGCAACAGACCTACTTGCGCCAGGCGAATGCCGGCCTCCCCGGGAGGTAGCACAAATTGCCGCACAGTGCCTGTTTCATCTTCCCTGAAAACGGTCCTTAATATCTCATGCCTGCTGGAAAGTAGCAACAGCGCCTGTTCCAGGGCCAGAGAGTCCAGGGGGCCTTCCAGCTGGTATACCGCCGGAATGTGATAGGCGGCATGAACGTCGTTGAACTGGCTCACCAGCCATAGTCGCTGCTGAGCAGATGACAGCGGATAATACGGCCGCTCTCCTGCCGCCGGAATGGCTTCATACGCCTGCTTCCTCGCCTGCAGGATCAACGCCGCCTGATCTTCCAGTACCACATTGGAGAAAAGTTCGTTCAGACTAAGACGTACATGAAATTGTTTATGTATGCGGCTGGCTAACCTGGTAGCTTTGAGGCTATGGCCACCCAGCGTAAAGAAATTATCTTTGATACTGATCTGCTGCCGCTCCAGCAGCTCGCTCCAGATGGCAGCCAGCGCTACCTCCGTAGTATTGCGCGGCGCAATATAAGGTGCCGCCACAGCTGTGCCGGAAGGAATAATTTCCGCGAGTTTCTTACGGTCTATTTTGCCATTGGCGTTTAACGGCAGTTTATTAAGCTGCACAAAATAACCCGGCACCATATACTCCGGCAGGCGTTCCAGCAGGAAGGCTCTTAGCGAGGCCGCATCCACGCTCGTGCTGGCGGCCAGGTAGGCCGCGAGTTCTTTAACACCATCCGTTTCAAAAGTGATCACTGCACACTGGTTCACCAGTGGATGTTTCAGCAATGCATTCTCTACTTCTCCCGGTTCTACACGGTTGCCACGGATCTTCACCTGTTCATCAATACGGCCAAGAAAGGCGATATTGCCATCTGGCAGCCACTTTCCGAGGTCGCCCGTTTTGTACATGTTTGAGCCAGGCCGGAAAGGATCGGGCAGGAATTTTTCTGCGGTAAGCTCCGGCTGACCAATATACCCCAGTGCCAGCCCGGCGCCACCGATATACATTTCGCCGGGAATGCCGGCCGGTACGGGTTGCCCGTCGGCCGAAAGGATATATATCCAGGTGTTGGCAGCAGGTCGTCCTACGGGCTGCTCACGGTCCAGCAGCTCCCCATCTGGAACGGTATAATTACTGGCGTTATGCGTTTCGGAAGGACCGTAAAAGTTATGTAAACGTATACGCGGATTTTTCTCGAGATAACGCATGAGCGCTTTCCCGAGATTTAACTGCTCCCCGGCGGATACAATATGTTTAAGGGAGATGTTCCCAAAGTGAAGTTCATCAGATACCTCTACGATTGTGTTCAGGGCGGAAACCGGTAACAGCAACCATTCTATCGCATGATCTGCGATGAACTTCCCCAGTAATGAAAGATCTTTTTGTTGTTCAGCTGTAATAAAGAAAAGACTGCCTCCCGACAATAACGCAAAGAACAGCTCATGTGCGATAAATACATCAAAGCCGGAAGAAGCATATTGCAATACACGAAGGCCTTTTTCAAAGCCGCCATGATCTACCTGCCGCATCACTACGTTATACAGGCAGCGATGTGTTTGGAGAATACCTTTGGGCTGTCCTGTTGATCCGGAGGTGTAAATAACAAACGCCGGATCATCAGGATGGATGCGCCTTTCAGGCAGTGTACCTGCAGCCTGCTGCGGGAATATATCCGTGCATGCAACTATGCCATCCCATTGTGACAGCGAAGCATTGTATTCTTCTTCCGTAATGAGCACCCGGCATTTACTGTTTTGCAGGATGAACTGCTTCCTGTCGTCCGGATACTGCGGATCGATGGCCACATAAGCGGCACCTGTTTTAAGGATGCCCAGCGTGATCACGCCCAGTTGTTCAGAGCGGCCCAGCATCAACGCTACGATATCGCCGGCGCCCACCTGCCAATGATGATGCAGGTGCCAGGCCACAGCATCAGACCTTTCGGCCAGCTGCTGATAGGTGAGTGTGGTGTCGCCGGCTACCAGCGCAGGATGTACAGGCGTTTTCGTCGCCTGTACCGCAAATTTCTCCAGCACCGTTTCGCGGATTTCGAATACCGCCTCGGGGCTGCTGTATTGTTGTATTACGGCGCGCTGTCTGTCAGAAAGTATCTCTACTCCTGCGATAGTCGTGCCGGTATGGCTGGTCAGGTATTGCAACACCGCCAGGTAGCTTTCCATAAAATCCTTTGCTGCCGCTGGTTTGAAGAGTGCGGTGGCATACCTCAGCTTCACGCTACCCTGTTGCAACAAGGCCACTTGTATACTACACTGGTCCAGCAACGGATGATGCGTGTTAAAAGATTCATCATAAAGGCTCAGCTGTAACAAGTACTTTTCATCTGCCAGTTGATTGAGCTCTAGCTTCTGGAACAATCGCTTATAGTCGAAATGCTGGTGTTGCAGCGCCGCAGCGAGTGCTGTCTGCTCCTGCAATAGTAACGATTTGAGCGCCTCTCCGCTTTGTAGCTGACTACGCAGAAAGACCGGCCCCTCGCCGCCGGGGCCGGAAGTAACAAGTACTACATCGCTATTACCAGAATATTTGTAGCACAGTATTTTGAGGGCCAGCTGGTATAACAGGAATTTTCCGGTAGCATGACTGGCGCCAGTAAACATGCGGTTCATCGCGGCAACAATTGTTGCTGGCAAATCCTGCTGTACTTCGGCAAAGGTGGAATGGTGCTCATACCGGAAGCAGCCGTTGGAACCGGCCGATTCGCCCGCATTCCGGAGCCTTTGCAACCAGTAGTCTTCCGCTAATTTTCCCTTTATGTTCGCTGTTGTATCCATAATTGGCATTTGGTTTTATACTGTCGGCATCATCATTATTTCATAGATTTTCTCCGGCAGCTGTTCGTAAACAGTCGACAGGAAGAAGGGAATAACATCCTCACTTACAGAGAATGCCAGTGCCCTTCTATTGCTGTCAAAACTCTTAATACCCGCTTCACTTACAATGAAAGACATCGGCCCTACATCGTACAGCCGGGTATTAATGGTGTGGTACATCACGGCCCTCCCTTTCAGCAGCATCAGCAAACTGTAGGTGGCGCAGCGATAGCACGTGGTGTTGTAACCCTCAGTGGAAAAAAAAGGTGTTAAGCTGTGCATGGTTTTGGAACAGAGAATCACTTCCTTTGCAATCTGCGACATATCAGGGGGCGCAGGTCGGAACGGCTGCCCGTTGAGGACGATGCCCGCTCCTGCAGCGGCGTAATATTTTTCCTGCAAAGCAGGAAAAACAAGCAGCGCTTCTACAAACCGGTTATCTTCCATCAGGCCCACGGATATACCGAACTCTTTTTTCTGTTCGATAAAATTCGCAGTGCCATCGATGGGATCAATCACCCAGGAATACTGCTCACCGGCCGAAATGTGATACCCCCCTTCTTCTTCAGAGATGATATTATCATTTGGATAATGTTCCCTGATAATGCGGATGATCGCAGCTTGTATGGCAATGTCCATATTGGTAACAGGCGTAGCATCTGCCTTGATCCAATGCACCAGGTTGTTGCCGAGTATCGTATTGACGGCACTTTCAATATTGCCGGCAATTTGTTGTAACCGTTTCATACTAGTACATGTATTCTCCTCCGTCCACAATAAATTTCTGTCCATTGATATAGGCCGCTTCATCGGACAAAAGGAAGTGGATGATATTGGCCACTTCATAAGGTTCACCTACGCGGTGAAGCGGGATGCCTCTTCTGGCCACTTCCTGCTGCTCACATTCCTGGAGATTGAAACGTTCTTCAATCTCTGCTGTTCTGGTGATGCCAGGTATCACGCAATTCACGCGGATGGCCGGCCCCAGCTCCTTTGCCATGCATTTGGTCATCACGATCACACCTGCTTTTGAAGCGCAATAATTGACGCCATTCTTTCTGCCGGCAATAGCAGTGGTGGCACTGATATTGATGATATGCCCGGCCGTTTGGCGGCTCATCATCAAAGCAGCGGCAGCTTTCGATACCAGGAATACGCCTTTCATATTTACATCCACTACGCTGTCCCAGTCGTCCTCGGACATCTCCAGCAAGGGTTTGTCAATATTGCGGCCGGCGTTGTTGATAACGGCATCGATACTGCCGAACTGGTCGGCGATCGCATGGAACATGCGCTGAACAGCGGCGCTGTCAGATACGTCCGCCCGATAAAGCAGCACCTGTGGATGCTCCTGCAGGCACGCTGCCAGTGTATCCTGTGCTGCTGCCTCGTCCTGGTGATAATTGATGACCAGGTTATATCCGGCTTGGGCCAGTCTAAGAGAAATCGCACGCCCGATCCCCTTTACACCGCCGGTAACCAGTACTGTTTTCATATAGGCCATACCGTTAGATCAGCGAATCCAGTTTTTCTTTCAGTCCCAACACATCACAGGTGGCAGGATTGATCACTGCATCCGGCGAGTACAGGTTGGTAGAACTGTCCTTGCCGCGGCCACAGGCCAGCATCAGGATCACATCATCTTTCTGGAATTGCTGCTTGGCTGCAAGACTGATCAACCCGGCAAACTCAATCTGGATTGACTTCTCTACATCTGTTCTGATCAGGATATTTCTGCGTTTGAAGGCTTCTACTATCAGGGCAGATTCTTTTTCTACATAAGCTGGTTCCACATCGGTGATGATACCATTGGTAGCTTGCAGACAGTTGTACAGATCCTGGTAGTTATTAACGGGATTGGTAGAATTGAGGGTTGGTTCGTACAGATCAGACGGGAACTCTTTCGGCAGATCTTCTTTAAGCAGCACTTTTTTTCCGTTGTTGTAGGCAGTGGCCATCACGTTCATCTGGCTGGATTGCACACAGATAATGCGTGGTATCCGGTCTTCTGTTTCCAAACCGAATTTCACGAGGTTTTTGTGTCCTCTCAGGAAGCCGATAGGCCCCATTCCGCTAGCGATGGTCTGTACAAAATAATCGCATTTAGGCAGCTGTTGGAACTGCTCATATGCTACGGTGGCATAGGCTTCATTACGGTCGTGGAGTGGTGCGATGACATTCAGGCCATTTTGCTCCGCGAACTTTTTGGCAAACGGTGCGATCTCTGCATAATTATCATCTACATAGATGATATAATTATTTTTATTCTTTTTGATATGGTCCGTATTCTTGTAATGACATTGTTTTGGCATAAAGAGATAGGTGGTCAATCCCAGGTGTGCGGCGTAGTGGGTATAGGACCTGCCCGTGTTCCCGGTGGAATAGAATACCAGGTTATCCAATCCCAGCTCTTTACTGCGGCTCATGACAATAGATGCTTCCCTGTCTTTGAATACACCAGTGGGATTCTTATCGCTATCCATCATAATGAAAAGGCGGGCACCATTGAGCACGGAACTCAGTTCTTCAAATTCAATAACCGGGCTACCACCTTCTCCTAGAGAAAAAATGTTGCGGCTGTCCTGTAGCGGCATGAGGTCGAAGTTCTTCCAGATATTATCATGTGACTGGTAAGTTTTTCCATTGTACTTTCCACTGTATACATATTCCAGGCGGCCTTTGCATTGGGTGCATGCACTGACCATGACATCCAGTCCATGATGATAGCCACATTGTGTACAACGCTGCGTTACAGATACCGTGTTCCCAATTTTGGATAATTTGTCGAACGATAATGTTTTTTCCATAAATGAATTAGTTTAAAAAATCGGTTAATGTATTCAATGGCTGCTTTGATTTCAGGATAAGACTGGATACCAGCACGCCCGAGCCGCCGGTGTTGATTACGTGGTGGAGATCCTCCGGGGTTTTGATACCGGCGCCGATGAGGATATCCGTCTGGATATGCTGCCGTGCTTCTTCCACGATATCAGGGCAATGATTGGTGAAGGAATCATCTTTGCCGATGAGGGCTTCACTTTCGATACCGATATAATGTGGGGCATAGCGGTTCAGCTCCACGGCCTCACTGATGGTGGTGGCGCAGATCAGCATTTCCATGTCCAGGGCCCTCGCTTTTTCCACGCAGGCATGCAGTTCGCCGGCAGAAAGTTTTTTCTCAGGATGGTTCAGTATCACGCCGGCCACCGAAGGATGCCTGATAGCATGATGTTGGAAAAACGACAGGAAACCGTCTTTTTCATCTGAGAAAGTATCCTGAATGAAAATCCTGAACTTGCAGTCAGGCGGCACATTGACGGCATCAGGCGCCTGTAGTGCCAGGATGATATCGTACTTGCTGAGCAGCAGATCATCCGATTTACTAAGTTCATCCACCAGCTCAAGCGCAGCAGCGCCCACCAGTTTTTTGAAGTTAACAATGATGGTACTCTTGTTTTTTTTCTTTTCCATAACGATTATTTAGCTAAAAGTTCATATCGAAATTCCCCAGCTGTACTTCATCCGGCGGCATCCCTTGTAATCCATCGTTGTCTATGACCGTGTGGATATCAGCGATGAAGCGGCTTATCAGCTGTAGCATTTTTTCCCGGAGCAGCTGTATGGAGGCTGCTTCGTACAAGTCGTTATTATATTCAATGGTAACGTGCAGTCCTGCTGCTGTTTCCTGCATATCGAAATTGAGGTCGAAGCGGCTGGTATGATAAGGCACGGGCAGCGGTGCGATCTGCAATCCGGTATCCTGCAATGGACCAGTGGTATCATTGTTTTGCAGCACCACCATAATCTCAAACAGTGGATTCATATTCATATCCCGCTTCACCTGCAGTTCTTCCACCAGCTTATCGAACGGATAATATTGATGCTCAAATGCGTCCAGCACCGTCTGTTTCACTTTAGACAAAACTTCCGCGAAGCTGTCTTTACCACTGATCCGATCATACAATGCCAGTGTATTTACATAGAAGCCCACCTGATTTTCGAGATCTGCATGCCATCTTCCTGCTACGGGCGTACCTATTACACTTTCTTCCTCCGCGGTATAGCGATAGAGCAGGATTTTTATCAGCGCTACCAGCGTCATGTAGAGCGTGGCATTCTGGGTGCGGCCGGCAGCTATGAGGCCTTGCAATGCTGCTGCGGGTAACAGGAATCGTTCGACATTGCCGTTATAGGTTTTGGTGGCCTGTCGCGGGAAATCCGTCGGCAGTGTGAGCACCGGCAGATCGCCGGCAAGTTGCTGATGCCAGTACTGCTGCGCAGACCGCATCGCCGCTGTTTGCCATTGTGCCTGCTGCCATATGGCGTAATCTTTATATTGCAAAGACATCGGCGCCAGTGGTGCGGCTGTTCCGGCCATAATAGCATGATAGTACACCATCAGCTCATGCATGAGAATGCCCATAGACCATCCATCTGTGATGATATGATGGACCACGTAACAGAATACCCATTTGTCAGGCGCTATCTGGTAGAGAGAAGCACGTATCAGCGGGCCGCTATCCAGGCGGAAAGGAGTGCGGAAATCCGCGGCTGTCAGCGATTGTAGCTGCCCTGGATGCTGGCGGAGATCTGTTTGCGACAAATGCACACCAGCGGTTGCTGCCGGCAGTATAAATTGTTTCAGCATTCCATCTTCATCTTCCCGGAAAATGGTACGCAGTATTTCATGACGGGCCACCAACGCCTGAAGTGCGCGATCGAGGACCGTGGTATCCAGCGTTCCTTCAAAGCTGAAAAGTCCCGGCATATTGTAGGCGATGTTACCATCTTCAAACTGACTGAGTATCCAGAGGCGTTGTTGAGAAGAAGATAACTGGTAGCCATCCTGCGGCGGTGCAGGCGTAATAGGCGCAAAGGCTGTTGTGCGCGACTGCCGGATGAGCTGCGCCTGATCTTCCAACACAGGGAATTCAAACAAGGGCTGCAAAGACAGCTTCACTTCAAATTGTTTGTAGATAAGGTTGGCGAGTCGGGTAGCTTTGAGGCTATGTCCACCCAGATCAAAGAAATTATCCTTAATGCTCACAACCGGGCGGTGCAGCAATGTTTGCCAGATGCTGACCAGCTGTTCCTCTGTATAATTTCGAGGCAGAACAAAGGCAGCATGCTCCTGCATTGCCGGGCTTTCCAACTGCGCCAGGTACTTACGGTTGATCTTTCCGTTGGGTAGCAACGGGATATTTTCCAGCTGCACATAATGCGCAGGGATCATATATGGTGGCAATACTTTCCCAAGATGTTGTTTGACAGTGACAGGAGGCAGTGTTACTTCTGCCACGAAGAAGGCCACCAGAGTGCGTTCTCCGGCAGGATCGGTTTTCGCGAGAACGGCGGCGGCGCGTATGCCCTCGCAGCTCAGTAGAGAATTTTCGATCTCGCCGAGTTCTATGCGATAGCCGCGGATCTTCACCTGGTCATCTATACGACCGAGGTATTCAATATTACCATCCTGCAGCCAGCGGCCGATATCACCGGTGCGATAGATACGGCGACCTCCTTCAAAAGGATGCGCCACAAACTTCTCCGCAGTCAGTGCCGGTTTGTTCAGGTAGCCACGGGCAAGCCCGTCGCCGCCGATACAGATCTCACCAGTTACGCCGATCGGCTGTACGGTGTTATCTGCACCAAGTATATACATTTGTGTATTCCAGATAGGGCGGCCAATCGGGATGCGCTGATCCCCCGGCCGGGTTGCATAGTATGTTACGTCCACTGACGCCTCCGTAGGGCCGTACAGGTTATGAACAGGTGTAGTCATTCGCTCATACCAGCTGCGCGCCGTTTCTGCTGATAGTGCTTCACCGCTGGTAACTACCAATCGCAAACTACCCAGCGAAGCGGTGATATGTTCTTCTTCAAATAAAGTAGTAATGAAAGCATTAAACATTCCCGGCACAAAGTGCAGGCAGCTCACCTGATGACGCGCGATCAACGCACGTAAACGTTCCGGTGCACCGATATCGTCTTTATGGCACAGCACCATGCGCGCGCCCCAGCACAGCGGCAGAAACAATTCCCATACCGACACATCAAAGGTGAAGGTGGTCTTCTGTAGGATGATGTCTGCTGCACTAAACTGATAGTGCTGCCACATCCACTCCAATCTGTTTACCACGCCACGATGCTCCAGCATACAGCCTTTCGGCCGGCCAGTAGAACCAGAAGTATAGATCACATAAGCCAGGTCACGGGGTTGGCTGATGATAACAGGGGCTGTTATCTCATAAGATGATTGTACTGATGTAAAGCGTAACAGTTCCGCTTCATCGATCAGTACTTTGCAGGCACTATCGGCTACAATGTAATCGATACGGTCCTGTGGAAAATCAGGGTCAATGGGAACATAAGCCCCGCCTGATTTCAGCACTGCCAGCAACGCGATAATCATCCGTTCGCTTCTTTCCAGTTGTACGCCTATTAAATCATCTGCTTTAATATCATACTGACTGCGCAGATAATGCGCCAGCTGACTGGAATGCTCATCCAGCTGCTGATAGGTAAAAATATTTTCTTCAAAAACCAATGCTATGGCATCAGGTGTTTTGGCCACCTGTTCTGCAAACAGATGCACCAGCGTTTTATCTTCCGGATAAGCAGCTGCTGTGTTATTGAAACCATGCAACAATTGTGTTTTTTCTGCTGCACTTAAATAATCCAGCTGGTTCAGTGATGCTTCGGGACCTGCAACGATCGCATGCAGCAACTGTTCGAGGTGTTGCAGCAAGGCGTTGGCAGTTGCTGCAGTGTAGATATCGCTGTTATATTCTATGCCTGCCAGCAGTCCGGATCCGGATGCTTCAAAAGTGAAGCTCAAATCAAATTTGGTGATGATGTCGCCGGGCAGTGTGTAGGGTTGTACGGTTACGTCACCGAACTGACCTGTTGTGAAGCGCTGGTTATCCTGAAGCAATACAATCCATACATCAAACAGGGGGCTGCGGCTCATGTCTCGTTTGAGCGGCAACGCATCTACCAGCTCATCAAAGGGATAAGATTGATGTTCATAGGCAGACATCGTTACCTGTCGTACCTGTTCCAGCAGTTGCAGATAGTTATTGCTGCCACTGAAGCGCGTTC
>NZ_VWWO01000005.1 GCF_011752935.1 Chitinophaga sp. Cy-1792
TCCTGAAGAACATCCATACCACCATGAAGGTATATAACGAGTACGGCCCCACGGAAACAACGGTAGGTTGTATCGTTACAGAACTACACCCGGATAAGCCGGTGATCATCGGTAAGCCGATATCCGGCACATCGATCTATATCCTGGATGCCATGCAACAGCTGGTACCGGTAGGGGTGACCGGAGAGATCTATATTGCCGGCGCAGGCGTAGCCAATGGCTATCTGCATCAGCCGGAGCTGACGGCAAAGAAGTTTGTAGCGGCACCTTTCGGCAATGGCCTGGCCTATCGTACGGGCGACCTGGCCCGCTGGCTGCCAGATGGCAACATTGTGTTCATCGGCAGAAAAGATGACCAGGTTAAAATCCGTGGTTACCGCATAGAGTTGGGAGAGATAGAAACCGCCGTGCTGGGCACTCCTGGTGTGGAAACCGCGGTAGTATTGGCCCGCTCCGGCAACGAAGGCGAAAAGGAGCTGGCCGCCTACATCACCGGCAAGGAACTACATGTAACGGATATACGTAATTATCTGTCCGGCATGCTGCCAGCGTATATGATCCCTGCTCACTTTGTGGTACTGGACGAGTTGCCGCTGACCACTAACGGGAAGGTAGACCGCAAACGGCTGCCTGATCCCGCAGGTGTCAACACCTATGCCAGCGTTACATATGTAGCGCCCCGCACCGACGCACAAATCCACCTGGCCGCGGTACTGGAAGAAGTACTGAAGAAAAAGCAGGTAGGTCTGCGGGACGATTTCTTCCTGCTGGGAGGTGATTCCATTAAATCTATCCAGGTAGTATCCCGTTTGAAACAACGCGGTTACTCCCTTAAAATACAGGATGTGCTGCTTACGCCAGTGGTGGAGCAGCTGTCAGAAAAGATGGAGCTGGTGACCCGGTATGCTTCTCAGGCAACGGTATCGGGTCTGGTAGGGCTCACGCCTATCCAGCAGTATTTCCTGGAACAGGACACTGCGTATGCCGGTCATTATAACCAGTCGGTGTTATTATTCAGTGCGACCTCAGTAGCGCTAGCGAGCTTACAGGCGGCACTGGACCATCTCTGGCTGCATCACGATGCGCTGCGGATGGTATACCGCCACGAAGTCGGCAGCTGGATACAGGAAAACAAAGGTGCTGACACGGCGGCCGTACTGGAAGTGCTGGACTATGCGCATGAATCGGCCTTTGCAGCTGCCTGCGACCGCATACAAAGCAGCTTCCGGCTGTCGGAAGGCCCCTTGTTCAAAGCGGCCTTATTCCGCGGCGCCGATGGCGACCGCCTGCTGCTGGCCGCTCATCATCTGGTAGTGGACGGCGTTTCCTGGCGCATCCTGCTGGACGACCTGTCGCAGTTGTATAGCCAGCATAGCAGCGGCATACCTTTGCAGCTGCCGCAGAAAACAGATGCCTATGCCTGGTGGTCGGGCCAGCTGCAAGCCTATGCACAGAGTGAAGCGCTGGCTGCTGCTGCCCCTTATTGGGAGCAGATCAGCACCGCCAGCGTCCCCCCGTTGCCGTTAGATCATGCGCAGGGCAGTAACCAGGCGCGTGATGCGGTGTCGCAATCCTTTTTGCTGGACAGCACTAGCACCACGCAGCTGCTTACACGCTGCTACAGCGCCTATCGCACAGAAGTGAACGATGTGCTGCTATCCGCGCTGGGACTGGCCTTACGTGAGACGTTCGGTCTGCCGCAGGCGCTGGTGACGCTGGAAGGTCATGGAAGGGAAGATATCGGTGGCGGCGTAGATGTAACCCGCACAGTAGGCTGGTTCACGACACTGTTCCCCGTGTTGCTGGACCTGGAGCAGCCGGATGCCATCAGTCAGCTGATCGCGGTAAAGGAACACCTGCACCGGGTGCCGGACAAAGGTATTGGCTATGGTGTGCTACGTTACCTGGGCGGCAAAAAAGATGAGCTGCAACCACAGATAGCCTTCAACTACCTGGGCGACTTTGGCACAGGTGCCGGGAACGATGAGGCCCCGCAGTTCTCCTTCATCGGCGACTATCACGGCCTGGAAGTAGCGCCGGAACGGTTACGCAGCACGGTACTCAATGTATCAGGCATGGTGGTGGCAGGGCAGCTGCGGATGACCATCGGCTACAGCAAGGCCCAGTTTGAGGAAGCAACCGTGCGCAGGCTCTTGTCCGCTTTAGAACAACAATTACAACAGCTTATCACAACGCTGGCTGCAATAAATCAAACATATCCTACCCCGGTAGATCTCTCCTTTAAAGGATTAAGTCTGGCAGAAGTGGTCGCGCTGAACAAAGACGGCGACCTGGAAGATGTATACCCGCTCAGTCCTTTGCAGGAAGGCCTGTATTATCACTGGTTAAGTGATCCGGCGGCGCCGTTCTATTTTGAACAGATGAACTACCGGCTGCAAGGCCCGCTGGACATTTCGGCACTTAAAGAGAGTTATTTACAGCTGACTGCCCGTCATGCCGTGCTACGTACGCATTTCATGCAGCGACCCGATGCGCGGGTGTTACAGGTAGTAAGAAAAAATGTACCACCGGTATTTGAATATATCACTAACAACGAAGCAGATGCCGCTGTTTATAGGGATGCAGACCGCTCCCGCGGCTTTGACCTGCATACCGGTTCACAGATGCGGCTGACCATCGTGGCATTGGGCAACGATACCTACGACTTTATCTGGAGCCATCATCATATCCTGATGGATGGATGGTGTGTGGGCATCCTCATCCGGGAGTTCTTCCAGATCTATTATAGCCTGGTAGAACACAACACCCTGCAGTTGCCGCCGGTGCATCCGTATTCCGACTATATCCGGTGGCTCACCGGGTCAGCGCAGGGATCATCATTGGCATACTGGAAGGAATACTTATCCGGCTACGAAACATTGAGCAGTGTGCCGGGACATACCGACCGGGAGCCTGGCAGGTATGAAGGCCGGAAAAAGCAGCTGGCAATAACCGGAACGCTGCGGCAGCAGATCAGCCAGTATTGCGGTAGGCATGGCATCACGGAAAATACCTTTTTCCAGGTGATGTGGGGCATCTTGCTTGGCCGGTACAATAACACAGCAGACGTTGTATTTGGCAGCATCGTATCAGGCCGGCCGGCAGAGGTAAAAGGTATCGAAGAGATGATCGGGCTTTTTATCAATACCATCCCCGTGCGCATACGTATGAACACCGATGTTACGGTAGAAGCATTGCTGAAAACCGTGCAGCAGGAAGCTATTGAAGGTGTGTCGCACCACCAGGTGCAGCTCGCTGAAATACAGCAGGAGAGCGGCCCCGGAAGAAAACTTTTCGATCATGTGATCATCTTTGAAAATTATCCGGTAAAGGAGCTGGTAGCTGCAGAAATGAAAACAGGTGCACTGGAACTGCTCTCTTCCGATGTATTTGAACAAACCAGCTATGATCTCAGCATCGTGATCGTGCCGGGCGAAACTGTCCGCATCACCTTTGACTATAACCGCTACTGTTATGATGACCAGCTGATCGGCCAGCTGCAACAGCATTTGCTGCAACTGATCGAAGCAGCGATGACAGATACCCGGACCACCGTACATCAGCTGGATTATCTCGGTACCGCCGAAAAGCAACTGCAGTTGCATGCCTTCAATACCGTGTCGCCGGAAAGACTTCCCGAAAAAACGGTGTTGCAGCTTTTTGAAGAACAGGTGAAGCTGTCGCCGGGCAATACTGCGCTCTATTTTGATGGCGCCACCCTTACCTATAAAGAACTAAATGACTATGCCAACCAGCTTGCGCACTGCCTGCAACGGCAACATCATATCGGAGCCAATGACCTGGTGGGTATTCACCTGGAAAGAAGCGAATGGACCATTGTGGCCATCTGGGGTATCCTGAAAGCTGGCGGCGCTTATGTGCCGGTAGATCCCGATTATCCGCAGGAGCGTATTACACATATGCTCACCGACAGTGCCTGCAAAACACTGGTAGATGCGGCTTTCCTGCAACAGTTCAAGGCAACGCAGGACCAGTACAGTAAAGAACCGGTGCTGACTGCGCCTTTACCTGGGCAGCTGGCTTATGTAATCTATACTTCCGGCTCTACGGGCCGTTCCAAAGGAGTACAGATCACCCACCGAAACCTGCTGCACTCTACGGTACAACGCCAACGCACCTACGAAAATGTGTTGTCTTTCCTGTTGTTGTCGTCTTACGCATTCGACAGTTCGGTAGCAGGCATCTTTGGTACGCTCTGCGAAGGGGGATGTCTCAATATGGTGAAAGGCAGTGATGTAGCAGATACAGGTGCCCTGGCAGATTTCATCTGCACACAGCAGGTCAGTCACCTGCTTACGGTGCCGTCTTATTATCAGCAGCTGCTGATAAAACTGGCAGGCCGCCACCATGCCTTGCGGCAAGTGATCGTAGCAGGAGAGACCTGCACCGCGCAGCTGGTAGACCTTCACTTTGCCACGGAAGGCATGGCGCATTGTGATCTCTTTAATGAATACGGCCCTACCGAATGTGCGGTATGGAGCAGTTATCATCAATATGAAAAAGGAAAGGCATTGAATACGATCGGCAAACCGATTGCCAACACACGCATCTACCTGCTGGATGACCACCTGCAATTATTGCCGGTAGGGACGACAGGAGAGATCTGTATTGGCGGTGATGGCCTTTCCCCCGGCTATCTCAACCGGCCGGAGCTGACGATGGAGAAATTTGTGGAAGACCCTTTCTGTAAAGGTGAACGTATGTACCGCACTGGCGACCTTGCCCGCTGGCTGCCCGATGGTAATATTGAATTTATCGGTCGGAAAGATGACCAGGTGAAGATCCGCGGATATCGTATTGAGCTGGGAGAGATAGAAAAAGTATTGCAGATATGCACCGGTGTAGATGCAGCAGTGGTGATCACCCACAGCAGGATCAACGGAGAGAAGGAGCTGGTGGCCTATGTGACAGGAAGTGAACCATTAGAGGCCACACTGCTGAGAACCGAAATGGCCGTGCATCTGCCGCCGTATATGTTGCCTGCCCGTTTTGTACAGCTGGATACTTTCCCACTCACACCTAATGGCAAAGTTGACCGCAAACATATGCCTGATCCGGATGGTATTGCGATGGATTCCGGTGTCGGTTATGTAGCGCCGCGCAATAGTACAGAAGCCCGGCTGGCAGACATCTGGCAGGAGATCCTTGGTGTGGCGCAGGTAGGCATGCTGGACGATTTCTTCCTGCTGGGCGGCCATAGTTTGAAAGTGACACGGCTGGCGGGTATGATCCATCAGCAATTTGAGGTGAAGCTGGGCATTGCACAGCTCTTTACTGTCACCGTGCTGGAAGCACAGGCACAGCTGATCACCGGTGCCCGCCGTAAAGTCTTTGCCAACATCCAATCGCTGCCGGAGCAACTGCATTATGCATTGTCTGCCGCGCAGCGCCGCCTCTGGGCATTGAGCCAGTCTGAGGAGGGTAACATCGGCTACAACATGCCGGGTGTATACCGTTTGACTGGAGCACTCGATGTAACGGCCTGGCAGCAGGCA
This sequence comes from Chitinophaga sp. Cy-1792, assembly GCF_011752935.1. Lineage (NCBI taxonomy): Bacteria > Pseudomonadati > Bacteroidota > Chitinophagia > Chitinophagales > Chitinophagaceae > Chitinophaga > Chitinophaga sp. Cy-1792. Next base: position 5,517 of record NZ_VWWO01000005.1, read on the forward strand.
TTGCAACGGCTTACTGCCCGCCATGAGATTTTGAGGACAGTTTTTAAAGAAGCAGAAAATGGGGAGATCAGGCAGTTCATCCTGCCAGCGGAAGCCATGACGCCGACCTTCATTTATGAAGATCTGCGCGGGGTTGTGCAACAGGAAGATGTGTTGCAGGCGGCCATCCGAAAAGAGGCCATGCAGCCATTCGATCTCGCCAACGGGCCACTGATCCGTGTTTCACTGTATCGTATACAGGACCATGAATGGGTGTTCAGTTATGTACTGCATCATATTATCAGCGATGGCTGGTCGATGCAGGTGCTCAGCGATGAGCTGCTGCAACTTTACTATCACGCAGCGCCGCTGCCCCCATTGCGGTTCCACTATAAAGATTATGCCGCCTGGCAACAACTGAAAGGGCAGGAGGCCGCAGATCAGCAATACTGGTTGCAGCAGTTTGAAGAAGAAGTACCGGTGCTGGCCCTCGCAGGCGACAAGCCCCGTCCACCAGTGAAAACATACAACGGTGCAGCCGTAAACAAACGGCTATCTGCCACGCTTACCCGCGCACTTAAAAAGATCGCAGCGGAAGAAGGTAGTACACTCTTCATGGGATTGCTGGCAGGGGTGAATGCATTGCTCCACCGTTATACCCATCAGGAAGATATAGTGATTGGAAGTCCTGTTGCCGGCAGGGACCATATTGACCTGGAAAAGCAGATTGGTTTTTATATCAACACGCTTCCGCTGCGTACGCGCTTTAAAGGAACGGAAAGTTTCCGGCAGTTGCTGCGTCATATCCGCGAGGTTACATTGAGTGCCTATGAACATCAGCACTATCCTTTTGATGCGCTGGTGGATGCTTTGCAGCTTCGCCGTGATGTAAGCCGTAACCCCTTGTTTGATGTATGGGTGGTATTGCAGAACCAGGATGCAAACGCACATCATGAAGGCCCCCTCACTGTGAGCGGCTACGAGGCCGCAGAAAATCTCATCTGCCGCTTTGATTTGCTCTTCAATTTTGTGGAGACAGGAGAGGAGATCCATGTAGGACTTTTATACAACACAGATATCTACCAGGAAAGCACCGCACAGCAACTGACCAGCCACCTGGAACAATTGCTGGAAGCCGCGGTGACAGCTGCCGATAAGGAATTGGTGCACCTCGATTTCCTGACAACGGCAGAAAAACAATCCCACTTATCGTCTGGTGGTCAGGCCGTAGCCGGACATTGGACCGGTGAAACCGTTACCACCCTCTTTGAAGCCCAGGCCGCTGCCACACCGGATCATACTGCGCTGGTATTTGATGTGAGGCGCCTTACTTACCGCGAGCTGAATGAAACGGCTAACCGCATGGCGGCTCATCTCCGCACCACCTGTGATCTCCGGCCTGACGACCTGGTAGCCATCCGCCTGGAGCGCAGCGAGTGGCTGATCGTGGCAATGATCGCCGTGATGAAGGCTGGCGCCGCCTATGTGCCCATTGATCCCGAGTACCCGGCAGAAAGAGTGGATTACATGATGACAGACAGTCGGTGCAAAGCCTGCATAGATGATAACTGGCTCCAAACATTCCTGGAGCACGCTCCTGATTACGATGGTGCTAACCTGCCTGCCATCAGTGGGGCACAGCACCTGGCCTATGTGATCTATACCTCCGGTTCCACAGGGCATCCCAAAGGGGTGATGATCACGCATGCAGCCATCGTAGACTATACCGCCGGCATTATAACGAGAACGAATATCCGCGATTGCAGGCGTTTCGGACTGGTATCCACCATTGCAGCTGATCTTGGTAATACCGTTATTTATCCTGCCTTGCTCACTGGCGGAGAGTTACACCTGTTCACTGCTGCCGCCGTGATGAACCCGGAAGTCATGCAGCATGCGGAGCTGGATTGCGTGAAGATCGTGCCTTCACATTGGAAGGCCTTGCAGGGTGCGCACCATGCTTTCATTCCGCTCAAGTGCCTCATATTCGGCGGTGAGCAGCTCACCATGGATGTGATCCGGTTGCTGCAATCTGCTGGCGCTACCTGCCAGGTATATAACCACTACGGCCCTTCCGAAACCACCGTAGGCAAGCTGGCGCGCCAGATTAATATTCACGATCAACATCTTGCTATCTCGCTGGGCATTCCTTTCGGCAACAACTATGTATACCTGCTTGATGACTATCAGCAGCTGGTGCCGTCCGGCGCTGCCGGAGAGATCTGCATCGGCGGAGAAGGCCTCGCCATGGGATACCTGCACCGCCCGGATGCTACCGCAGAAAAATTTGTGAACGATCCTTTCCGTGATAATGCCAGGATCTACCGTACCGGTGACCTTGGACGTAGGCTGCATGACGGCAGCATTGCTTTCATCGGCCGTAAAGACGACCAGGTGAAGATCAGGGGCTTCCGGATAGAGCCGGGAGAAATCACCAATGTGCTGTTGCGGCAGTCGCATATCACATCGGCCATCGTGATGGCAGTGGATGGCGCCTCCGCTGAAAAGCAGCTGGTAGCCTGGTTTTCGGCTGGCAGTGAGTTTGATCTCGCCGACTTGCGTAACAGCTTGCAAACCTCGTTGCCTGCTTATATGATGCCTGCACATTTTGTTCGTATGGATATGCTGCCGCTCACCGCCAACGGTAAGATCGACCGCAGGGCATTGCCGCTGCCCGATGCGCAAAGCGCTACATCGGCTACGGCATATGTAGCACCGCGTACAGAAGTGGAAGAACAGCTGGTGGCCATCTGGAGCGAAGTGCTGGAAGCCGGTAAAGACAAGATCGGTATCAAAGACAGCTTCTTTGATCTCGGAGGACACAGCCTCAAAGCGATCAGAATCGTGCTGCGTATCCACGAGCAGTTCAACGTCGAAATAGATCTGACAAACTTTTTCCTGGAACCTAATATCGAAGCGCTGGCGGAAGAAATAGAAAACATCCGCTGGATGCAGCAGTAAATCATTTATCTATCCCAGAAAACTCAGTTACATGGAACATACGATCATCATGGAATCTTTTTCTGCCGAAGGGCAAACTGTTAACATCATCCGCCCGGAAGGTATCGTTAATCTCGAACTCGATGCACTGCTGGCACACCTTTCCGCCAACAGGGAAGAGATCGGCCAACAGTTGCTGAAAACCGGCGCCATCCTGTTCAGGAACTTCAACGTCAATAATCGCGATGGCCTGCTGAAAGTGAAGGAGATATTTGCCGGCAACGTAGCCTTCGACTACGTGGATGGCAACTCTCCACGTACCAAATTATCCAATGATGTATATACGTCTACCGAATATCCAAAAGAGCTGAGTATCTCTCTTCATAATGAATTATCCTATTCCAGCAAATGGCCGGGCACCATCTTCTTTTACTGTCATACGCCCGCGGAAGAAGGTGGGGAAACACCAATCGTAGACTGCCGCAAAATTCTGGAAGTGCTGGACCCCGGCATTGTAGAGCGATTTGAAAAATATGGCGTGAGATATACCCGCTACCTCAGTGGTGCAGCGGGTGTTGGCAAAACCTGGATGGATACTTTTGAAACATCCGACAAGTCCGTAGTTGAAAAATATTGTGACGAGAGTAACATCTCCTATACCTGGGATGGTAATAATCTTTGTTTGAGCCAGCAGGGATTAGGGGTGGCCCAACATCCGGTAACCGGCGAAAAAGTATGGTTCAACCAGGCTAACCAGTTCCATCCTTCCGGTCTTCCTGATGAGATCTACCGTGGCTTGAAACTGATCCATTCCCGTAACAAACATAAGTTTCCCCAATACGCCTATTATGGCAATGGAGAGGAGATCGCAGAGGCCGACCTGAAGCAGATCACCGACCTCCATTTTAAATGCGCCATTAAATTCCCGTGGCAGAAAAACGATGTGCTGATGCTGGATAATATGTTGATGGCGCATGGCAGGATGCCCTTCAAAGGAGAAAGAAAAGTATATGTAAGCATGTGTTAACCGCTATTAAAAAATTATGAAAGACGTTAAAACTATTATCCGCGATTTGAGAGCAGCCAACGTACGATTGTCTTTTTCGGGAGAAGAGCTGGCTATCGAGCCGCATGATGCGCTATTGAGCGAGGATTTACTGCAAAAGATCCACCTGCACAAAGACAGTCTGATCGCCTGGTTCCGCAAGAACCAGCAAAAATCGTTTACCAATATTCCGGCAGTTGCGTCGCAGGAGAGTTATGTACTCTCTTCTTCGCAACGCCGTTTGTGGCTGTTGAGCCAACTGGAAGACAGCAATGTCGCCTATAACATTCCGCGTGTCTATCTTTTTGAAGGCCTGTTGGATACCGCTGCAGTGGCCGCCGCGTTCCATTCACTTATCTCCCGGCATGAAAGTTTGCGTACAGTGTTTCGTGACGATGAGACCGGGGAGATCAGGCAGTGGGTGCTGCCGCCGGAAGATAGCGGCTTTCAGCTTCACATCACAGACCTGAGCGGGGAGCATACCAGCGCCGCACTGCATGCGTTGGTAAGAGCGCAGGTAGCTGCGCCGTTTGATCTGGCGCATGGCCCGCTGCTGCGGGCGGCTGTGATCCGGACGGCCCCCGATAAATGGGTGTTTGCCTATGTGATGCATCATATCATCAGCGACGGCTGGTCGATGGGAATCCTGCTCCGTGAGCTGTTACAGTTCTATGAAATGCATACCGGCACTACTACTTTTCAGCCGGCGCCACTGCGCATCCACTATAAGGATTATGCTGCCTGGCAACAGGAACAGCTGGGTAGTCAGCCCGGACAAGCACACCAGGCTTACTGGCTGCAACAATTTGAAGGCGAGCTGCCAGTGCTGGAATTACCCGGCGATCGTCCACGCCCGGCCATCAAAACGTATAACGGCGCGCTGGCCAGCAGGATCATGGATGCCTCGCTGGGCGCGGGTATCAAGACACTCGGCTGGGAACAGGGCGCTACCTTTTTTATGAGCCTGCTTGCCGCCGTAAATGCTTTGCTATACTATCACACCGGACAAACAGACATCGTGATCGGCAGCCCTGTTGCCGGCAGGGATCATAAAGACCTGGAAGACCAGATCGGTGCTTATATCAACACCTTGCCACTCCGGATGCGTTTCAACCCCGACTGGAACTTCGTACAGCTGCTGACCTACATAAAAGATACCACGCTTAAGGCTTTTGAGCACCAGGCATATCCGCTGGATGAGCTGGTGGGTGAGTTGCAATTGCTGCGCGACAGAAGCCGTAACCCGCTTTTTGATGTGCTGTTGGCCGTAACAGAACGGGAGCGTGACACGTCAGGCGTAGAAGGCCCCGGCGGCCTGAAGATCCGCAGCTTTGAAGGCGAAGGCTATCTGCAATGCAAAGTTGATCTCTCCTTTAACCTGATAGAAACCGCTAACGGATCTTTTTATGCAGGGATAGAATACAATACAGATATTTACCAGGAGGAGACCATCCAGCGGCTGCTGGCCCATATGGAAGAACTCCTGCGGTCTGTTATCCAGGCGCCTCTGGTGCCGCTGAACCAACTGAACATCCTTACCGCAAAAGAAAAAGAGCAGCTGTTAACTGCGTTCAATGATATCCCGCTGAACTATACGGAGCGCACCGATGTGCTGACCTCTTTCAAAAAGCAGGTAGCACAACATCCGGACCATATCGCTGTAGTGTTTGAGCAATCGCAACTCACCTATGCTGCGC
>NZ_VWWO01000006.1 GCF_011752935.1 Chitinophaga sp. Cy-1792
GAACGCGCTTCAGTGGCAGCAATAACTATCTGCAACTGCTGGAACAGGTACGACAGGTAACGATGTCTGCCTATGAACATCAATCTTATCCCTTTGATGAGCTGGTAGATGCGTTGCCGCTCAAACGCGACATGAGCCGCAGCCCCCTGTTTGATGTGATGGTAGTATTGCAGGAAACAGATATCAATGCACTCATAGCACAAAGCGGCGGAGCGCTGCAAATAAAGCCTTATGAGGAAGCTATTAATCCTGTCAGCAAGTTTGATCTCTCTTTTGAGTTTGTAACAGCAGGTACGCAGTTACAGCTTAGTATTATTTACAACAGTGATATCTATACCGCTGTAACTGCTAACGCCTTGCTGCAACACTTCGAACAGTTGCTGCATGCGATCGTTGAAAGCCCCGAAGCATCACTGAACCAGCTGAATTATTTAAGTGCAGCAGAAAAAACACAATTGTTGCATGGTTTCAATAATACAGCAGCTGCTTATCCGGAAGATAAAACGTTGGTGCATCTGTTTGCAGAACAGGTGGCCAAAGCACCTGACGCGATAGCGCTGGTTTTTGAAGAAAGTGTTTTTACCTATCAGCAGCTGGATGAGTATTCCAGCCAGCTGGCGCATTACCTGCGAAGTAAGTACGATATTAAAGCAGATGATTTAATAGGTGTGCAACTGGAGAGAAGTGAACGGATGATCATCGCGTTGCTGGCAGTGCTGAAATCAGGCGGGGCTTATGTTCCCATTGATCCTGATTTTCCACAGGACCGTATCGATTACATTGTAGCCGATAGTGCCTGCAAAGTACTGATCGATGAAGCAGAACTGTTACGCTTTGCATCAGTACAATCATCTTATGAGATAACAGCTCCTGTTATCATCAACCAACCCTATGATCTGGCTTATGTGATCTATACTTCTGGCTCTACCGGCAGGCCGAAAGGCTGTATGCTGGAGCACCGTGGTGTGGTGAACAGATTGGAGTGGATGTGGCAGCACTATCAGTTTAGTGCAGCAGACATCATCCTGCAGAAGACCACCTTCACCTTTGATGTATCGGTATGGGAATTGTTCCTGCCGCTGTGCTGGGGCGCGCGTATGGTGTTGTGCCATAAAGATGATATCGGTGCACCGGAACGTTTACGTGCGTTGATCGCGCGTCACCAGGTGAGCTGCCTGCACTTTGTGCCGGGTATGTTCAATGCTTTCATTACTACTTTATTTGAAGAAGAAGATATTACCGCTGCGCTGGGCAGTCTTCGACTGGTAGTTACCAGCGGTGAAGCACTATCAGCAGAAACGGTGCGCAGCTGGTATGAGCGCATGACTACACCTGTTCATAACCTGTACGGCCCTACGGAGGCCTCAGTGGATGTGACATACTATGCAACCCGGCCGGGGGATCAGCGCATCCCGATTGGCCGCCCTATCTGGAATACACAACTGTATATACTCGGTGCAGATAATTCCGTACAGCCGATCGGCGTAACCGGTGAGATCTGCATCGGCGGCGACGGGCTTGCCCGTGGCTACCTGAACAAACCGGCACTGACTGCGGAGAAGTTTGTGGCGCATCCCTTTGAAGAAGGTCGTCGTATCTATCGCACCGGTGATATCGGCCGCTGGCTGCCGGACGGTAATATTGAATACCTCGGCCGTATAGATGACCAGGTGAAGATCCGCGGCTATCGTATAGAACTCGGAGAGATAGCTACAGTGCTGCATAGTCATCCTGATATTGATGCCGCCGTGGTGATAGCGAAAGCTGATCAGACGGGCACGCTGAACCTGGTGGGGTATTTTATTGGCAAAAAGTCTATCGCACTTGCAGAGCTGCGGCAGTGGCTGGGAAGCAGCCTGCCTGCTTATATGATACCGGCTTACTTCGTGCAGCTGGATAGCTTCCCGCTGAATGCCAGCGGTAAGATTGATCGCCGGCAGCTGCCGGCTCCGGAAGACTTTGGATTAAGTAGCGGAACTACGTATATACCTGCCCGTAATAACATAGAAGCGCAGTTAATAGCGATCTGGGAACAGGTACTAGGCAGGACTCCGATCGGTATAAAAGATAATTTCTTTGACCTGGGAGGCCACAGCCTAAAAGCTACCCGGCTGGGAAGCCTGATCCATAAGGCTTTTGATGTGAAGCTGCCGCTAAAGGAACTTTTCTCCAACAGCATACTGGAACAACAGGGGTTATTGATCGCTGCGTCGCGGAAGACGATCTTTTCACAGATCGCCCCGGCGCCTGAGCAGGTGTCTTATCCGTTGTCATCTTCCCAGCGCCGCCTATGGGTGTTGAGCCAGTTTGAAGAAGGTAGTGTGGCCTATAATATGCCAGGAGTCTATACTTTGACCGGCGCCTTGGATATCGCCAGACTGGAAGCTGCATTTAAAACGCTGATCGCAAGACATGAAATACTACGGACCGTCTTTAAGGAAGAGGAATCCGGTGTCCGTCAATATATCCTTGCTGCTATAGATTTTAAGATAGAAGATCTTACAGATATATCTACATTTTGTTACACCCCTTTTGACCTGAGTGCGGGCCCCTTGCTGCGTGCCGCTGTTGGGGAGGTAGCAGCAGGAGAGTGGGTGTTTGTGTACGTGATGCACCACATCATCAGTGATGGCTGGTCGATGGGTGTGCTGATCAAAGAACTGCTGCATATCTACCATGATAACAGTCCGCTACCTGTATTACCGCTACAGTACAAGGATTACGCAGTATGGCAGCAATCCGGCTCAGCCGCCCAGTCCCAGGCCTACTGGCTGGAACAGTTCAGCGGCGAGCTACCGGTGCTGGAACTACCGGCAGATAAGCCCCGTCCGGCGGTAAAGACTTACCACGGCGGCCTGGTGCAAAAGCAGATTGCCCTCACTGGTCTTCAATCGCTGTTGCAGTCCACCGGCAGCACACTGTTCATGGGATTAGTGGCAGCCGTGAACGCCTTGCTTTACCGCTACAGCGGCCAGGAAGATATCATCCTCGGCAGCCCGGTAGCCGGCAGGGAACACGCAGACTTGGAAGGACAAATAGGATTCTATGTAAACACACTGGCGCTGAGAACGCGCTTCAGTGGCAGCAATAGCTATCTGCAACTGCTGGAACAGGTACGACAGGTAACGATGTCTGCCTATGAACATCAATCTTATCCCTTTGATGAGCTGGTAGATGCCTTGCCGCTCAAACGCGACATGAGCCGCAGCCCCCTGTTTGATGTGATGGTAGTATTGCAGGAAACAGATATTAATGCGCTCATAGCACAAAGCAGTGGAACGCTGCAAATAAAGCCTTATGAAGAAGCTATTAATCCTGTCAGCAAGTTTGACCTGAACTTCATATTTGAACCACAGCAGGATGGATTACAACTTAGCATAGAATACAACAGTGACTTGTTCCACGCTGATACGATAACAAGGATAGCTAGCCATCTGGATCAGCTGCTGGCAGCGATTGTAGCACATCCTGCTATTGCTATTCAACAGCTGGATTACCTGGGCAATGAAGAACGAGCTACCATCCTGTACGACTTTAACAATACAACAATCGCTTACCCTTCTGATAAAACGATTACTGCGCTCTTTGCTGCACAGGCAGCGAAAACACCGGATAAAACAGCGCTTGTATTTGAATCATTGTCGCTCACTTACCATGAGCTGGATATACTTTCCAATCAGCTAGCGCATTACTTACGGGAGCAGTACCACCTTGGGTCTGATGACCTGGTAGGCGTGATGCTGGAGCGCAGTGAGTGGCTGATGGTTGCAGTGCTGGGTGTCTTAAAGTCAGGCGGGGCTTATGTTCCCATCGATCCTGATTATCCGCAGGAGCGCATTGATTATGTGCTGGAAGATACCAGCTGTAAAGTGCTGATAGATGTGGCCGTATTGTCCCGCTTTAAATCGGTACGGTCAGCCTACGATACAACGCCGGTATCTACGGTTAATCAGCCGCAGGACCTGGCTTATGTGATGTATACCTCCGGCTCTACGGGCAAGCCGAAAGGGGTAATGGTGACCCATCAGAACGTAGTAAGACTGGTAACAGAACAGAACTATATAAGTCTTAGCGGTGATGAAATACTGCTTTCTACCGGCGCGCTGTCCTTTGATGCGACGACCTTTGAATACTGGTCAATGTTGCTGCATGGCGGTAAACTGGTGCTGTGCAGTCAGGATGCATTGCTGGATGAACAACAGCTGGCAGGCCTGATTACCGAACATGGAGTAGATGTGATGTGGTTTACCAGCGGCTGGCTGAACCAGCTGGTGGACAAGGATATCAGGGTATTTGAGGGTCTTGGAACGGTGATCACCGGAGGAGATAAGCTCTCCCCATTGCATATCCATACCTTACAACAATATTATCCTTCGCTGCGGATTATTAACGGTTACGGGCCAACGGAGAATACAACTTTCTCACTTACCTATCATACCGGACAAACGCTGTCGGATATTCCTGTTGGCAGGCCTATCCACCACAGCACGGCCTACATCCTGGATGCTGCCGGTCAGTTATGTCCGATAGGCGTACCAGGGGAGATCGTAGTAGGTGGCGATGGTATTGCGAGGGGTTACCTGAACAATGCAGAACTCACGGCCGCACGTTTCATTTCAGATCCCTTCCAGCCTGGTGGCCGCCTTTATCGCACCGGTGATATCGGCCGCTGGCAGCCGGATGGTAATATTGCCTTCCTTGGCCGCAAGGACGATCAGGTGAAAATCCGCGGCTATCGTATAGAGCCGGGTGAGATCACCCATGCGCTGCAATCCCATCCTGATGTAGATGCCGCCATCGTGGTAGTGCGTACCACATCGCAAGGGGAGAAGGAGTTGGTGGCCTACCTGACCAGTGCGCAGTCCCTGCATAGCACTGTGCTGAGAAGCTGGCTGGACCAGCTGCTACCGGCACATATGATCCCGGCTTACTTCGTGCAGCTGGATAGCTTCCCGCTGAATGCCAATGGCAAGGTAGATCGCCGGCAGCTGCTGGCTCCGGAAGACTTTGGATTAAGTAGCGGAACTACGTATATACCTGCCCGTAATAACATAGAAGCGCAGTTAATAGCGATCTGGGAACAGGTACTGGGCAGGACGCCGATCGGTGTCAAAGACAATTTCTTTGACCTGGGAGGCCACAGCCTGAAAGCTACCCGGCTGGGAAGCCTGATCCATAAGGCTTTTGATGTGAAGCTGCCGCTAAAGGAACTTTTCTCCAACAGCATCCTGGAACAACAGGGGTTATTGATCGCTGCGTCGCGGAAGACGATCTTTTCACAGATCGCCCCGGCGCCACAGCAGGCGTCATATCCGTTGTCGTCTTCCCAGCGCCGCCTATGGGTGTTGAGCCAGTTTGAAGAAGGTAGTGTGGCCTACAACATGCCAGGAGTCTATACTTTGACCGGCGCCTTGGATATCGCCAGACTGGAAGCCGCCTTTAATACACTGATCGCAAGACATGAAATATTACGGACCGTCTTTAAGGAAGAGGAATCCGGTGTCCGTCAATATATCCTTGCTGCTATAGATTTTAAGATAGAAGATCTTACAGATATATCTACATTTTGTTACACCCCTTTTGACCTGAGTGCGGGCCCCTTGCTGCGTGCCGCTGTTGGGGAGGTAGCAGCAGGAGAGTGGGTGTTTGTGTACGTGATGCACCACATCATCAGTGATGGCTGGTCGATGGGTGTGCTGATCAAAGAACTGCTGCATATCTACCATGATAACAGTCCGCTACCTGTATTACCGCTACAGTACAAGGATTACGCAGTATGGCAGCAATCCGGCTCAGCCGCCCAGTCCCAGGCCTACTGGCTGGAACAGTTCAGCGGCGAGCTACCGGTGCTGGAACTACCGGCAGATAAGCCCCGTCCGGCGGTAAAGACTTACCACGGCGGCCTGGTGCAAAAGCAGATTGCCCTCACTGGTCTTCAATCGCTGTTGCAGTCCACCGGCAGCACACTGTTCATGGGATTAGTGGCAGCAGTGAATGCCTTGCTTTACCGCTACAGCGGCCAGGAAGATATCATCCTCGGCAGCCCGGTAGCCGGCAGGGAACACGCCGACCTGGAAGGACAAATAGGATTCTATGTGAATACACTGGCGCTTAGAACGCGTTTCAGTGGCAGCAATAGTTATCTGCAACTACTGGAACAGGTACGGCAGGTAACAATGTCTGCGTACGAACATCAATCTTATCCCTTTGATGAGCTGGTAGATGCCTTGCCGCTCAAACGCGACATGA
>NZ_VWWO01000007.1 GCF_011752935.1 Chitinophaga sp. Cy-1792
CGTTTGAGCGGCAACGCATCTACCAGCTCATCAAAGGGATAAGATTGATGTTCATAGGCAGACATCGTTACCTGTCGTACCTGTTCCAGCAGTTGCAGATAGTTATTGCTGCCACTGAAGCGCGTTCTCAGCGCCAGCGTGTTCACATAGAATCCTATTTGTCCTTCCAGGTCGGCGTGTTCCCTGCCTGCTACGGGGCTACCCAGGATGATATCTTCCTGGCCGCTGTAGCGGTAAAGCAAGGCATTCACTGCTGCCACTAACCCCATGAACAGTGTGCTGCCGGTGGACTGCAACAGTGCTTGAAGACCTGTGAGCGCCAGCTGCTTTTGCACCAGGCCGCCGTGGTAAGTCTTTACCGCCGGACGGGGCTTATCTGCCGGTAGTTCCAGCACTGGTAGCTCGCCGCTGAACTGTTCCAGCCAGTAGGCCTGGGACATGGTGTCTGAGCCGGATTGCTGCCATACGGCGTAATCCTTGTATTGCAACGGTAATACAGGTAGCGGACTGTTATCATGGTAGATATGCAACAGTTCTTTAATCAGCACGCCCATCGACCAGCCATCGCTGATGATGTGGTGCATCACATACACAAACACCCACTCTCCTGCTGAGACCTCCCCAACAGCGGCCCGCAGCAAGGGGCCCGCACTCAGATCAAAAGGTATGTAACAAAATGTAGATATATCTGTAAGAGCTGCTATCTTAAAATCTATAGCTGCAAGGATATATTGCTGTACGCCGGATTCCTCTTCTTTAAAGACGGTCCGTAGTATTTCATGTCTGGCGATCAGTGTTTTAAAGGCAGCTTCCAGTCTGGCGATATCCAATGCACCGGTCAAAGTATAGACCCCTGGCATATTATAGGCCACACTACCTTCTTCAAACTGGCTCAACACCCATAGACGGCGCTGGGAAGACGACAACGGATATGATGCCTGCTCAGGCGCCGCTGCGATCTGCGAAAAGATCGTCTTCCGCGACGCAGCGATCAATCCCCCCTGTTGTTCCAGAATGCTGTTGGAGAAAAGTTCCTTTAACGGCAGCTTCACATCAAAAGCCTTATGTATCAGGCTTCCCAGCCGGGTAGCTTTCAGGCTGTGGCCTCCCAGGTCAAAGAAATTATCTTTGACACCGACCGGCGTCCTGCCCAACACCTGTTCCCAGATCGCTATTAACTGCGCTTCTATGTTATTACGGGCAGGTATATACGTAGTTCCGCTACTTAATCCAAAGTCTTCCGGAGCGGGCAGCTGCCGGCGATCTACCTTGCCATTGGCATTCAGCGGGAAGCTATCCAGCTGAACGAAATAAGCCGGGATCATATGTGCCGGTAGCAGCTGGTCCAGCCAGCTTCTCAGCACAGTGCTATGCAGGGACTGCGCACTGGTCAGGTAGGCCACCAACTCCTTCTCCCCTTGCGATGTGGTACGCACTACCACGATGGCGGCATCTACATCAGGATGGGATTGCAGCGCATGGGTGATCTCACCCGGCTCTATGCGATAGCCGCGGATTTTCACCTGATCATCCTTTCGGCCAAGGAAGGCAATATTGCCATCCGGCAGCCAGCGGCCAATATCACCGGTGCGATAAAGGCGGCGGCCAGGCTGGAAGGGATCTGAAATGAAACGTGCGGCGGTGAGTTCTGCATTGTTCAGGTAGCCCCGCGCAATACCATCGCCGCCTACTACGATCTCCCCTGGTACGCCTATCGGACATAACTGTCCGGCAGCATCCAGGATGTAGGCCGTGCTGTGGTGGATAGGCCTGCCAACAGGTATATCCGACAGCGTTTGTCCGGCATTTCCGATATGATAGGTAAGTGAGAAAGTTGTATTCTCCGTTGGCCCGTAACCGTTAATAATCCGCAGCGAAGGATAATATTGTTGTAAGGTATGGATATGTAACGGAGAGAGCTTATCTCCTCCGGTGATCACCGTTCCAAGACCCTCAAATACCTTGATATCCTTGTCCACCAGCTGGTTCAGCCAGCCGCTGGTAAACCACATCACATCTACTCCATGTTCGGTAATCAGGCCTGCCAGCTGTTGTTCATCCAGCAGTGCATCCTGACTGCACAGCACCAGTTTACCACCATGCAGCAACATTGACCAGTATTCAAAGGTCGTTGCATCAAAGGACAGCGCGCCGGTAGAAAGCAGTATTTCATCACCGGTTAGACTGATATAGTTCTGTTCTGTTACCAGTCTTACTACGTTCTGATGGGTCACCATTACCCCTTTCGGCTTGCCCGTAGAACCGGAGGTATACATCACATAAGCCAGGTCCTGCGGCTGGTTAACCGTAGATACCGGCGTTGTATCGTAGGCCGGCTGTACCGATTTAAAACGGGACAATACGGCCACGTCGATCAGCACTTTACAGCTGGTATCTTCCAGCACATAATCAATGCGCTCCTGCGGATAATCAGGATCGATGGGAACATAAGCTCCCCCTGATTTTAAGACACCCAGCACTGCAACCATCAGCCACTCACTGCGCTCCAGCATCACGCCTACCAGGTCATCAGGCCCAAGGTGGTACTGCTCCTGTAAGTAATGCGCTAGCTGATTGGAAAGCACATCCAGCTCATGGTAAGTGAGCGACAATGATTCAAATACAAGCGCTGTTTTCTCCGGTGTTTTCGCCGCCTGTGCAGCAAAGAGCGCAGTAATCGTTTTATCAGAAGGGTAAGCGATTGTTGTATTGTTAAAGTCGTACAGGATGGCAGTGCGTTCTTCATTGCCCAGGTAATCCAGCTGTTGAATAGCAATAGCAGGATGGGCTACAATCGCTGCCAGCAGCTGATCCAGATGGGTAGCTATTCTTGCTATCGTATCAGCGTGGAACAAGTCACTGTTGTATTCTATGCTAAGCTGTAATCCATCCTGCTGTGGTTCAAATATGAAATTCAGGTCAAACTTGCTGACAGGATTAATAGCTTCCTCATAAGGCTTTATTTGCAGCGCTCCGCTGCTTTGTGCGATGAGCGCATTGATATCTGTTTCCTGCAATACTACCATCACATCAAACAGGGGGCTGCGGCTCATGTCGCGTTTGAGCGGCAAGGCATCTACCAGCTCATCAAAGGGATAAGATTGATGTTCGTACGCAGACATTGTTACCTGCCGTACCTGTTCCAGTAGTTGCAGATAACTATTGCTGCCACTGAA
>NZ_VWWO01000008.1 GCF_011752935.1 Chitinophaga sp. Cy-1792
AATAAATATGGCAGCTACCTACTCTCCCGCATTGTTGTGCAGTACCATCGGCCATAAGGGGCTTAACTTCTCTGTTCGGAATGGGAAGAGGTGAACACCCTTGGCAAAACCACCATAAGATCTTTTTGCTTTACAGCAAACTAATAAGATAACATATTGAAGAGTTGTATACTAAGATTGTTGTTTCCAACAAGTAATAAATAAAGTTAAAGCTTACGGGCAATTAGTATTACTCGGCTGTGATGTTACCACCTTTACACCTGTAACCTATCAACGTCGTAGTCTCCGACGGCCCTTAAAAGTAAACTCATCTTGAAGCAGGTTTCACGCTTAGATGCTTTCAGCGTTTATCCTATCCATACATAGCTACTCTGCACTGCACCTGGCGGCACAACAGATACACCAGCGGTATGTACGACCCGGTCCTCTCGTACTAAGGTCATGTCCTCTCAATTTACTAACGATCACAACAGATAGGGACCGAACTGTCTTGCGACGTTCTGAACCCAGTTCACGTGCCACTTTAATCGGCGAACAGCCGAACCCTTGGGACCTTCTCCAGCCCCAGGATGTGACGAACCGACATCGAGGTGCCAAACCTCACCGTCGATATGAGCTCTTGGGTGAGATCAGCCTGTTATCCCCGGAGTACCTTTTATCCTTTGAGCGATGGCCCTTCCATACAGAACCACCGGATCACTTTAGCCTGCTTTCGCACCTGCTCGGCTTGTTTGCCTCACAGTCAAGCACCCTTGTACTAATACGCTCTACGTACGATTACCAACCGTACTGAAGGTACCTTTGCGAGCCTCCGTTACTTTTTAGGAGGCGACCACCCCAGTCAAACTACCCACCAAACAATGTCCCCATTTTCACGGGTTAGACTCTAAATAACAGAAGGTTGGTATTTCAACGATGACTCCACAACTCCTGGCGAAGCTGCTTCATAGTCTCCCAACTATCCTACACATCTGGCATTCAAAATCAATGTTAAGTTGTAGTGAAGGTTCACGGGGTCTTTCCGTCCCGTTGCGATTAACCGGCATCTTCACCGATACTACAATTTCACCGAGCTCGTGGTAGAGACAGTGTGCAACTCATTAGACCATTCGTGCAGGTCGGAACTTACCCGACAAGGAATTTCGCTACCTTAGGACCGTTATAGTTACGGCCGCCGTTTACTGGGGCTTCAGTCAGAAGCTTTGGATTGCTCCGAACATCCTTCCTTAACCTTCCAGCACCGGGCAGGTATCAGGCTCTATACGTCATCTTTCGATTTTGCAGGGCCCTGTGTTTTTGTTAAACAGTTGGTTGCACCATTTTACTGAGACCACATTGCTGTGGTACGCCTTATCCCGAAGTTACAGCGTCAATTTGCCTAGTTCCTTTACCACGGATCACTCGAGCGCCTTAGGATATTCTCCTCGACTACCTGTGTCGGTTTACGGTACGGGCTGCTATAAACGAACCTTAGAAGTTTTTCTTGGAAGTCTGATTAGGGACATTATCAGCGCTGCCGAAGCTTTGCCGTACTATCAGGTTCATCAGGTTCTGCGGATTTACCTACAAAACCTATAACTACTCCCTTTAACGCACTATTCCGTAAGTGCGCAGTCCTTTCACTACTCCGTTACTCCATCGAATTTATAGCAGGTGTTGGAATATTCACCAACTTGCCATCAGCTACGCCTCTCGGCTTTGCCTAAGGACCCGACTAACCCTGATCCGATTAGCGTTGATCAGGAACCCTTAGTCTTACGGCGACAAGATTTTTCATCCTGTTTATCGTTACTTATGCCTACATTTTCTTTTCTAAACGCTCCAGCATGTCTCGCAACACACCTTCGATGCAGTTTAGAATGCTCCCCTACCGTCTAAGCTTACGCTTAGGCCTAGAGCTTCGGTTGTATGTTTGATACCCGATTATTTTCCGTGCCCAAACCCTCGACCAGTGAGCTGTTACGCACTCTTTAAATGAATGGCTGCTTCCAAGCCAACATCCTGGCTGTTTTAGGATTTGAACCGCGTTTGATTAACTTAACATACGATTAGGGACCTTAGCTGCTAGTCTGGGTTATTTCCCTCTCGGCCATGGACCTTAGCGCCCACAGCCTCACTCCCGGAGATTATGTTATAGCATTCGGAGTTTATTAGGGTTTGGTAGGCGGTGAAGCCCCCTAGCCCAATTAGTAGCTCTACCTCTATAACACGTCTATATCCGAGGCTGTTCCTAAAAACATTTCGGGGAGAACGAGCTATCTCTCAGTTTGATTGGCCTTTCACCCCTATCCACAGGTCATCCCATAGCTTTTCAACGCTAATGAGTTCGGACCTCCAGTTGGTTTTACCCAACCTTCATCCTGCCCATGGATAGATCACAAAGTTTCGCGTCTACCCCTACTAACTAAAGCGCTCTGTTAGAACTTGCTTTCGCTGCGGCTCCGGTACTGAAGACCTTAACCTCGCTAGTAAGGAGTAACTCGTAGGCTCATTATGCAAAAGGCACGCCGTCACTCTTGCGAGCTCCGACCGCTTGTAAGCGCACGGTTTCAGGAACTATTTCACTCTCCTGTTCGGAGTACTTTTCACCTTTCCCTTACGGTACTGGTTCACTATCGGTATCTAAGGAGTATTTAGCCTTACCAGATGGTACTGGCAGTTTCACACAGGATTCCTCTGGTCCCGCGCTACTCAGGATACTACACGTCCATCAGAATTTGCACCTACAGGGCTATCACCTGCTACGGCTCATCTTTCCAGATGATTCAGTTTGATCTGACTTTCTAAAAGTAGTCCTACAACCCCGGGTAGAATTGCTTCGACCCGGTTTGGGCTCTTCCCTGTTCGCTCGCCACTACTTGGGGAATCATTTTTATTTTCTTTTCCTGCAGGTACTTAGATGTTTCAGTTCCCTGCGTTGGCTCTCTTTCGAGTGATACACCTTCAGTGTACCGGGTTGTCCCATTCGGAAATCTACGGATGTAACGATCGTTTGCATCTCCCCGTAGCTTATCGCAGCTTACCACGTCCTTC
>NZ_VWWO01000009.1 GCF_011752935.1 Chitinophaga sp. Cy-1792
AGCGTAACAGTTCCGCTTCATCGATCAGTACTTTGCAGGCACTATCGGCTACAATGTAATCGATACGGTCCTGTGGAAAATCAGGGTCAATGGGAACATAAGCCCCGCCTGATTTCAGCACTGCCAGTAACGCGATGATCATCCGTTCACTTCTCTCCAGTTGTACACCTATTAAATCATCTTCTTTAATATCGTACTTACTTCGCAGATAATGCGCCAGCTGGCTGGAATGTTCATCCAGCTGCTGATAGGTAAAAATCTTTTCTTCAAAAACCAGCGCTATCGCGTCAGGTGCTTTGGCCACCTGTTCTGCAAACAGATGCACCAGCGTTTTTTCTTCCGGATAAGCAGCAGTTGTGTTATTAAAGTCGTATAGCAGCTGCGTTTTTTCTTCTTTTCTTAGGTAATCCAGTTGCTGAATAGCAGTATCTGGATGCGCTGTAATCGCCGCCAGCAGCTGATCTAAATGAGCTGCCATTGCATCTACAGTAACCGCTTCATAGATATCACTGTTGTAAATAATACTCAGCTGTAACTGCGTACCCGCTGTTACAAACTCAAAAGAGAGATCAAACTTGCTGACAGGATCAATAGCTTCCTCATAAGGCTTTATTTGCAGTGTTCCGCTGCTTTGTGCAATAAGTTCATTGATATCTGTTTCCTGCAATACTACCATCACATCAAACAACGGACTGCGGCTCATGTCGCGTTTGAGCGGCAAGGCATCTACCAGCTCATCAAAGGGATAGGATTGATGTTCGTAGGCAGACATTGTTACCTCTCGTACCTGTTCCAGCAGTTGCAGATAGCTATTGCTGCCACTGAAGCGCGTTCTAAGCGCCAGTGTGTTCACATAGAATCCTATTTGTCCCTCCAGGTCGGCGTGTTCCCTGCCGGCTACCGGGCTGCCAAGGATGATATCTTCCTGGCCACTGTAGCGGTAAAGCAAGGCATTCACGGCTGCCACTAATCCCATGAACAGTGTGCTGCCGGTGGACTGCACCAGTGATTGAAGTCCAGTGAGTGCCAGCTGCTTTTGCACCAGCCCGCCGTGGTAAGTCTTTACCGCCGGACGGGGCTTATCTGCCGGTAGTTCCAGCACCGGTAGCTCGCCGCTGAACTGTTCCAGCCAGTAAGCCTGGGACATGGCGGCTGAGCCGGATTGCTGCCATACGGCGTAATCCTTGTACTGTAGCGGTAATACAGGTAGCGGACTGTTATCATGGTAGATATGCAGCAGTTCTTTAATCAGCACACCCATCGACCAGCCATCACTGATAATGTGGTGCATCACATACACAAACACCCACTCTCCTGCTGAGACCTCAGTAACAGCAGCACGCAGCAAGGGCCCCGCACTCAGGTCAAAAGGTGTGTAACAAAAAGCAGATATATCTGTAAGATCTTCTATTTTAAAATCTATAGTAGCAAGGATATATTGACCGACACCGGATTCCTCTTCCTTAAAGACGGTCCGTAGTATTTCATGTCTTGCGATCAGCGTTTTAAATGCAGCTTCCAGTCTGGCGATATCCAATGCGCCGGTTAGTGTATAGACTCCTGGCATATTATAGGCCACACTACCTTCTTCAAACTGGCTCAACACCCATAGACGGCGCTGGGAAGACGACAATGGATAAGACGCCTGCTCTGGCGCCGGGGCGATCTGTGAAAAGATCGTCTTCCGCGACGCAGCGATCAACACCCCCTGTTGTTCCAGTATGCTGTTGGAGAAAAGATCCTTTAACGGCAGCTTCACATCAAAAGCCTTATGTATCAGGCTTCCCAGCCGGGTAGCTTTCAGACTATGGCCTCCCAGGTCAAAGAAATTATCTTTGACACCGACCGGCGTCCTGCCTAATACCTGTTCCCAGATCGCTATTAACTGCGCTTCTATGTTATTACGGGCAGGTATATACGTAGTTCCGCTACTTAATCCAAAGTCTTCCGGAGCGGGCAACTGCCGGCGATCTACCTTGCCATTGGCA
>NZ_VWWO01000011.1 GCF_011752935.1 Chitinophaga sp. Cy-1792
AGGACGCAACGGCGGACTCATCGCTGGCCGAATCCGTGGCGATGACCAGATCGAAACATCTCGACAGCTCCGCGAGGCATTGGCGAAGCGGGCTTTCTCATGACAGCGCAAATTCCGCGGCGTCGGACCAAGAGCGGCCGCGAACTCGCTGAAGAGTTCGGAATATCCCGCTCCACGGTCACAAAAATGATCGCCGAACCCCGAGACCGCTACGAGCAGCGGGCCAAGCAACGTCGAGCCAGGGCCGTGGATCTGCGCCTCCAGGGGTTCAGCTACCGAGAGATCGCTGTCAGCACTGGCGACAGCATCGGCACAGTCGGTCGCCGCCTCGCTGACGCCCGGAGCCACGGGGAGTGGGCGCTCGCCGTGGCGCGCCGCGCCGCCAGGTGCACAGAGTGAGATTTCGAGGGATGTCCCGAAACGGCCCCCAAGCCGGGGTGCCGGTAAGGATCGTGTCATCAGCCGCAAACGAGCGCTGGGGGCTTGACCCTGGATCTCTGGTCGCGGCGGTGTCCGGGGGGTGGGAGTAGCGTCCGTGCGGGGCGCGTGAGCTGGGTCAGGACGAACTGATCGATCGGTGGACGGTGGTCGAGGCCGAGCTGGCGATGGTGGCCGGCAAGCGTGGCGCGACGCGGCTCGGGTTCGCGGTGTTGCTGCGCTTTTACACCGAGCACGGCCGGTTTCCCCGCAGCCGGAGCGAGATCCCCGACGCCGCTGTGGACTACGTGGCCCGGCAGGTCGGTGTGCCGGTGACCGAGCTGGCGTTCTACGACTGGTCCGGCCGCACGATCGAGTTCCATCGCAGCCAGATTCGCCGGACACTGGGGTTCCGGGAGTGCAGCGTCGCCGACGCCGACAAGCTCACCGAGTGGCTGGTCACCACCGTCACCCAGACCGAGCGCGGCGCTGAACGTGTCCGTGACCAGCTGCTGGACCGGTGCCGGGAGGAACGTATCGAGCCGCCCACCGGCGGCCGCGTCGACCGGATCGTGCGCTCGGCGCTGCACCGCGGCGAGGAGCTGCTGTTCGCACGGGTGGCGATCCGCTTATCCGAGGCGGTGCGCGTTCGGCTGTTCGCCTTGGTCGCGGCCGGTGCCGATGACGACGGCCAACCCGGCGGGGACGGTGACGGGCCGGCGGTGCGGGCCTCGATCCGGTCCGATCCGGGCAACGTCAGCC
>NZ_VWWO01000012.1 GCF_011752935.1 Chitinophaga sp. Cy-1792
CCGGATATCGGCTTACCGATGATCACCGGCTTATCCGGGTGTAGTTCTGTAACGATACAACCTACCGTTGTTTCCGTGGGGCCGTACTCGTTATATACCTTCATGGTGGTATGGATGTTCTTCAGGATGCTCACCTGTTCGGTGGTCACCTGCTCCCCACCTGTAATTGCGCAACAGATATTATCTGCCGACAATTCCAGGTGACGGAGATAACTGATATGCGAAGGCGTTAGTTTGATACAATTACTGCTGCTCTCCGCACTGAAATAATGCGTAAAAACAGCAGACATATCTGCCTGCTGGTCGTATATATGCAGGCAGCCCCCCATCGTGAGTGTGCAGAAAATACTGGTGATGGTCAGGTCAAAAGAGAGGGATGTAAACAAACCGAAAGACGGTTTTTCTATCTCTGCAAAATAATAATGATCTGCCCACTGGATATATGATGCCAGGTTATCGCGGGTAACGGCACAACCTTTGGGAGTGCCTGTAGAGCCGGAAGTATAGATCACATAGGCCAGCTGCGAACCTGCTGGCGCAGGAAGCGGTACAACCACATCATCAGCTGCATCCAGCTGCACATCGATCGCATATATAGCTCCTTTATAATAGCTGATATCAAAAATATAGCTCGTTTGGGTAATCAATATCTTCAAACCGGTATCCTGTATGATGAACTCCTTGCGGGCCGCAGGATAGGCCGGATCCACCGGTACATAGGCCGCACCGGTTTTGAGAATACCCAGTATGGCAATGATCATCTTATCAGAGCGGTCCAGCATAATACCTGCCAGGTGCCCCGCCCCTACCTGGTATTGTGTATGCAGCTGCGCTGCCAGCTGGTCAGACAGCCTGTCCAGCGCAGCATAGGTGAGTTGCGATTGCTCAAACACTACAGCGATATGGTCCGGATGTTGTGCTACCTGCTTTTTGAAAGAGGTCAGCACATCGGTGCGCTCCGTATAGTTCAGCGGGATATCATTGAA
>NZ_VWWO01000013.1 GCF_011752935.1 Chitinophaga sp. Cy-1792
TGCGCGGCTCCGGCGAGGCCTCCAGCGGGGCCAGCTTGACCGCGCCAGCCGCGCGGTCGCTAATCGACAACCAATCGCAGCCCGGCAGGGCGGTGTGCAGGGCCTCCAGCTCGGCGCGCATCTCGGCTTGCAGGTCGGCGATGAACTGGCTGGGGTCCAGCGGCTTGCGCAGCGCCTGGTAGTGCTCGACGCGATGGTCCTCGAAATCGGTCGGAAGGTCTTCGGCCGGGTTGCGCCAGGTGTCCGCGCCGACGACCCAGATTTCCTTGCACCGCAACTGCTCGCGTAGCGCCTGGAAGGTGCACACCTCGTAGACCATGCGCACGACCCGTTGCCGGCGGCGCTTGTCGTCCTTGTAAACCAGCGCCTCCCAGTCCTCGCTCAGGCCGCGATGGACCGGGATGTGCTCGCCGGCCGGGTAGTAGTGCAGGTTCCCGGCGCTGGCGTAGCGGGTGATCAGCTCCAGCGCGTCGAGCACCGGCCGGTGGGTGGTGTTGTTGCTGCGGAACTCCAGCACGTCCAGCAGCTTGATCAGCCCAGTCCGGTAGTGGTTGGTGTAGGAGCCCTTCAGCGTGGCCTTCACGGTGCGCTGGTAGGTCGGACCGGAGGACTTGAATTCAGCGATCAGGTCGGCCAGAACGTCCTGCGGCGCGACCGGGAACACCGTGTCGCGCACGAGCTCGTCGCCGGCGTTCACGGTCGCCTCGGCGACCCTGAACAGCAAGTTCTCCTTGCCGGTGACCCGCTTGGACTCCTTGATCAGCTCCTTGGTCACCCGGACCTCGGCGCGGGCGTTGATCCGGTGCACGGTGGAGATCAGCAGCTCGACCAGCGTGTCGGTGATCTCCCGTTCCCGGCAGTGCAACAACGCCGCCAGCAGGGCCAGCGTCACCTCAGGCGCGTGTCCGCGCAGGTGGCTGGGCGCCTCGACCGCCGCCCGCGCCCGCCCGGCGGCGACCACCTCCCGGGCGATGTCGGC
>NZ_VWWO01000014.1 GCF_011752935.1 Chitinophaga sp. Cy-1792
CGTATGGTGTTGTGCCATAAAGATGATATCGGTGCACCGGAACGTTTACGTGCGTTGATTGCGCGTCATCAGGTGAGCTGCCTGCACTTTGTGCCGGGTATGTTCAATGCTTTTATCACTACTTTATTTGAAGAAGAAGATATTACCGCTGCACTGAGCAGTCTGCGATTAATAGTTACCAGCGGTGAAGCACTATCAGCAGAAACGGTGCGCAGCTGGTATGAGCGCATGACTACACCTGTTCATAACCTGTACGGCCCTACGGAGGCGTCAGTGGATGTGACATACTATGCAACCCGGCCGGGGGATCAGCGCATCCCGATTGGCCGCCCTATCTGGAATACACAACTGTATATACTCGGCGCAGATAATTCCGTACAGCCGATCGGCGTAACCGGTGAGATCTGCATCGGCGGTGACGGGCTTGCCCGTGGCTACCTGAACAAACCGGCACTGACTGCGGAGAAGTTTGTGGCGCATCCTTTTGAAGGAGGCCGGCGTATCTATCGTACCGGTGATATCGGCCGCTGGTTGCCGGATGGTAATATTGAATACCTCGGTCGTATAGATGACCAGGTGAAGATCCGCGGCTATCGCATAGAACTCGGCGAGATAGCAACAGTGCTGCATGGCCATCCTGATATTGATGCCGCCGTGGTGATAGCGAAAGCTGACCAGACGGGCACGCTGAACCTGGTGGGGTATTTTATTGGTAAGAAACCTATCGCCCTTGCAGAACTGCGGCAGTGGCTGGGAAGCAGCTTGCCTGCTTATATGATCCCGGCTTACTTCGTGCAGCTGGATAGCTTCCCGCTGAATGCCAATGGCAAGGTAGATCGCCGGCAGTTGCCCGCTCCGGAAGACTTTGGATTAAGTAGCGGAACTACGTATATACCTGCCCGTAATAACATAGAAGCGCAGTTAATAGCGATCTGGGAACAGGTA
>NZ_VWWO01000015.1 GCF_011752935.1 Chitinophaga sp. Cy-1792
CGAACAACGGGATATCCGGAAGGTCCGGGGCCCGCGCGGCGAGCACCCTCGTGAGGTCATTCATCGTTGTCGGTCGTTCGGGTGCGCTTGAGCTCGGTGAATCCCGGTTGCGCGACCAACGTCGCGACCGCATCGAAGATCGCCGCGCCACGTGCAGTGTCGGGGACGGCGGTGAGGACCGGTCCGACGATCCCCGTCCCGCCGATCCGCACGATCGGGGTGGCGACGCCGTCGCCGACACCGTCGAGGGCGGCGTTGGGGCGCGTGGTCACCGCTTCGTCCCGGCCCTTGTCGCCCGCGGCGCCGTAGGGGGTCATGGCGTCGAGGGCGGCTAGTGTGTCGCGTAGCACGGTGTCGCGGCGGCGTTACCGCAGTTCGTGATAGCGGTGGCCGAACTCGTAGGAGTAACGGTGACGGTGCTCGGGCCCGCGGGTCGCGGCGATCGCTTCCGCGACCCGGACCGGGCGCCACGCACTCTCATAACCCCGCGTCAGCTCCAGCGGATCGGCCGGGTCCTGATTGAGGATCGCAAGGGACATCGTCCGGAAGTCCAGGTCGAGAGGGCGGGCGCGGGCGACGTCTCGTAGCCACTGGGACGTGACCCACGCATACGGGCACACCGGATCGATGTAGGCGGTCGCGGTGATCCGGTTATCGGGAGAGAAAGTCACGGGTTCCTACTGTAAATGAAAAGTTGTAGCGGTCAGAAAGTGGTCCACGGCCGTACGGACTGCGTAGGGGTGGGTCACCGTCGGGGAATGTCCGGCGCCGTTGATGACAAGTACCTCGCTCGGGCCGGGGAGCGCGTC
>NZ_VWWO01000016.1 GCF_011752935.1 Chitinophaga sp. Cy-1792
TCTCTACCGGAGCCGCCGTCCCAGCGGTCAGAGCCGCCACCCACGCCAGACGTACTCGGTACTCGCGTGGAGCTCGCCCCACCGCAGATCAGGCTCGACCGGGAGCCTCCGCGTTCGCAGCAGTCCGGACGTCCTGCGGTTCAGCGCGGCGCTGAGGCGTTGCTGACCCGCGCGGTGTGTTCGGTGGAGCCGGTGTCGGATGTGGAGGCGTCGGCGTTCGCTGCCCGGTTCGCCTGCGATTTCCAGTCGTTCGACGAGGACGTTCCGTGGCGGGGCGCCGACGGGCTGCGTGAGGGCCTGGAGGAGGCGGGGGCGGGTGCGTGGGGCGGGCACGGTGCGGGCCATCCGCGTGCTGATTCCCCGGTACCGGGCCGGATCTATCGGCGCTGGGACACGACGGTTGGCGGCGAGGTCATCGTCCGCGCCACCCCGGATGGCCGCAGCGCTGCTGCTCCCGATCCTGACGACTGTCCCGAGGGCGAGGACAGCGAGTGGGTGGAACCGCCGGTGACGATCGGCCGCGCGTGTGCGCCGGCGGAGTCGGATGCGTCGTGGACAGCGTGCGAGCCGCGGTGGGTGCGGATGACGGTGCCGGTCACGCGCGCTCCGGAGGATGGCCGTCTGGTCGTAGACCCTGGTCTGCTCACCGGACCTGCTGGTGACCAGACAGGTGAGCGCTGATGTCGTCGAGCAACCAGGTGCCGTCGCCGCCGGAGACGTCGGAGGAGACGCCGTCGTGGCTGACCGGCGATGCTGCGGCGTGGGCCGCTCCCGGCGCACCGCCCACGGCGGAGTCGACGACGA
>NZ_VWWO01000017.1 GCF_011752935.1 Chitinophaga sp. Cy-1792
GCAGCATCGGGTACTCCGAGTTCAGTACGGAACCGACGCGCGAGGAACTCGCTGAACAGGCACTCAGATGGATTCCGCTTTATACGCGCTGTTTCGGCGTGATAGATGAAACCACGGCCGATTGTTGGAAGATCGTCAAGTTCTTGATCGATGTCACGGGTCTGCCACCGGGCCAGATTGCGGAGTTGTGCGGCGCAGACGAGGTAGATACCTCGGTGTCTGGTTGATCCGCCTTAGGCGCTGGTGTGGGGGCAGTTCAGAGGAAATTGCCGTGAACGAAGACCAAAAGCCGCCCAGACTAAGTTCCGCCGGACTGGCAGCCGTACTACTGGCAGCGTTGTTGCCGATGGCAGATTCGTTCATCGTCAACGTCGCGCTCGCCGAGATCGATGCAGAGCTCAATCCCGGCCCGGGCTCACTTGAGCTTATTGTGGCCGGCTACGTCGTAGCCTTCACTGTACTGCTGGTCCTCTGCGGACGACTTGGTGACATTTATGGGCGCAAGCGAGTCCTTATGATCGGCCTGACGCTGTTCACCCTTGCGTCACTGCTCTGCGCCCCAGCTCCCACGACTCAAGCACTCATTGCGGCTCGTGTAGCGCAAGGAGCTACAGCGGCGATGATTCCACCGCAGGTACTCGGCACCATCGCGACAGCGGTCGAGGAAGAACACCGGCCACGGGCAATGAGTCTGTTTGCAGTAGTAAGTGGACTAGCTGCCGTGATCGGGCTGGTACTCGGCGGAGTGCTCGTACACGCAGATCTACTGGGCACATCGTGGAGACCGATCTTCCTAATCAACC
>NZ_VWWO01000018.1 GCF_011752935.1 Chitinophaga sp. Cy-1792
GAGGTGTCCGGCGGGCCCAGCGGCACCCAGCCGGGTCACGGAGTGACCCAGAGGGCAGAGTACGAAGTTCAATGCCTTTGAAAAGCAAGGTCAAGGTCAACAGACTGTGGCGGGGGTGGGTGGCTGAGCTGCTTTGGGTGTATCTGCTCGTAGGTGGGTTGTTCGCCTCGCTGCGCATTGGCGGTGGCTGTTGCTGGTGGGGCGCGGCGGGTTGGTGGTTTAAGTTGGTTTCGGCGTATTCGTCCGTAGTTGCTGAGGGTGTTCGTCTGATTGCTTCCGGTAGTGGTTCTTGATCGATGGGGGGCAGGGCGTGCTCGATTGCGTTCGTGAGTACAAAGAAGTTCGCTTCTGCGTCTCGTGTCTTCGGGTCGGTGTTGGTTGTGGCTGTTGCGATGGGGTCGGCGACGGGGATCGCTTCGGCTTAGACTCAGTCGGTGACTGCTTCGGCTGCGGGCATTGTGTCCGCGGAAGATTTGAAGTTAGTGTCGTCTGCGGTCGGGGAAGACGTGACTGCGGTGGAGAGCGCTCTCCGTGTTATCGATTCAATCCCTGAGCACGTTCTGCGCCAGGGAGATCAAGCTACTATCGCGTGGCTGGAAAGTCACTACGAGACGTCGCCTGGGGCGGCGCCTTATGCTTTCAATCTCGCGCAGTGCTCGTACGGGATTCTTATTGCGATTGGCTCTAATGCGGTAGCCGCCGCGAAGATTATTCAGATTAAGCGGATTGTGGACAAGTTTGGCGGCGTCGGCAAGGTCATCGATAAGCTGCAAGCGAAGAAAAAGCAGGGAAAGAAGTTCA
>NZ_VWWO01000019.1 GCF_011752935.1 Chitinophaga sp. Cy-1792
TGTGAATCAAACTATCACTAATTTGATTCGTGCTGTTGTTTCCATTCTTTCAAAGAACTTTCGATTACTCTGTAGTAACCGTTGTTAATGTATGAGATCCGATCTCTGTGCCCGTTCGGCGTACATTGTAGCGTATTTGCTGTAAGAACTTTTTGTTATCCTTTCGCGTCATTTGCGTTGGGAGTGCAAAGGTAAGAACCTTTATTTAAACCACCAAAACTATTTTGATTATTTTCTATTTTTATTTCATTGAATCTCAACAACTTAAATATTGGAGAATCTTTGATAAAACATTGATAATCAAACCCGACGTGTAAAGAACTGCGCTGTTTTTTGGAGCGGATGGCAAAGATAGCATCTTTATCACTCGCAGCAAAAATTATTTCAACTTATTAAGTTGTTTTCTGCTATTTATTTTCAGCGATATTTCAAGTGTGAATCTGCAGAAAAGACTGTTACGATTCGTGTTGTATCTGTTAGAAGTAGATACTTTGTAAGGAGGTAATCAGATGATCTCTACTTTTAGAGATCTGAAGTTTTGAACTTCGTGTAGTCGTCTACTTTAGTAGTAGTCTCTACTTATATAAAAGAAAAAGGTCCCGGTTTAACACCAGGACCTTTCTTAATAAATATGGCAGCTACCTACTCTCCCGCATTGTTGTGCAGTACCATCGGCCATAAGGGGCTTAACTTCTCTGTTCGGAATGGGAAGAGGTGAACACCCTTGGCAAAACCACCATAAGATCTTTTT
>NZ_VWWO01000020.1 GCF_011752935.1 Chitinophaga sp. Cy-1792
CTCTTAGATCCTAGGCATCCACCATGCGCCCTTATTCGCTTTAAATATTTTTGTATTAAGTATTACTACTTAGTACACAACTTGTATTCTCCAATATGTCAAAGAACTTTTGATTGATTACTCAATCATTGTTAATGTATGAGATCCGATCTCTGTGCCCTTCCGGCGTACATTGTAGCGTGTTTGCTGTAAGAACTTTTTGTTATCCTTTCGCGTCGTTTGCGTTGGGAGTGCAAAGGTAAGAACCTTTATTTAAACCACCAAAACTATTTTGATTATTTTTATTTTTATTTCATTGAATGTCAACAACTTGAATATTGGAGAATCCTTTGATAAAACATTGATAATCAAACCCGACGTGTAAAGAACTGCGCTGTTTTTTGGAGCGGATGGCAAAGATAGCATCTTTATCATTCGCAGCAAAAATTATTTCAACTTTATTGCTTGTTTATTTCAAGTGCGAATCTGTTAGATTCGTATAGTAGTATCTGTTAGAAGTGATCCACTGTAACGGATCGTGATACTTTGTAAGGAGGTAATCAGATGATCTCTACTTTTAGAAATCTGAAGTTTTAAACTTCGTGTAGTCGTCTACTTTAGTAGTAGTCTCTACTTATATAAAAGAAAAAGGTCCCGGTTTAACACCAGGACCTTTCTTAATAAATATGGCAGCTACCTACTCTCCCGCATTGTTGTGCAGTA
>NZ_VWWO01000021.1 GCF_011752935.1 Chitinophaga sp. Cy-1792
TCATGTCGCGTTTGAGCGGCAAGGCATCTACCAGCTCATCAAAGGGATAAGATTGATGTTCGTACGCAGACATTGTTACCTGCCGTACCTGTTCCAGTAGTTGCAGATAACTATTGCTGCCACTGAAGCGCGTTCTAAGCGCCAGTGTGTTCACATAAAATCCTATTTGTCCTTCCAGGTCGGCATGCTCTCTGCCGGCAACCGGGCTGCCGAGGATGATATCTTCCTGGCCACTGTAGCGGTAAAGCAAGGCATTCACTGCTGCCACTAACCCCATGAACAGTGTGCTGCCGGTGGACTGCAACAGTGATTGAAGACCAGAGAGTGCTAGCTGCTTTTGCACCAGCCCGCCGTGGTAAGTATTTACCGCCGGACGGGGCTTATCTGCCGGCAGTTCCAGCACCGGTAGCTCGCCGCTGAACTGTTCCAGCCAGTAGGCCTGGGACAGGACGTCTGAGCCGGATTGCTGCCATACTGCGTAATCCTTGTACTGCAGCGGCAATACAGGTAGCGGACTGTTATCATGGTAGATATGCAGCAGTTCTTTGATCAGCACACCCATCGACCAGCCATCACTGATGATGTGGTGCATCACGTACACAAACACCCACTCTCCTGCTGCTACCT
>NZ_VWWO01000022.1 GCF_011752935.1 Chitinophaga sp. Cy-1792
GGTTTTGCCAAGGGTGTTCACCTCTTCCCATTCCGAACAGAGAAGTTAAGCCCCTTATGGCCGATGGTACTGCACAACAATGCGGGAGAGTAGGTAGCTGCCATATTTATTAAGAAAGGTCCTGGTGACAAACCGGGACCTTTTTCTTTCTCTAAGCGCAGAGCGGTTCTTCGTCACCTGCCAATTGGATTTCTACTATAGAAATCGCCAGTATACCTCCTTATTAATGATCTGCAACGATGGATCACTTTTCAATTTCAATAATTGTTCTTTTAATACAGGGTTAATTTATCTGAATTATATAATTCATTTACAATAATTAATGAATTGTTAGTCAGTAAATTAAAGATGAAAAAACTTTATAAAAGTTTTGGTGATTTAAAAGATAATCACTACCTTTGCAACCCCAACGCAAACGACGCGGAAAGGATAATAAAAAGTTCTTACAGCAAACAAGCTACATGTACGCCGGAAGGGCACAGAGATCGGATCTCATACATTAACAACGGTTACTACAGAGTAATCGAAAGTTCTTTGAAAGAATGGAAACAACAGCACGAATCAAATTAGTGATAGTTTGATTCACAT
>NZ_VWWO01000023.1 GCF_011752935.1 Chitinophaga sp. Cy-1792
TGTGAATCAAACTATCACTAATTTGATTCGTGCTGTTGTTTCCATTCTTTCAAAGAACTTTCGATTACTCTGTAGTAACCGTTGTTAATGTATGAGATCCGATCTCTGTGCCCTTCCGGCGTACATTCATTATTTTATTTCAAGAACTAAAAAAAGTGGAGGATAACGGATTCGAACCGTTGACCCCCTGCGTGCAAGGCAGGTGCTCTAGCCAGCTGAGCTAATCCCCCAACAATTATTTGTAGACCCGAGCAGATTTGAACTGCTGACCCCTACATTATCAGTGTAGTGCTCTAACCAGGCTGAGCTACGGATCTGTCTAAGGGTACCAATCTGATATCTTAATTTCACTTTTCGATCTCACTATATCATTTGGCGATCTTATTATAAAGAACTACTTATTTGAAAGAAGAAGGAAACAACAGCTCAGGTTAATGAGCTCTAAAAAGGAGGTATTCCAGCCGCACCTTCCGATACGGCTACCTTGTTACGACTTAGCCCCAATTACCGA
>NZ_VWWO01000024.1 GCF_011752935.1 Chitinophaga sp. Cy-1792
GGGGACCTGAAGTCGGCAACCGCAAGGAACCGCCTAGGGTAAAATCGGTAATTGGGGCTAAGTCGTAACAAGGTAGCCGTATCGGAAGGTGCGGCTGGAATACCTCCTTTTTAGAGCTCATTAACCTGAGCTGTTGTTTCCTTCTTCTTTCAAATAAATAGTTCTTTATAAAGATGTTTGGTTACTAACGTTTAAGAGTAAACGTAGTAATGCAAAAGAGATCGGATCTCACACATCATCAACGATTGAGTAATCAATCAAAAGTTCTTTGACATATTGGAGAATACAAGTTGTGTACTAAGTAGTAATACTTAATACAAAAATATTTAAAGCGAATAAGGGCGCATGGTGGATGCCTAGGATCTAAGAGGCGACGAAGGACGTGGTAAGCTGCGATAAGCTACGGGGAGATGCAAACGATCGTTACATCCGTAGATTTCCGAATGGGACAACCCGGTACACTGAAGGTGTATCACTCGAAAGAGAGCCAACGCAGGGAACT
>NZ_VWWO01000025.1 GCF_011752935.1 Chitinophaga sp. Cy-1792
TGTGAATCAAACTATCACTAATTTGATTCGTGCTGTTGTTTCCATTCTTTCAAAGAACTTTCGATTACTCTGTAGTAACCGTTGTTAATGTATGAGATCCGATCTCTGTGCCCTTCCGGCGTACATTGTAGCGTGTTTGCTGTAAGAACTTTTTGTTATCCTTTCCGCGTCGTTTGCGTTGGGAGTGCAAAGGTAAGAACCTTTTTTAAAACCACCAAAACTATTTTGATTATTTTCTATTTTTATTTCATTGAATCTCAATCATTTAAATATTGGAGAATCCTTTGATAAAACATTGATAATCAAACCCGACGTGTAAAGAACTGCGCTTTTTTTTGGAGCGGATGGCAAAGATAGCATCTTTATCATTCGCAGCAAAAATTATTTCAACTTTATTGCTTGTTTATTTCAGTGTGAATCTGCAGAAAAGACTGTTACGATTCGTGTTTGTATCTGTTAGATGTGATCCACTGTAACGGATCGTAGATACTGTAAG
>NZ_VWWO01000026.1 GCF_011752935.1 Chitinophaga sp. Cy-1792
AAATCGGTAATTGGGGCTAAGTCGTAACAAGGTAGCCGTATCGGAAGGTGCGGCTGGAATACCTCCTTTTTAGAGCTCATTAACCTATGAGCTGTTGTTTCCTTCTTCTTTCAATAAGTAGTTCTTTTTATAAAGATCATCAATCTGGTAACAGATTGATACCCTTAGACAGATCCGTAGCTCAGCCTGGTTAGAGCACTACACTGATAATGTAGGGGTCAGCAGTTCAAATCTGCTCGGGTCTACTAATTAATTGTTGGGGGATTAGCTCAGCTGGCTAGAGCACCTGCCTTGCACGCAGGGGGTCAACGGTTCGAATCCGTTATCCTCCACTCACGATTAAGCAATTAATCTAAGTTCTTTGACATATTGGAGAATACAAGTTGTGTACTAAGTAGTAATACTTAATACAAAAATATTTAAAGCGAATAAGGGCGCATGGTGGATGCCTAGGATCTAAGAGGCGATGAAGGACGTGGTA
>NZ_VWWO01000027.1 GCF_011752935.1 Chitinophaga sp. Cy-1792
CTTACAGTATCTACGATCCGTTACAGTGGATCACATCTAACAGATACAAACACGAATCGTAACAGTCTTTTCTGCAGATTCACACTGAAATAAACAAGCAATAAAGTTGAAATAATTTTTGCTGCGAGTGATAAAGATGCTATCTTTGCCATCCGCTCCAAAAACAGCGCAGTTCTTTACACGTCGGGTTTGATTATCAATGTTTTATCAAAGGATTCTCCAATATTTAAGTTGTTGAGATTCAATGAAATAAAAATAGAAAATAATCAAAATAGTTTTGGTGGTTTTAAAAAAGGTTCTTACCTTTGCACTCCCAACGCAAACGACGCGGAAAGGATAACAAAAAGTTCTTACAGCAAATACGCTACAATGTACGCCGAACGGGCACAGAGATCGGATCTCATACATTAACAACGGTTACTACAGAGTAATCGAAAGTTCTTTGAAAGAATGGAAA
>NZ_VWWO01000028.1 GCF_011752935.1 Chitinophaga sp. Cy-1792
CGGTCAAAGTATAGACTCCTGGCATGTTGTAGGCCACACTACCTTCTTCAAACTGGCTCAACACCCATAGGCGGCGCTGGGAAGACGACAACGGATATGACGCCTGCTGTGGCGCCGGGGCGATCTGCGAAAAGATCGTCTTCCGCGACGCAGCGATCAATACCCCTTGTTGTTCCAGGATGCTGTTGGAGAAAAGATCCTTTAACGGCAGCTTCACATCAAAAGCCTTATGTATCAGGCTTCCCAGCCGGGTAGCTTTCAGACTATGGCCTCCCAGGTCAAAGAAATTATCTTTGACACCGATCGGCGTCCTGCCCAGTACCTGTTCCCAGATCGCTATTAACTGCGCTTCTATGTTATTACGGGCAGGTATATACGTAGTTCCGCTACTTAATCCAAAGTCTTCCGGAGCGGGCAACTGCCGGCGATCTACCTTGCCATTGGCA
>NZ_VWWO01000029.1 GCF_011752935.1 Chitinophaga sp. Cy-1792
ATTCGGAAATCTACGGATGTAACGATCGTTTGCATCTCCCCGTAGCTTATCGCAGCTTACCACGTCCTTCGTCGCCTCTTAGATCCTAGGCATCCACCATGCGCCCTTATTCGCTTTAAATATTTTTTGTATTAAGTATTACTACTTAGTACACAACTTGTATTCTCCAATATGTCAAAGAACTTTTGATTGATTACTCAATCGTTGCTGATGTGTGAGATCTAATCTCTGTGATTCTATTTAAAATCAAACATCTTTATAAAGAACTACTTATTTGAAAGAAGAAGGAAACAACAGCTCAGGTTAATGAGCTCTAAAAAGGAGGTATTCCAGCCGCACCTTCCGATACGGCTACCTTGTTACGACTTAGCCCCAATTACCGA
>NZ_VWWO01000030.1 GCF_011752935.1 Chitinophaga sp. Cy-1792
ATAAAGTAGTGATAAAAGCATTGAACATACCCGGCACAAAGTGCAGGCAGCTCACCTGATGACGCGCAATCAACGCACGTAAACGTTCCGGTGCACCGATATCATCTTTATGGCACAACACCATACGCGCGCCCCAACACAGCGGCAGGAACAATTCCCATACCGATACATCAAAGGTGAAGGTGGTCTTCTGCAGGATGATGTCTGCTGCACTAAACTGATAGTGCTGCCACATCCACTCCAATCTGTTTACCACGCCACGATGCTCCAGCATACAGCCTTTCGGCCGGCCAGTAGAACCAGAAGTATAGATCACATAAG
>NZ_VWWO01000031.1 GCF_011752935.1 Chitinophaga sp. Cy-1792
CAGAGAAGTTAAGCCCCTTATGGCCGATGGTACTGCACAACAATGCGGGAGAGTAGGTAGCTGCCATATTTATTAAGAAAGGTCCTGGTGTTAAACCGGGACCTTTTTCTTTTATATAAGTAGAGACGACTACTAAAGTAGACGACTACACGAAGTTTACAACTTCAGATCTCTAAAAGTAGAGATCATCTGATTACCTCCTTACAGTATCTACGATCCGTTACAGTGGATCACATCTAACAGATACAAACACGAATCGTAACAGTCTTTTCTGCAGATTCACACTGAAATAAACAAGCAATAAAGTTGAAATAATTT
>NZ_VWWO01000032.1 GCF_011752935.1 Chitinophaga sp. Cy-1792
AAATTATTTCAACTTTATTGCTTGTTTATTTCAGTGTGAATCTGCAGAAAAGACTGTTACGATTCGTGTTTGTATCTGTTAGATGTGATCCACTGTAACGGATCGTAGATACTGTAAGGAGGTAATCGGATGATCTCTACTTTTAGAGATCTGAAGTTTGAACTTCGTATAGTCGTCTACTTTAGTAGTCGTCTCTACTTATATAAAAGAAAAAGGTCCCGGTTGAACACCAGGACCTTTCTTAATAAATATGGCAGCTACCTACTCTCCCGCATTGTTGTGCAGTACCATCGGCCATAAGGGGCTTAACTTCTCTG
>NZ_VWWO01000033.1 GCF_011752935.1 Chitinophaga sp. Cy-1792
CCACCATGCGCCCTTATTCGCTTTAAATATTTTTGTATTAAGTATTACTACTTAGTACACAACTTGTATTCTCCAATATGTCAAAGAACTTTTGATTGATTGCTCAATCGTTGCTGATGTGTGAGATTCGATCTCTGTGATTCTATTTAAAATCAAACATCTTTATAAAGAACTACTTATTGAAAGAAGAAGGAAACAACAGCTCATAGGTTAATGAGCTCTAAAAAGGAGGTATTCCAGCCGCACCTTCCGATACGGCTACCTTGTTACGACTTAGCCCCAATTACCGATTT
>NZ_VWWO01000034.1 GCF_011752935.1 Chitinophaga sp. Cy-1792
CGTATCGGAAGGTGCGGCTGGAATACCTCCTTTTTAGAGCTCATTAACCTGAGCTGTTGTTTCCTTCTTCTTTCAAATAAATAGTTCTTTATAAAGATGTTTGGTTACTAACGTTTAAGAGTAAACGAAGTAATGCAAAAGAGATCGGATCTCACACATCAGCAACGATTGAGCAATCAATCAAAAGTTCTTTGACATATTGGAGAATACAAGTTGTGTACTAAGTAGTAATACTTAATACAAAAATATTTAAAGCGAATAAGGGCGCATGGTGG
>NZ_VWWO01000035.1 GCF_011752935.1 Chitinophaga sp. Cy-1792
AGTTCCCTGCGTTGGCTCTCTTTCGAGTGATACACCTTCAGTGTACCGGGTTGTCCCATTCGGAAATCTACGGATGTAACGATCGTTTGCATCTCCCCGTAGCTTATCGCAGCTTACCACGTCCTTCATCGCCTCTTAGATCCTAGGCATCCACCATGCGCCCTTATTCGCTTTAAATATTTTTGTATTAAGTATTACTACTTAGTACACAACTTGTATTCTCCAATATGTCAAAGAACTT
>NZ_VWWO01000036.1 GCF_011752935.1 Chitinophaga sp. Cy-1792
ACCGCCTAGGGTAAAATCGGTAATTGGGGCTAAGTCGTAACAAGGTAGCCGTATCGGAAGGTGCGGCTGGAATACCTCCTTTTTAGAGCTCATTAACCTATGAGCTGTTGTTTCCTTCTTCTTTCAAATAAATAGTTCTTTATAAAGATGTTTGGTTACTAACGTTTAAGAGTAAACGTAGTAATGCAAAAGAGATCGGATCTCACACATCATCAACGATTGAGTAA
>NZ_VWWO01000037.1 GCF_011752935.1 Chitinophaga sp. Cy-1792
AGAAGTAGATACTTTGTAAGGAGGTAATCAGATGATCTCTACTTTTAGAGATCTGAAGTTTTGAACTTCGTGTAGTCGTCTACTTTAGTAGTAGTCTCTACTTATATAAAAGAAAAAGGTCCCGGTTGAACACCAGGACCTTTCTTAATAAATATGGCAGCTACCTACTCTCCCGCATTGTTGTGCAGTACCATCGGCCATAAGGGGCTTAACTTCTCTG